>NZ_MCAP01000003.1:0-124742 GCF_001858555.1 Salinicola sp. MIT1003
TGCTGTTCGTCGAGCTTCAGCGTGAGCGTCTCGTTCATGACCGACACTTTGACGTCGGAGACTCCCGGCAGGTTCTCTACACCGCCACGAATTTTCGCCGCGCAACTGGCACAGTCCATGCCGCCGACCTTCCAACTGAGCGTGCCCTCGGTATCGGCCTCTTCGGCTGTCGCCATCGTCACGTCGCGGTCATGGTCATGGTCATGGTCATGGTCATGGTCATAGTCATGTCCGTGACAGTGGTCGTGGTCGTGAGCCTGGCTACCGTCACAGCCGCCGTGTGAATGGCTCTCGTCCGGATCACTATCCTGTCCAGCGGCAGCGGGCTTGAACTGGACGCCATAGCCAAGCCGCTTGACGGTCTTCTCGACTTGCTCCATCGAGGTTTGTCGCGTGTCCAGCCCAAGCCTCAGCGTCTCCTTCATCACCGAAACCTGAACGTCGGAAACGCCTTTCAGGCGTTCCACCGCACCACGGATCTTGCCGGCGCAGCTTGGACAGTCCATGCCTTGAACGGTCCACTGGTATGGGTTATCGGATACTTCGGGATTTGTAGCTGGCATGAAAAGTTACCTCGTTCAATTTCTGTGTTTAAACTCTAAACCTTCTAGTGGCTATAGAGTCAAGCCGCATCGTCTTACTGGTAGTGAAGCATGCGAGGCGGGTAGAAAACGACTTGCGAACGACTGCGACGGCCAATAGAAGCATGACTTTTGAGAATGGCCATAATGTTTTTCCGAGGCGTTTTTGATAAAAGTGGCCCGTCACGTTAAGGAGCAACCCATGCGATTTTCCTGTCGCCCCTGGATGGGATGCGTGTTAGCGGTCTTCGCAGGGGCTCTAACGACGCTAACCTTCTCTCCCTTCGAGCTTTGGTGGCTGGGGCCGGTCGCCGTCGGCCTCATTTACTCAGGCCTGGATGACCTGACACCGGGTCAGGCAGCCCTGCGAGGCTGGTGTTATGGCATCGCGCTGTTCGCCACGGGAACCTCATGGGTCTACGTGTCGATCCATGAGTACGGTTACACGGGGGTGCCGCTATCGGTTTTCCTTACAGCCCTGTTTGCCGCCACCTTGGCGCTTTTCTATGCCATTCCCTTCTGGTTCTATCGGCGCTTTACTGGCTCGCGTCTAGCCTTTCTCTCCTTCGCCGGCGCGTGGGTGTTGATTGAAGTGCTACGGACATACCTTTTCACCGGTTTCCCTTGGCTATTGCTGGGGAGCGCGCACGTCGATTCTCCTTTAGCACCATTGGCCCCGGTTGGCGGGGTGCTGCTGTTGACATTGGTTACCGCCCTGACGGGCACGCTGGGGGTGGAGTTCCTGCGTCGACGCTGGTGGGCAGGGGGCACGATCGCCGCTCTATGGCTGTTCCCCTTGATGCTTCCTACTCAGTGGACCATACCCAGCAAGGAGCCCGTACAAGTGAGCCTGTTACAGGGCAATCTACCCCAGCTAAGCAAATGGACAAACGAGGGGCAGCGTAACGCAGTCAGCACCTATGCCCGATTGACCCGCAACATTGCTGAAGACATAGATCTGGTTATCTGGCCGGAAACGGCGATTCCTATGTATCAGCGTCAAGCCGAGCCGCTGTTGGAGCGGGTTAAGGCTACTTTGCCATCAGGAGCCGAACTACTCACCGGTATCGTGCAGCGCGACGACTCGGGCCGCTATTACAATGCCGTAGTCGGTGCCGGCGAGGTTACGGATGTGTACCGCAAGTCGCATCTGGTACCGTTCGGTGAATACATCCCGATGGAAAAACAGCTACGTGGCATTATCGCTTTCTTTGATCTGCCGATGTCAGACTTCACGGCAGGCAATTCCGAACAAGGCCCGATCCGAGCCGCTGGACTGCGCATCGGCACGGCGATCTGTTACGAAATTATTTTCCCGGACTTAGTGGCACAACGCGCCGATAACGCTGAGGTGTTGCTCACGGTGTCCAACGACACCTGGTTCGGTGACTCCATCGGGCCGCTTCAGCATCTGCAAATGGCCCGGCTACGCGCCCTTGAAAATGGTCGCTATGTTATGCGGGCAACGAACAATGGGGTGACGGCCATCATCGACCCGCAAGGTCGCATTATCGATCGCGCGACTCAATTCAGGATGACCACCCTCAACGGAGAAATCCGGGCCATGCGGGGAGAAACGCCATTCACACGCACCGGAAGCTGGCCAACCTGGCTATTGTCAGCAGCGCTGGTTATATCCGGGGTACGCAGGCGAAATAGCTAAAAGACACCGTTATCGACAGTTAGGCAAGCCACTACAAAATGTCATTATGCGCAGAGGCTTGCCCTGTAGGGTAGGCACATCGTGTTGTTTGGGGTAAAGTGCCGCCATTTCACTTCACTTGGTCTATCATAAGCTCTCATGCTAAGAATCCTTCGCTTCCTGCCTCGCAGCCGAAAATTACTGATTTTACCTATAGCTACGCTAGTCACGTTACTAGGAGCGCAGGAAATCTTCTCTGTGTTAAAAGCTTCTAATGGAGATGATGCGCCCCTTAACGAGGCTAGTTCGCCAAGCATTGAGTTATCTACTCGCTTCCAAGCTCAAGCTGACACCATGACAGCTGTTAAAGTCAGCACCAACTACAAATATACGGGCCCCGCTCAGGCTTCCACCGGACTTACCAAGCCCACGGCAGGCTCGCCGCAAAGCCTCCTATTGGTAACAGACGAAGTTGAAACTACTCGCGTTTCTGAAACAACTGTCCAAGACAGCGTTGTTCGTGCGGCTACACCATTAAACCCCAGCGTTCCTACAACCAAGCCGGAAAGTACTAAAGACGCTAGCGAACTGGATAGCCAGGCGCTGCACATGGCGATTCGACTTACCGACTCGTCAACAGAAGCCAACGATCGCAAAGTTGGCGGGACTTCCGATGTTGGTTTATCTGTCGACCTAATACATAACGATGAAAAAGTAGACATGGAAGAAGAACTGGTAGCCAACGAAAGATTCGTCCCATCTTGGGAAACTTATACCATTCAATCCGGCGATACTTTCGCGGACATGGCCGAACGCATTCTGGGACTAGGCTATGATGAAGTTATGCAGCTTCTCGAAGAAATCCCGGACGAAAGGACATTCACTCGCTGGCGTGTCGGTGATAACTTTGACTTTAAAATTAACGAATCTGGTGAATTATTGGCACTGCGAATCATGGAGGATGCACATTCCGGCCTCCTGATTGAACGCGACCACGACAGCAAGAGCTTTGAGGTTACTCGTCTTGAAAAAACGGCTCGGAAAACGGAGCGATTGTTTTCAGGAACCGTCAATGGCAGTTTTGCTCAGTCAGCCAGCGCCACTGGCTTATCTTACTCAGAAGTGTCTGATCTGAGCGATCTACTTTCGAAAAAGATAAATTTTCGCCGTGCTGCCCGGCGAGGAGATCAATTCCGAGTTTTGGTAGAAACCGATATGATTGAGGGTCAGGCTGCTGATTCGCGCATCCTTGCTGCTCACTACAAAGGCAATAAAAGAGACCTAGCTATCGTTAGGAATCCTGCTGATGACAATTTTTATACCTCTGAAGGCTACAGCCTCTCCCCGGCATTTAACCGGAAGCCGTTTAAAGGCGACTACAGGATAAGCTCGCCTTTTAACTTGCGGCGAAAGCACCCAATCACTGGCCGAGTTAGTCCGCATCGAGGCACTGACTTTGCAGTAACCATTGGCACTTCGATTCAATCTCCAGCAAATGGACGTGTTGTCAAATCGGCCTATCAAGCAAATGGCGCTGGAAACTACGTTGTGATCCGCCATGACAACGGCTACAAGACTCGCTATATGCACCTATCCAAACGCTTGGTATCTGAAGGCGAGCGCGTTTCCAGAGGCCAGAAGATTGCACTATCCGGCAATACGGGTCGTAGCACGGGGCCTCATCTTCATTACGAATTAATGGTTAACAATAATCAAGTCGACGCCATGCGCGTCAAATTGCCGGAAGGCAAGCAGCTATCTGGACAAGCATTAGCAGCCTTTCAAAAGGAGGCCAAGCAGTTCTTAGCTCAGATTGATCACGACACAACTTTATCTATGATTGCTAGCCAATCGAAATTACCTTAGAAAAACGCATTTCCAATGAGCCTGAGTATCCACTCAAAATACTTGGACCGGAGTCTGATAACCCAGACGCTGCGGGCAGGTTGTTGAGCCTCTCTACGACCTACCGCAGCTCAGCGTCGATGACTTCTCGAAAGGCCGTACCCTTCAAAATTACTGGCGAATTAGTCCGTTGGTATTCTGTTTTCACGGCACCAAGTCGAGGCTCCATCGCGAGATCTCGTGCTATCAGAATAAACGTAGCGGGAATTTCACATTGCCGGTGGATCCGGTTTCTGGGAGGAGGTCAGGATCAAAAAAAGACCGCATAAGCGGTCTTTTTTTGTGCCTGAATGAACGATGGCGCGTTGAGATTTACTCGGCCGGTGCGTAGGAGCCGTCTTCGCGGTGAATTTCACGGCCAGTTAGCGCAGGGCTGAAGACACAGGCCACGGTCATGCCCTTTTCCTTGCCACGCAGCCAATGCTCATCGTGCTGGTCGAGCAAATACATGTCGCCGGCCTTGATGGTATGGATCTTGCCATCGGCGATGGTTTCCACTTCACCCTCACCTTCGTAGCAGAACACCGCTTCGATGTGGTTCTTGTAGTGAATGTGGGTTTCCGTACCCGGATGAATACGCGTGATGTTGAATGAAAACCCACAGCCGTCTTCAGCCAGCATCAAGCGAGTGCTGTCCCAGTTACCGTTCTCGGCTTCGACGAAGCGGTCGGTTTTCATGCATTCCTGAAGATTACGTACGATCATCGATACAACTCCTGGTGGGTGACTCGTCAAAAGATGACATGAGAGACGGCCCCATGCTCGTTGAAGGAGGGCCGCCCTATTGTGCGTCGTGTCAGTTTCCGCCTCAGGCGAAGGCTTCCTTGGCACTGCGCTCCAGAATATCCAGACCTTCGAGGAGGTCTTCATCGCTGATCACCAGCGGACACAGGCACTTCACGACTTGACCATCCTGCCCCGCGGTTTCGATGATGAGCCCATTTTCGAAGGCTTTCGCCGTGATCTTGTCTGCCACGTCGCCGTCGCGCACGTCGATACCGCGCATCAGGCCGCGACCACGTTCGCTCGCGGGATAACCCATTTCGGTCAACGTTGCGGCGATCTTGGCGAAGCGCTCCTCGACGATACGGCCTTTACGCTGAACGTCGCGCTCGAACGTATCGTCGCTCCAGAAGTGCTTCAGCGCGGCGGTTGCGGTCACGAAAGCCATGTTGAAGCCGCGGAACGTGCCGTTGTACTGGCCAGGCTTCCACTTATCCAGCTCCGGGCGCATCAGTACGTGGGCGAACGGCAGACCGTAGGCGGATAGCGACTTCGAGTTGGTGACGATGTCGGGCACGATGTTGGCGTGCTCGAAGCTGAAGAACTTGCCGGTACGACCACAACCCGCCTGAATGTCATCGACGATCAGCAAGATGTCATGCGCGCGGCAGATACCTTCCAGGCGCTTCAGCCAATCCAGCCCCGCCGGATTGATGCCGCCCTCGCCCTGCACCGTTTCGACGATCACGCCAGCCGGCACGTCGAGCCCGCCCGACTTGTCGCTAAGCAGCTTCTCGAAATAGTCGAGCGTATCGGTGCCTTCCCCGAGATAGCCGTCGAACGGCAGGAAGCTGGCACCCTGGGTCGGAATGCCGCCGGTTGCTTCGCGGAACTTGCGGTTACCGGTAGTTGCCAGTGCGCCCATGGTGACGCCATGGAAACCGTTGGTGAAGGTGACGATGTTATGACGACCCTTCGCCACCCGAGCCAAGCGAATCGCCGCTTCGGTAGCGTTGGTGCCCGTCGGCCCTGGGAGATGAACCTTGTAGTCCAGTCCACGCGGCTTGAATATCACTTCTTCCAGCGTCTCGAGATAGTCGCGCTTGGCGGCGGTCCACATGTCCAGGCCATGGACGATACCGTTGGAAGTGATGTACTCGACCAGCGCTTCCTGAAGCTTGGGATGGTTATGGCCGTAATTGAGCGTGCCGGCGCCGGCGAGGAAATCGATGTACTCGCGGCCGTCCTCGGCAGTCAGGCGCGCGCCCTGAGCCTTGGTGAATACGATCGGAAAGGAGCGGGAATAGGTCCGGACCTCGGACTCCATGCGTTCGAGAATCTGAGTCTGCATACAACCTCCGTAATGGGAGTGTGGATGTCGTGGGGAGCGTGGACAAGGCGTGCTGGCATAAGACATGCGTGACAACGCAGACCTTATCCGCCCTGAATGCGTTGGGGATCGAACGGGCCGATTCGGACGAGATTTTCCGGGTCGTGCTCTCCGCCCAATTGATCGGTCGAAAAGTATTCGCGACTGATGAGGGGTGCCTGCCAGCGATCCGCCAGACGCTTGAACAAGCCCCATGAGGCTTGGTTGTCGGGCGTGATCGTGGTTTCGAGATGGTTCAACTCTGCCAGCTCCGGCCGAGTCAGCACGGCTTCGACCAAGCGTCTAGCCAGGCCGGTGCCCCGTGCCTTTTCCCCGACGGCGACTTGCCACAGGAAATAGATATCGGGAGCGGCAGCTTTGACGTAGCCGGACACGAATCCGACGATTTCCCCATCTTCCGTCGTCGCGACGGCACAGCTGTCGCGGAACTGCGTTGCCAGCAACAGATAGGCATAACCGGAATTGACATCGAGCGGCGGACAGGCCTTGACCAGTTCATAGATCCCCCACCCGTCTTCCGTGGTGGGCTTGCGAATGAACAGTGGCATATCGGGCTTGCCAACGACGGCATCGGCCACGGTAGGCCTTGCCAAGTCTGCCGACGGCGTAAATGCCGGATTGGGGTTGGTCATCGTCATCGTCGCTATGGCGAATTTGAATTCAAGGATAACAGCGAGTGAAGCAAGCTTCAAACCGTAGGTTATTTTACTCAACCAGTTCAATAATGAATATTTATATGCTGGATGAGCATCCGGAAATTCCGACAATTCCAGTCTAGACGAAGGCTGGCGATGTATTGGAGGAAGATGTATTGGAGGAAATAGGCGAAGTCTTTGAGGCCCGATGCTCGCATCGTTCTGAAGAACTTTCTCTCATGGCGAATTCGGGGCGCGCCGATGAGAGTCACGAAGGCCGGACATCGGGCATAACGACAATGGCCGCCTCGAGGCGGCCATTGAACGTAGCAGCGGAGCCGTGATCAGCGGCGAGTGAGGCTGCGCATGGTAACGAACTCTTCCGCTGCCGTCGGGTGGATACCCACCGTGGCGTCGAAATCCGTCTTGGTCAGTTGGGCGCGCACGGCGATCGCGATGCCTTGAATGGTTTCCCCCGCTTCGTCACCAACCATATGGGCGCCGACGACGCGGTCGCTGGCATCATCGACCACCAGCTTCATCAGGCAGCGCTCGTCACTGCCGGACAGCGTGTGCTTCATCGGACGGAAATCCGCGCTGTAGATGCGCACTGCGCCGAAGCGCTCGCGCGCTTCTTCTTCGGAAAGACCCACGGTGCCGATATTGGGATGGCAGAACACGGCCGTCGCGATGTTCTGGTAGTCGAGCGGTCCCGGTGTCTTGTCGCCGTAATGATGCTGAACCAGGTGCATGGCTTCTGCCAGCGCGACCGGTGTCAGCTCGGGGCCACCAGTCACGTCGCCCAGCGCAAGGATCGACGGCACGGAGGATTCGTAGCGCTCGTTGACCTTGAGCGTGCCGTCGGTGTTGAGCTCCACGCCCAGCGAATCCAGGCCCAGCCCTTCCAGGTGCGGACGACGCCCTGTGGCGGCAAGCACGGCATCCACCTCGAGCTGTTCACCGTTGGTCAATGTCACTTCGAGCCCGCCATCCACCTTGCGGATACGCTCGATATTGGCCTCGAAATGCAGGTTGACGCCCTTCTTGGCCATTTCGTCCCGTGTGAACTCGCGGACTTCGTGGTCGAATCCGCGTAGAAACAGCGCGCCACGATAGACCAGGTGCGTATCGGCGCCCAGGCCATTGAATATGCTGGCGAACTCGACGGCGATATAGCCGCCGCCCAGGACCAGAAAGCGCTTGGGGAAGTCGTCGAGGTCGAATACCTGGTTGGAGTTGACGGTATATTCGCTGCCCTCGAACTGCGGCGTCCACGGCCAGCCGCCGACCGCGACCAGAATCTTCTCCGCGGTGATGCGCTCGCCATTGATCTCGACCGCGTGGGCATCGACGACTTTGGCCCGGCCATTGATCAGCGTGACGCCGGCCCCTTCCAGCAGGCGGTTGTAGATGCCGTTGAGACGCTTGATCTCTTCGATCTTGTTATCACGAAGCGTGGCCCAATCGAATTTCGGCGCCTGCGGTATCGTCCAGCCGAAACCGCTGCTGTCTTCGAAGGCGTCGTGAAAATGTGCCGCGTAGGAGTACAGCTTCTTCGGCACGCAGCCGACGTTGACACAGGTACCGCCCAGATAGCGATCTTCGGCAACGGCCACTTTGACGCCCGTTGCTGCAGCCGTCCGTGCGGCACGTACACCACCGGAACCGGCTCCTATCACGAAAAGATCGTAATCGTAATTCGCCACAGTGAAACTCCTTGAGACATGATGCGGCGATGATACCAGCCTCGATCCGGTGTCGGAAAAGTCCGTGACTATCGAGGCGATATAAAAAAAGCTTTGCAAGGCGTGATGCTCGCGTTCGGCGCGTCAGATGATGTGACTTCGAAAATATCGCCGGATGGCCTAGAATCGTTGTCTTGACGGCGACACAAGACGTTCGCCAAGCCACGTACTCAGGTTACTGTCATGAGCGATATCCAGACTCTTCTCGAACAGAATCGGCGCTGGGCCGACGGTGTGCAGCAGCGTGCTCCAAACTTCTTTGCGGAGCTTTCCCAGCAGCAGAATCCCGACTATCTCTGGATCGGATGCTCGGATAGTCGCGTACCTGCCAACCAGATCGTCGACCTGCCACCAGGTGAAGTTTTCGTTCACCGTAACGTTGCCAATCTGATCTACCACAACGACATGAATGCATTGTCGGTCGTTCAGTTCGCCGTCGACGTGCTCAAGGTCAAGCACATCATGGTGGTCGGGCACTACGGCTGTGGTGGGGTCAGGGCCGCAATCACTGGCGGGGAGCACGGTATCGTCGACTACTGGCTCAATAGCATCAGCGAGCTCTATCAGCAGCATCGGCCGACACTTGAGTCACTCCCCCTGGATGAGCAGGTCGACCGCATGTGCGAACACAATGTTCGCCTCCAGGTTGCCAACCTGTGCCGTACCAAGATCATTCAGCGTGCCTGGGAGCGGGAGCAGCCGCTGTCCGTGCATGGCTGGGTCTATGGCCTCACGGATGGTCGCGTCAATGATCTGGGCTGCACCGTGTCACGCGCCGATCAGATGGGAAGTATCCGTATTCAGCCGACCTTCTCCGCTCAGGAGTGAACGCCAGGCAGCAGACCTGCATCATCAGAGCCGAACATCTCATGAGCCGAGTTGAGCTATTCGCTGATTGAATGGCATGGTTCGAGATTTCGATTGGGTCCATCGGTCATCCATGAGTAAGGTGGATGACACGATGGATCTGCCAGACATTACCGATCGAGCCAATGACCAATGGCAGCACGCATTGGCAACGTTCTCCACGTCATCTCAAGGCGTGATTTCATAACAATATCGGACCCGCAATGCGTCTCACGACGATTCTGCTTGGCTTGCTGATGGGAAGCCTGTCTCTGTTGCCATTGACCTGCGCAGCCATGGCGGACGATAAGAGCACCCTGCTCAGAGTGGCCTATGACACCGACCCGGTGTCGCTGGATATTCACGAACAGCTTGCCATCGGCATGCTCCAGCTCTCCCATCTGGCCTTCGACCCGCTGGTTCGCTGGAACCGGGATCTTCAGCTCGAACCCCGGCTGGCCACCGATTGGGAACGACTCGACGATACGACCATGCGGCTACACCTGCGGCACGGCGTCACCTTTCATAGCGGTAACGCTTTCACGGCCAAGGATGTCGTATGGACGGTGCAGCGTCTCAAGCGGAGCCCGGATTTCCGCGCCATTTTCGCTCCCGTCGAACGCGTCGAAGCGGTCGACGACTTCACCGTCGACCTGCGGACGCGTCAGCCCTATCCGCTACTGCTCAACCTCGCGACCTATATCTTTCCGATGGACAGCCAGTTCTATACCGGCACTTCGGCCAAGGGGCAGGACAAGAGCGAGATCGTCAAGAATGGCAACTCCTTTGCCTCGAATCACCTGTCTGGCACCGGCCCTTTCGAGATCGTGTCGCGTCAGCCGGGCACCCGGATCGAGTTCAAGCGTTTCCCCAAATACTGGGACGACGATTCACCCGGCAACGTCGATCGTCTGGTCATGACACCGATCGCCGAGAGTGCGACTCGCGTCGCCGCCCTGCTCGCCGGTGACGTCGATTTCATCTCGCCGGTGCCCTTCAGTGCCGTGCAGCGATTACGTCACGCGGATGGCGTCAAGCTGGTCACCATGCCCGGCACTCGTATTACCATGCTGCAGCTCAACGAGCAGCGGGTACCGGCATTTCGCGATGCGCGCGTGCGACGCGCCTTTGCCTACGCGGTCAATCAGACTGCCATTGCCGAGCGTCTGCTGAAAGGCTTTGCGACACCCGCGGCGCAGATGTCGCCCAAGGGTTATGCTGGGCACGTATCGACGCTGACGCCACGCTATGATCTCGCCAGGGCCCGAGAGCTGATGCGTGACGCCGGCTACGGCGACGGGTTCTCGGTCACCCTGATGGCGCCCAACAACCGCTACGTGAACGATGCCCAGACCGCACAGGTGGCACTGGCGATTGCCGCCATGCTGGCCAAGATCAACGTCACTGTCGAATTCGAGACGCTACCCAAGAATCAGTATTGGGCCGAATACGATAACCGTGCCGCCGACATGATGATGATGGGCTGGTACTCCGATACCGGCGATTCCGCCAATTTCTTCGAGTATCTGACCTTCTGTCCCGATCCCGACACGGGCGCCGGGCGTTACAACGCCAGCGAGTACTGCAATCCGCAGATCGACGCGCTGGTCGACCGGGCGAACCTCACCACCCGGCCGGACGCTCGCGCCCAGTTGCTGAGGCAGGCCGAGCAGGCGATCCATGACGACGCTCCGTTCATCCCGCTGTACTGGCAGAATCTCGCCTGGGCGGCGGCCGAGCGGGTCGATATCGCGCCCGTGCTGAATGTCATGAACATGCCCTATCTGGGCGACGTGGTCGTGCGGTCTCGATGATCCCGTTTCTGATTCGGCGGCTGTGCCAGGCGGTCCTGGTGATGTTCATCATCAGCATGATCGGCTTCGCGATCCAGGGTGGACTGGGAGATCCCGTCCAGCAGATGCTCGGGCCAGCGGCTACCGAGGCAGAAGCCACGGCACTGCGTCACTCGCTCGGTCTGGATGCCCCGCTGTGGGCGCAATATCTGGATTTCGCGAACGACGCCTTGCACCTGGATTTCGGCCGCTCCTACTTCTTTCACGAGCCTGCGCTCAGCGTGATTGCCCGCTATCTGCCGGCGACCCTCGAGCTGGTGGCGGCCAGTGCCGTACTGACACTTCTGCTATCGGTGCCGATGGGCGTTTTCTGCGCGATTCGGCCACGCAGCTGGTTGTCGCAAACCCTGATGGGGTTATCGGTGATCGGTATCTCCGTGCCGGTCTTTCTGACCGCCATGGTGCTGATCCAGGTCTTCTCGATCGGCATCCAGGTAACGCTGTTTCCCGCGGATACCGGCTGGGGCCACTGGCTCAACCAGCTTTTCTCCATCGAAGGCGGCATGCCTGCC
This sequence comes from Salinicola sp. MIT1003, assembly GCF_001858555.1. Classification (NCBI taxonomy): domain Bacteria; kingdom Pseudomonadati; phylum Pseudomonadota; class Gammaproteobacteria; order Oceanospirillales; family Halomonadaceae; genus Salinicola; species Salinicola sp. MIT1003. Next base: position 11,833 of record NZ_MCAP01000003.1, read on the forward strand.
TATGGGCGTGGCAATCCCGTCCATGTCCTGGGCGTCTGGTACACCAATTTCGCCACGCTGCAGGGCATTCTCTATCTGTTACTCCCGGCCTTCTCGCTGGCGCTGGTCATGCTGCCATTGTTTGTCCGCCTGATTCATGCCGAAATGCTAGAGGTACTGGAGTCGGACTACGTGAAATACGCCAGAGCCCGAGGGCTGCGGCCATCGCGTATCTATTTTCTGCACGCGCTGAAGAACACGCTGCTGCCGGTAGTGACGCTGGGCGGGGTACAGATCGGTACGCTGGTGGCCTATACCCTGCTGACGGAGACTGTCTTCCAGTGGCCAGGAGCAGGCCTGATGTTTCTCGATGCCATCGAGCGTGCAGACATGCCGCTGATCGTGGCCTACCTGATGGTGGTCGGACTGCTTTTCGTGGTGATCAATACCCTCGTCGATCTGTTGTATCGGCTGCTGAACCCGCGGATCACGTTGAGCGGGAGGGCCGCATGAGTCCCGAAACTCGTTCCTCGGCAACCGTCTGGCGTCGCTTCCGCGGCTCCTATTTCCTATACCGGTTGCAACGCAACCGCCGCGCCCAGGTCTGTTTGACACTCTTCGTGCTGATCATGGCAAGCGTTCTTCTCGCGCCCTGGATCGCGCCCAGCAATCCCTACGATCTCGCGCAGATCAACCTGCTGGATTCCGAACTGCCACCCTTCTGGATCGCAGGCAGTGAACCTGCCCATCTACTGGGCACCGACGTGCAGGGCCGGGATCTGCTCTCGAGTATGCTTTACGGCGCGCGCGTGTCGATTGCGATCGGCTTCGGCGCGGTGCTGCTGCAATCCGTGCTGGGTACGGCGCTGGGGCTGCTCGCAGGTTACCGGGGAGGCTTCGTCGATGCGTTACTGATGCGGCTGGCCGATATCCAGCTGTCGTTCTCGACCTTGATGATGGCGATCATCATCGGTGCCGTGGTCAAGGCAGCATTCGGCGGCGCGTTCTATGGCGATTATGGCGTCGTGATCCTGATACTGATCATCGGTCTGAGCGAATGGCCCCAGTACGCCCGCACCATCAGGGCAAGCGTCCTGGCGGAAAAACAGAAAGACTATGTCGACGCCGCTCGCGTGCTGGGCTTCTCGAGTTATCGCATCATGTGGCGACACTTACTTCCCAACACGCTGACGCCGATTTTCGTGCTCTCCACCATTCAGGTCGCCAACGCCATCATGGCCGAAGCGGCGCTGTCGTTTTTGGGTTTGGGGATGCCGGAGACCGAACCGTCATTGGGCTCGCTGATCAAGTCGGGATTCGACTACCTGCAGTCCGGTTCCTGGTGGATCACGCTGTTGCCGGGGCTGTTTCTGGTGACGCTGGTTCTGGTCATCAACCTGCTGGGGGATTGGTTGCGCGATACGATGAATCCTCGTCTTCACAAGGGATAACGCCATGGCGCTGCTGGAGGTCGATCACCTCGATATCCGTTTCCCGCTGCGGCACGACGAGATCCGCGCGGTGCGTGACGTGAGTTTCGCACTCGAACGTGGCGAGCGGCTGGGTATCGTTGGCGAGTCCGGCGCCGGCAAGTCGGTGCTCGCCTTCAGCCTGCTGAAACTGCTTTCCCGGCCGGGATACATCGCCGGCGGTCGCGTTCGGTTCGAAGGACGCGAACTGACGACACTTTCGGATCGCCAACTGCGCAGGATTCGGGGCAACCGCGTGGCGATGATATTCCAGGATCCGCTGACGACGCTCAATCCGGCCCTGACCATCGGCCGGCAGATGATCGAGAGTCTCAAGGCCCACCGCCGGATCTCCGAGCGCCGCGCACGGGCCATCGCGCTGCACAAGCTGCGCCAGGTGCAGGTGTCCTCCCCCGAGCAGCGTTTCGAGCAGTATCCGCACCAGCTCTCCGGTGGGCTCTGTCAGCGCGTGGTCATCGCCATCGCGCTGTTGCTGGATCCCGACATCATCATTGCCGACGAGCCCACCACCGCTCTCGATGTCACCATCCAGGCCGAGATCATCGCTCTGCTCACGCAACTATGCGACAAGCACAACGTCGGCCTGATCGTGATCTCCCATGAACTTGGCGTCATCGGCCAACTGACGCAGCGCCTGCTGGTGATGTATGCCGGCCGCATCGTCGAGCAGGGGCCGACCCGGGAGATCATCAATGATGCCCAGCATCCCTATACGCAGGGATTGATCAATGCCCTGCCCCAGATGACGCTGCCCAGGCAGCGCCTGGCGCAGATCCCCGGCAACATGCCGAGCCTTGCCCGGGTGCCGGACGGCTGCGCCTTCCATCCCCGATGTCGTTACCGCTTCACGCCACAAGGGCGACTGCGGCAGGCGTGCGTGGAACGGGTGCCCGAGGCCGTCTCCTCCGGCGGAAGCCGGGTTGCCTGCCACTGGGTCCGTGAACTGATAACGACCGTGCCGATCGAGGAAGAGGCAATATGAACCCCACCGATTCGCTGCAGACGCTGGGACGTGCGGCCGATGCGCCCGCTCCGCTGGTCCGGGTTCGTGGCTTGCACAAACGCTTTGCGCTGCATCCGGAACGCCTGCTGCCGTGGCGGTTCGACAAGCGTCGGCGCGCCTGGCGCCGTCAGAGGATTCATGCGGTCAATGGCGTCGACCTGGATATCCAGCGCGGCGATGCACTCTGCGTGGTGGGCGAATCGGGATGTGGCAAATCGACCCTGGCACGCTTGATCATGGGCTTGCTGACGGCCAGCGACGGGGAAGTAAGTTACGACGGCCAGCGAGTCGACCGTCTCGACGCGAAGCAGTGGCGCCCTTTTCGTCGGCGCATGCAGATGATCTTCCAGAACCCTCATTCGTCGCTGAATCCGCGCCTGACAATGCGCCAGACCCTCGAGGAGCCCATTCGTTTCCATCATCCCGACTGGCCGCGTTCGAAGATTCGCCATCGGGCCGATGCGCTGATGGCCGACGTGGGTATCGATATCGGCTGGGGCGAGCGCTTCGCCCACGAGCTCTCCGGCGGGCAGCGGCAACGTATCGCCATCGCCAGGGCGCTCAGCGTGGAACCCGAGTTCATCGTGGCCGACGAGCCCGTCTCCGCCCTGGACGTCTCGGTTCAGGCCCAGATCATGAATCTGTTGATGGATGCTCAGGCGGAACGTCGTCTGACCTACCTGTTCATCACCCATGATCTGGCGGTCGTCGAGCACTTCGCCACGCAAGTCGCGGTCATGTATCGAGGGACGATCTGCGAACTGGCGGATGCCGACACGCTCTTCGCGCAACCCCGGCACCCGTATACCCGGGCGCTATTGGCCGCGAGTCCTCGGCTGGAAGATAGCGATACCGAGCCACTGCGTCTGAGCGACGAAGACCCGCCCCCGATCGAGACGTCGAGCGGGTGCGTGTTCCGGGAACGCTGCCCTCACGTCAACGCTCGCTGCCAGCGGGAAACGCCGGCAGCGCTCGTTACCCGGGACGGTCATCGGGTCGCGTGCCACGCCGTCGAGGAAGGACGCATTTCATGATCGCCTTCAATAGTCGCTCAACGGCGTATCGGGTAGGCTGGTTCGAGTCGGTGCTTTCGAGTCGGTTCTATGACCTCGATGAGGCGATTTGCCAACCCATCGTCCGGCGCATCGCAACCGCGTGATTTACGATAGAGAACACCATGGAACTACGTTGGCTGGAGGACTTCATCGTCCTGGCCGAAACGCGTCATTTTTCTCGTGCCGCCGATCAACAGAACGTCACCCAACCGACCTTTTCGCGGCGCATCAAACTGCTCGAGGAGTCGATGGGCGCCACGCTGATCAACCGTCAGACACTGCCGCTCAGTCTGACCCCGGCCGGCGAGGAGTTCCTCATTCTGTGCAAGCAGATTACCGAGCGGGTGCGGGTCACGCGGGAACGATTGCAGAACCTCGCCCGGGAGGACTCGCGTCGCGTCAAGCTGGCGGCGCCCCAGAGCCTGGTGACCCACTTCGTCCCTTCATGGCTGGAAACGAATGCCATCCAGTCGCAGGTCGAACCCTATCTGCGTGCCACGAGCTGGCTGGTCGGAGAGTATTTTCAGGCGCTGGAGCGTGGCGAAGTGGATCTGGCGCTGTGTTACTGGCCGGAAGGTCGCACGGCACTCGATGTCGATCTCAGTGGCGTGCGCTACCTCGAGATCGGCGAGGAGCGTCTGATCCCCGTCTGCCTGGCCGATGCCGATGGTCAACCACGTTTTGCCCTGCCCGGCCACAAGCGGGAGCCGGTACCGCATATCGCCTATCATCCCAGCGGATTGATCGCCGCAGCGCTGCAGGCCCACTGGGGGCGCTCACGCCAGGAAGTGCATCTGTCCACGCTCAACGAGAACGTCCAGACATCCAACATTCGTGAACTGGTGCAGCAGGGCTACGGGCTTGGCTGGCTACCCTGGCGCACGGTTCGTCATCTTCTCGAAACTGGCGAGCTGACGCGTGCCGGCGATCAACGCTGGGACGTGCCGCTATCGTTACGCCTCTATTTTCGGCAGGACAGTCGGCATCCCACGCTACCGGGCCTGCTGACACGACTCGCTGCCGCCCGGTGATAAATCAACGACAGGAAACGCCCATGACTATGACTTCTAGCAACGATACCGTCGCAACGCTTCAACGCGCCCACCTGGAACGCCTCCAGTCGGCTTACGCCGATATTCTCGCTGCCCAACGGTTCGATGCCGTTCTGATCTACAGCGGCCATGCCGGCGTCCACTTTGCCGATGATCAGGAAGCCTCCTTCAAGAGCTACGGTCATTTCGTCCACTGGACCGGGGCCAGCCATCATCAGCACGACTGGCTGCTGATTCAGCCGGGTAGTTCGCCCCGCTGGTACTACCACGCGCCGGCCGATTTCTGGCACCTGGCCACGCCAGCGCCGACGGGCGTATTGGCGGAAGTCATGACGCTACAGCCGCTGCGCGATACCGGCTGGCCGCCGGAAAGCGATATGGCTGCCCGCCGCCTGGCCGTGATCGGTAATCTGGAAGCATCGTCGCTGCCGGCCGGGGCCGAGCTCAATCCGCCGGCGCTGTTGGCGGCGCTGGACGAATTGCGCATGTACAAGGATGACTACGAGCGCCATTGCCTGTTCGTTGCCAATCAGTGGGCCCTGAAGGGCCACGATGCGGCCCGCAATGCCTTTGCAGCGGGCGCCAGCGAACTGGATATCCAGCTCGCCTATCTCGCGGCGACGCGCCAGCGGGAATCCCAGGTTCCCTACCAGAATATCATCGGCATCGACCACCACGCGGGCACCCTGCATTATCAACACTATGACGTGGAGGCACCCGGCACGCCGAAGTCGCTGCTGGTCGACGCCGGCCACTCCCACGCAGGCTACGCGGCGGATATCACGCGCACCTGGGCTTCCGTTCACGCCGACCCGCTGTTCGAGCGACTCATCCAGGGCGTCACCGACTATCAGCAGCGTCTCATTTCGCGGCTGGCTCCGGGACTGGATTTCGTCGAACTGCATCGGGAAATGCACCGCCATCTGGCCGAGCTGCTGGTCGAGACCCGACTGATCTCGATCAGCGCCGAAGCGGCCGTGGAGAGCGGCCTGACACGCGCCTTCTGCCCCCACGGGCTCGGGCACAGCCTGGGCATTCAGGTTCATGACGTGGGCGGCCGGCAGCGCGACGGACAGGGTACGCCGTTGCCGCCGCCGGCCGAAGATCCTGCCCTGCGCCTGACACGCACGCTTGACGTCGGCATGGTGGTTACCATAGAACCGGGTTTGTACGTGATTCCCATGTTGCTGGCGCCGTTTCGCCAGGGCGCGCAGCGTGAAACCGTCGACTGGGCGGCCGTCGACCGGCTTCAGGATCACGGAGGCATCCGGATCGAGGATAACGTGATCGTCACGGCAGAGGGTCACGACAATCTGACCCAGGGCAGACCGATCGCCGAGGATTGAATCCATTCATGGCAGGCACGATCGTATCGGCTGATTTTCGCGCGCCGTCGGGGCTGCGCAACGCGCACGTCCAGACACTGCTGCCGCGACTGCTGCCCGGCGGCTTTCTGGCGAAAGACACCGAGGTCGTGAACCTGCCGGATGGCGATTTCGTGGAGCTGGCCTGGGCCCGCCCGGCCCCGCCGCGCGCCGACGCGCCGATCTTCCTGCTATTCCATGGTCTGGAAGGTTCCTTCGATTCGCCCTACGCCCGCGAGCTGCTCCATGCCGCGGCGCGAATGGGATGGCGTGCCGTGCTGATGCATTTTCGTGGCTGCGGACAAACGCCGAACCGGTTGCCGCGAGCCTATCACTCGGGAGATACCGCCGATGCCTACTGGGTCATCGGTCAACTGGCACAGCGTTATCCCGAGGCACTCATGGTGGCTGCGGGAGTGTCGCTGGGCGCGAACATGCTGCTGAAACTGGTGGCCGAACAGGGTGGCGACGGTCTGCCGCTGGAGGGTGCCATCGCGATCAACGCGCCGCTGGATCTCGCCGCGAGTGCCGATACGCTCAATCACGGGTTCTCACGGCTTTATCAGCGCTATCTGCTGCGCCAGCTCAAACGCAAGGTTCTGACCCGACTGCGGACGACCCCGTTGCCGTTGACGATCAGCGCGCAGCAGATTCGACAGTTGAACAGCTTCTGGGCCTATGACAACGACGTCACCGCCCCGCTGCACGGCTTTCGCTCTGCCAGCGATTACTATCGACGCGCCTCGGCGGGGCCGTTGCTGGGAGAAATCGAATTGCCGACGCTGATCCTGCATGCGAACGACGACCCGTTCATGCCGCCGGATCTGTTCGCCCGCCTGCCGGTGCCCTCGCCGTCGGTGCGGGTGGAAATTGCCCGCCACGGCGGCCACGTCGGGTACGTGGAAAGACGCGGCGGGCGGCTGGGTTCCTGGCTGACCCGACGCATCGAAGCGCAGCTGCAGCAGTGGGCGCCGCGCAAGCTAAGCCAGACGGCTCCCTCCCCTCTGCTCGATCACTGAACCGATCGTCAAGCCAGGCAGCGAAGAGAGCCGCAGACTCAAGCGATGCCTGATCGGCGATCAGGCCGGTAGTGGACAGGTGACGCCTGTCCCCTTCAGACCACAGTAGCCATTGGGATTCTTGGCGAGATACTGCTGGTGATACTCTTCGGCGTAGTAGAACGTATCCAGCGGACGAATCTCGGTGGTGATCTCTCCCATACCTTGGGCTTGCAGCGCCGCCTGATACTCGTCCCGGCTCCGCTCGGCCACCGCTTGCTGCTTCTCGCTGGTGGTATAGATCGTCGAACGGTATTGCGTGCCCAGGTCGTTGCCTTGCCGCATTCCCTGGGTCGGATCATGAGCTTCCCAGAAGGTACCCAGCAGCGACTCGAGCGTGACACGGGCCGGATCGTAGACGACCAGCACGACTTCGGCGTGGCCCGTCCTGCCGGTACAGGTCTCTTCATAGGTCGGATTCGGCGTGATACCGCCGGCATAGCCCACGGCAGTGACGACGACGCCATCCTGCTCCCAGAACAGCCGCTCCGCCCCCCAGAAGCACCCCAGCCCCAATACGATCTGCTCGGTGCCGGCCGGGAAAGGCGGTTGCATCGCAGCGCCATTGATCAGGTGTTCACCGCTGATCTGAATGGGCATATCGCGCCCCGGGAGTGCTGTCTCCGCAGTCGGTAGCGATTCGGAACGTCGTTTAAACATGGGTTACCTCCGGATGATCGAAGAGGCGCCCGGCATTGCCGGACGCCGATAATGTCGGGCGAGCCCCTCGGATGAGCGTCTCAGGTATCGCTGGCACGGCCCAGGCTGAAGGTGTAGATCAGATCGACGGCCTGCGCGGCGCCGGAAACGGCCTGCAGATAGAGATTCTGAATCAGGCGATAACGCAGGGTCAGCTCGGCGATGGGAGAGAATATGCCGACGCCGTAGCTCACCTTCAAGTCGTCGAAGACATAACCGCTGACCACCACCTGGCTGTCATCGCCCGATCCCGACGCATCGAGACTCAGATCCTGCACGCCGAACGCCTGGCCGACCTGCCCTACGGCACTGCCGGTCTGCGACAGCGAGAGCCCGATCAACGCCGAGGTCAAGGCGTCGTCTCCGCTGCCGGTATCCTCCGGCGCTCGGCCCCGAAGAATATAGGACAGGGCGCGGCTTTCCGTCATGGCGGGTTCGGAGAAGATCGTCAGACGCGGCGAGGAGGCCGAACCGGTCACCCGCAAGCCGGCAATCACGTCGTCTTCGGTGGTATCCGGATTGCGGATGGCCTCGAACTGCAGACTCGGCTGGGACGCTGGCCCGCTGAACAGTACCTGCCCCTGGCGAATGATCAGGTCCTGCCCGAACGAGGTATAGGTGCCGTCGACCAGATTGACGTCGCCATAGAGCTGGACCGGGCCGGTGCCCTGACGCACCTGCAGCTCGCCGGTGAGCCCGGCTTCGAGACCGTAGGCTTCCAGTTGCATGTCCGGCCCGAGATGCAGGTTGACGCGGACATCGAGCTGCATCCCCGCATCGGCCAGAGCCTGAGCCGTACCGGCACCCTCTTCGTTCTGCCGGGCCGCGGCTGCGGCCTGCTGCTGGCGATCCTCTTCCTCGGTGATGATGACGGTGTCGCTGCTGGGCGCTTGCGCCGACGAGGGAATCTGGCCAATCTCCAGCCGCGCCCATGGAATGCTGACATCGCCGCGAACCTGGAGTCGCTGCGGCATGGCATGGATCTGCAGATCCGGGGCAACTCTCAGGCGACCGTAGGCCGGCATCGCCACCATCAGCGGCGATTCGGTGCCGTCGATATTGACATTGGCTCGCCAGTTGGCCGGATCCTGCCAGTTGGCATCCCCCGAGAGATCGAGCCGGCCCTCGTCGCTCTGCACGAATCCCTGCAGTGTCGACGACTGGCCTTGCAGAGCCAGTGACAGCTGGGCGTCGGTGATCGCGACCGGCGACACGCCCCCCTTGACCTGCACGCCATCGATGGTGATATCGCCATTCAGCGCCGGCATGGCAAGCGTGCCGCCGAGCGCCACATCGCCATTGATGGCGCCTTCCAACTGGTCGATTCCCGCCACCAGGGGTCGATAGGGGCTGAAGCGGAGATCGCTCATCTGCAGACGCCCTTCCAGCGTGCCGTCGCCCGCGGGATCGTCGATCCGAGTCTGCAGCCGAACCCGGCCCGCGTCTTCCAGTTGCAGGTCGAGCTGGGTCCGGGCCCGCTGCTGATCGGCATCCAGCGACAGCGATATCGTCGCCGCCGGCACCTGCCACGGCGCGCCTCGCGCATCGACGCCGCTGACCGTCACGTCGCTCTCGATATCGGCGTTGGCAGCCCAGGCCTGACCGCCTCGCGACCAGTTGGCGACGATATCGCCGTTGGTCTGACCATCGATTTGCCACGCGTCGGGCATGAAGTCGTTGAGCAGTGCCATGGGAAGCTCGTCGATCGACAGCGCGGCTCGCCCCTGGGCTGCCGAGGCATTCATGCGTTCGGTCAGGCAGAGCGCCCCACCCTGCTGGCGATCAAGGCAGAACGGGGAAATCGTTGCGCTGGCATTGGCCAGATTGGCATTGAAGTTCAGCGAATCGCGCAGCCCGATATCGCCGTAGTCGGTCGAGGCCGTCAGCCGGGAGAATACGCCCTGATAATGCTGGAAAGCGCTATCGAGACCGCCTTGAAGCCGGATTGACGCCTGCGAGACCGGAAGGCCCTCGCCGCCGCTCACGTCGAGCGACAGCTGGTGCTGAGACAGACGCCCGGCGAGATCGAGCTCGACGGATCGAATCTGCTGTCCCGCCGTCTGAATGCCGCTCGCTGTCAGATCCACGTCGAACTGCGGATCCTGCGTTCCCGTGGAGTCGGCTTTCAGCGCCAGCTGCTCGAGCCGGTTCTCGGCATAGCCGACACCGCGGCCCTGAAGATCGAGCGCGATCTGCGGCCGCTCCAGCGTCCCGCGGCCCTGAAATCGGCCGCTCAGCGCCCCGGAGAGATCCGGCAGGATCGTGCCCAGGGCGGGCGCATCGATACGACCCTCGATGTCGAGATTCCGGTCGACTCGCCCGCTGGCGGTGATCCGGTTGTCGCCCTGGCGGAAATCGAGCTCGCGAATATTCCACTGCATCTCGCTGTTGCCATCGACTTGCGCGTGCAAACTGAGTGCCCGCTGCTGAAGCCGACCGTCGATCGCCAGCCGAGGTACCGCGAGCTGCCAGCCGCCGTCGTCGCGCATCGCGAAAGCCGCCTGGGTCTGGCCATTCAGTTGCCCGGTGATGGCCTGTGAAAAAGCGCCCAGCGGCAGTTGCTGAAAATCCAGATGCACGCTGGCGGACAATGCCGGCGCCCAGCGCACCGTGCCCTGGCTTTCGAGCTTGCCTCCCTGGCTTGCCACCTGCATCGGCTGCCAGGCGAAATGGTCGAGATCGCCCTTGCCAGCGAGTGTCAGCGTGGCGGGCGGCAACCCGGCGCCCTGTCCGGCCAGGTCGAGATCGGCGCGATAGTTCGCCAGCGTGCCGTCGACGTTCAGCGCCAGGTGGTCGAGCTGATATTGCGGCGCTGTCTGCTCGATGGCTTGCACGTCCTGCAGTTTTCGTGCCGCGAGGATAGCGGCCTCGTCGAGGCCATCGTCCAGGTCGGTGAAAGGCGCGAACGGACGCGACGCCAGCGGCCAACGCAGTTGATCCGCATTGAGGTTTACAGTGAACGGCAGCCCCGGTTCGAAGGCTTGAATCCGGGCATCGAGCGATGCCTCGGCATTACCGGCCGTGCGCATCTGGATATCCAGATCGTCGAGCGTGCCCTTGGCATCGAGTGTCATCGTCTGGCCGTAGACCGGCGCTCGTGTGACACGCCCCCGCAGCGACAGCGAGAGCGGAACGTCGCCCTGCAGCTCGGCGCTGGCGGTGAGTTCGGCATGACCATCGGGCGCCTCCACCACTAGCCGGTGAATCTCGACCCGGCGATCGACCGCGGAAGCCGACAGCGCCAACCGGTCGAGACGTTGCGGGTTCGGCCCCTCGAGTCGCAGGTCGCTGATCGTCAGATCCGGTATCTCGACCTCCAGCGGCAACTGGATATCGGGCAGCCGGTCGCGGATCTCCCGCAGGCTCTGCTCGATGCTCTGGACCCGTGCGTCGCTCTGCCCGGCATCGCCGTCGGCCACGTTGGCAGCGGCTGCCAGCGTCAGCGGCGTCAATGCCATCGTCACGGGGTTGTCGGGAAGCGTGTCGGGAGGCGTGTCGGTAATCGAGGCCGGTGGCAGCGTCGCGTTGTCGCCGACAGCATTGACGGCGACCGAGGCATCGATGGCATCCGGACTGAGAACGTCGCTGCCGAGATCGGGCATGGCGAGCGTCTGGCCCGGACTCTCGGGTAGTCGAATGCGGGTCTGGTCGAGCGTCGTGGGCAACAGTTTCAGATGGTTGCCGGACATTTCGGCGCCCGTCTGGAAGTGTTGCCAATGGATATCGGTGCCATCGGCCAGCCGAATGCCGACGTCGTCAAGACGAACCTGGCGAATCTCGATAGGCAGAGGAACGGCAATCGACGGCATGCCGCCGCCCTCTTCCGCTGCGGGCGTCGGCGGAGGCTGGGAATCGCCCTCGCCCAGTCGAATGCGGGCGCCGGTGATGCTCAGATCGTCGAGACACACGCGGCCCCTGAGCAGGCAGTCGTCGGCCCAGGCAAGGTGGAAACTGTCCACGGCGAGATCCAGCGTCCCGGCGGACAGGCGTAGCCCCTCGATGGTCAGTTCATCGAGCGGTGCACCCTCGAAACGCTGCGCCTCGACCCAGCCGCGCGACTGGGCCTGCTCGAAAAGCCACTGGCTGCCCCAGGGCGACAGACCCAGCCCGGCGAGTGTCAGAATCAGGCCCAGCAGCCACAGGACCAGGAACAGCAGCAGCCGAATCAGAATTCCGGTCCGATGGAGAAATGGAGACGCCAAGAGTCCTCCTCGTCGTCAAACGGATGGGCGATATCGAAACGGATCGGCCCGACGGGTGAGATCCAGCGTACGCCGACGCCAGCGCCGGTCTTGAGTTCGTCCGGCCACCATTCATCGAACGCGTTGCCCGTATCGACGAATGTGGCGCTCCAGAAGTTGCCGGTCAGGTGGCGTTGATACTCGATGCTGCTGGTCAGCATGTGTTGACCACCGAGAAGCTCGCCGTCCTCGTTCTCGGGCGAAAGACTCTCGTAGGAGTATCCGCGAATGCTCTGGTCGCCCCCGGCGAAGAAGCGCAGCGATGGCGGGACCTTGTCGAAGGTATTGGTGGCCATGGCGCCGCCACCGATACGGCCGACGAAACGGTTCTCGCTGCCGAGCATTCTCACCCACTGGGAATCGAAGGTGGTCCGCACGAAGCGAGCATCCGATCCCCAGGCCGGGTCCGACCATTCCAGTGTCAACTGCTGCCTGTCGCCCCAGCTCGGGAAGGTCTGGTTGCGCTTGCGAGTGCGCGACCAACTGATGCCGGGATAGAGCAGCAGTACGGCATCGTCCTGGTCGGCCTGGGTAAAGTTCTCGTAGGTGGTCTGCCAGTAGAGATCCTGCGCCCAACCATTGGAGAATTCCCAGTGACGCGCCATCTGGACCGAACTCTCGAAGCTCTTGGTGTCCTCGTTATCGATGTTCTTGAGGCCGTAGCGAACGCGATAACTGTCTCTCAGCGGGTTCTCGAGCGGAATCGTGTATTCTCCCGAGAAGCGCTGTTCGGGCGCGGAAAGATACAGCGAGTTGGTCAGGCTGTGACCGTAGCGATTCAGCCAGGGTATGGTCCAGGAGAACTGGGTGCGCGGCCCCACATCGGTGGCGTAACCCACACCGACCTCGAACTGATGGCGATCCGCCGGGGTCAGCTCCACATCGACAGGCACGACCGTGGGTCGGCTATCGGTTATTTCCCTGGCGACGTTCAAGCCCGGCCCACCCAGCACTGAATCGGGGTCGGCAGTCGTGTCGCGGCCGGTCGCCTCGCGCCACCACTGGCTGGGCGCGGCCGGCGATGCCTCTTCATTGACGCGTGGCCGTACCGCCACACCACTGAACCAGTTGGTCTGCCCCAGATTCTGATTGAGCGTGGCCAGATCGCCGGCGAGATAGGGTTCTCCCGGCTCGAACGGGACCATGTTCTTCAAGCGGTGCTGCTGGATCTGACTGCCGCGAAAATGGACATGCCCGAATCGGTAGCGTTGGCCGCTGTCGAAGTCGAGAAAGATGCGGGCGCTGTTCTCCCAGGGGCGGACTTCGATACGCTGCTGACGAAAGCGCGAATTGAAATAGCCTCGTTCCAGTGCCAGCGTCGACAGCCTGCCCTTGAAGCCGTCATAGCGGGTGTGCAACAACGGATCGCCGACCTTGAGCGGGTTCGACTGCATCGCGCTTTCGAACGCCGCATCGTCTTTGGCATCGCCCTCGAGCGACACGTCGACCTGCGTGATTTCGGTACGCTCGCCCGGCTCGATATCGATGACGACGCGCTCGTTGTCTTCATCGGGATAGCGAGTGGCGAGTTCGGCATTGTAGTAGCCAAATGCCTGGAGGGCCTGCTCGGCCCGGTTTCTCACCACGCCATCCAGGCGTTCGCGAGTGGATTGGCTATCGGCCTCGAGCTCGGAAAGAATGTTGACGACATTGTCCGCAGGCGCCCCGCTCAATCCGTGCACGGTGACGTCCAGCGCCCAGACGTGCCCCGCGACAGGCAGCCCTAGGCAGATCAGTCCCATCCCTAGGACCTTGGCTTGAAACATCGACTCAACCTCCGCCGCGCTGTAGATCAGAGACATTGGTAATCAGCGAGGCGACACGTCGCGTCAGCTGGGCGCGACTGGCCTCGAGTGATCCCAGTCTTTCTTTGAGTTCGCGAATCTGAGAAGCGCTGACCCCGGCGGGCAGATCATCGACGCGTGACTGCAAGGATTCGAGACTGGCATTGAGAGCGGTTTGCCCCTGCCGAAGTTCCGTCAGCGAGCTGCGAATCTGTTCCAACTCTTCCGTGGACGGTGTCTCCTGCTGCGAGAGCGCATCGACGCGTTTCTCGAGCGTCGTCAGCGTAGATTGCAGGTCCGTCAGCGTGGCTTGAGTATCCGAGCCCTCGATCTCTTCGAGTTGCTTCGAGAGCGCCTGCTGATCCTGACGCAGCGTATCGAGCGAGGCGACGAACTGGTCCGATCGCTCTTGGCCGGTCTGTTCCAGCCGATCCAGAGCGTCGTTCACGGCCGTGATACGCTCATCCTGCTGCTGTTGGCCGCCTTCGAGCGTGGTCAGCCTGGCCGACAGCGCGCCGCGTTCGTCCTCGCCGGTACTTTCGAGCGCCGTGAACGAGGATTGCAGCGTCGCGATCAAATCACGCAGCTCCTGATCAGTATGCTGGAGCGATTCGAGTTGCTGTGCGGTCTGGTCATCCTCTCGAGACTTCGCTACCCGGGTTTCCAGACTGCCTACTGCCGCTCGGGTCGCCTCGAACTGATCGCGCAAGCGATCGAACTCGGCACGCAGACTTTCCCCGGAAGCGTCCAATGTCGAACCAGTCGCATCCAGGCGCTGATTGAGCTTGGCGATCTGGGCATCCTGCGCCTGCAGCCTCTGCCAGAGTTGCCAGCCTCCTGCCCCCGCCCCGGCGATCAATAGCAGAATGAAACACCATAATGGCCACACTTTGGGCGGGCGTCGCCCGGGAGATCCCTGGTAATGGCGCGCACCCGTTCGGGGTGTCGTCATGTCGCTGCGATCGGGCACGATGGTCGGGGGGGCGCGATACTCGTCGGATTGTGATGGCATTGACGTCGTATACCTTGCCAATAGTGATGCTGTCACTGATGAAACGGGCGATATCTCGGCCTCCGCGGGTGCGGATACCGGAAATCGTCTCGCCGGCCACCTACTCGGCCACCTGCTTTCGGCGTCATCACGCCGGAGGAATCAGCGTCGGAAGCCGGCCTCGAACGGCCGAAGGATTACGTTACGTGAAAGCCGTGACGAAGCCTAGGCTTGGCAACGCAAGGGTCGCATGATAACAGCCGCGGTGAAGATATAGGCATCGAATTGGGATCTCGGCCGGGTTCGCGGTAGCATGCCCGCGACCTGCCCTCGCCCGATCCGGCTTGTGTCTACCGCCAACCGTCTTCCAACCATGTCGATGAGTACGATGTCTTACCTCGTGTCCCGATTCGAATTACCCGCACTTCCGTTCGAGCGCCATTCGCTGGAGCCAGAAGTGTCCAGAGCCCAGGTCGATCTGCTCTATAGCCATCATCATCGCCGTCACATCGACGCCCTCAATGCGCGACAGTCGCCCGATGACGATCTCTCCCTGGCCGCACTGGCGAACACGGGTGACGGAACCGTGCGCCATCATGCCCAGGAAGCCTGGAACCTGGTGTTCTTCTGGCATGGACTGAGCGCGCGTAGCGTGGAAATGCCTGGCGCACTGGCCCGGCGGATCGATGCCGCCTTTGGCGGCATGGGGGCGCTGCAATATCGGTGGCGAGCCCAGATCGATGCCAGCGAGGCCGGGTGGTCCTGGCTGGTGATCGATGCTGAGAACCTGTTGCAACTGACGACATCGGCGCCGGGGCGATTCCCCATCGGAACGATCCCGTTACTGGCGATCACGCTGGCCGAAGACGCCTATCGAATCGACCACCGAGGTCGGAGAGGAGAGTATTTCGATGCGCTATGGCCGCATTTAAACTGGGAATACGCGCAGCTCAATAGCGAAGTGGCCGAATGAGCGCTGGCCGGGCTGGCCAGCGCGGGTTTGAATGCCGCGCAACCCGAAGGGCCGGGCATGAAACGTCAAAAGACCCTAGGCCCGCCGTCCGATACCGCGGTAGACGAAGCCTCGCGAGGCGACATAGGCCGGATCGTAGATATTGCGGCCATCCAGGATCAGCGGCGTGTTGAGCGCCTGCAGCAGGCGTCGCCAGTCCGGGTTCCAGTAACACTTCCACTCGGTCACCAGCATCAGGGCATCGGCGCCTTCGCAGGCGCTGTAGAAGTCGCCCTCGCACAACGTCAGCTGCGGGTGATCGGGATAAAGCTGGCCCAGCGCATGCAACGCTGCCGGGTCGTGTACCTTGACCGTGACACCTTGCGCCCACAACGCTTCCAGCAGCGTCAGCACGGGCGCATGATCGATCCGAGCGGTCCCCGGCTTGAACGCCGCCCCCCAGATTGTGACGGTACGACCTTCGAGTTCGCCTTTGAAATGGTTCCAGAGCTTGCGGAACAGCGTCTCTTTCTTGCTTTCGTTGATGTCGAGGACATGCTCGAGCAAGTGAGACTCACGCCCCGTCGAGTGCTGGACATCGGCCAGACGCATCAGGTCGCGGGAGAAGTTGGGTCCACCAAAACCGCAACCGGGGTAGAGATATTCGAAACCGATTCGCGTATCGGCCCCCATCCCCTGGCGCACATATTCGACATCCACCCCGAGCGAATCGGCCAGACCGGCCAGCTCGTTCATGAAGCTGATACGCGTGGCCAGCATGCCGTTGATGGCGAGCTTGGTCAGTTCCGCGGCACGACGAGGCATCAACTGGAACACTTCGTGACGCCGATTGAATGCGCGCAGCAGTTCGCGAATCTGCTGGGTGCCCCACTCTTCCTCGCTGCCCAGCAACCAGTGCGCCGGGCGCGTGAACGTCTCCCATGCGCGCCCTTCCTCGATACGGTCCGGTAGCGCGACGGCCACTTGACCGGAATGCCCCAGCAATGCCTCGAGCTTCTCTGTCTGCCCTACGGGGAAGGTGGAATTGTTGACGACGACCAAGGGCGTGCTCTGACGCCCCGGCACCTGCCTGACGTAACTCTCGGCGGCTTCGCGCTGATCCGGCGACAGGGCCAGCCAGTGAACGTCCGCGTCGGTATCGGCGGGCACTTCTTCGACGATCACCAATTGACCGGAATTCTGGCCTGCCAGAATCTGATCCTTGAGTCCCGGCTCGCTGATCACCCAGTCGGCATTGGCCAGACTTTCCCAGGGGAAATCGGCATGCGGCATCCAGGTAACCTGATGCCCGACCGAGCATAATGCGGCTGCGGCAGTTGCCGCGGCCAGTTCGCTACCATGTACGACCACCCGCATCGCTTCAGTCCTCGGCCGCGTATTGTTTGATCAATTGACGGAAGCCTTCACCCAGCGTCGGGTGCTTGCGCCCCAGCGCCAGTGTCGCCTCGAGATAACCGAGCTGACTGCCGCAATCGTAGGTCTGACCTTGCATGCGATAGGCGGCCGCTCCGCTGTTCTTGCGCAGCGTCTCGATGGCATCGGTCAACTGGATTTCATTCCCCGCACCGGGCGGCGTTTCGGCCAGAATCGGGAAGATCTCGCCCGGCAGCAGATAACGACCGATCACGGCCAGCGTCGACGGTGCCTCTTCAACCTTGGGCTTCTCGACCATGCCCGTCAACGGTGCGCTCTCGCCGGCAGCCGGCTCATCGCCTTCCAGCGCCACGATACCGTACTTGTAGGTCAATTCTTTCGGTACGGTCTCGACCATGATCTGGGCCTTGCCGGTCTCATCGTAGGCTTTGATCATGCCGGTGAGATCGTTGCTGTCCATGCCGTCATCGTCGATGACGACATCCGGCAACAGCACCGCGAACGGGTCGTTGCCAATGACCGGGCGTGCACAGAGGATGGCATGACCCAGACCGAGCGCCTCGGGTTGGCGCACGCTGATGATATTGACGTCGTCCGGAATGATGTTGCGAAGTTCTTCGAGGAGTTCGTCCTTGCCCTTGGCTTCCAGCTGTGTCTCGAGCTCGAAATGCTTGTCGAAATGGTTTTCGATGGCACTCTTCGAAGAGTGCGTCACCAGCACGATTTCCTTGATGCCTGCCTTTACCGCCTCGGAGACGACATACTGGATCACCGGTTTGTCGACGATCGTGATCATCTCCTTGGGAATCGCCTTGGAGGCGGGCAGACAACGTGTGCCGAATCCGGCGACGGGCAGTACGGCCTTGCGAATCATTTTTGAGGTCCTTCCCTTCCTGGGTATGAAGCAGCGGTTTGTTGGCGTCCCGATATCGGATCCTTCTGCTAGCTTAGCGGGCAAGAAGCCGAAAGCACAGTCGCAGAATGGTGACAAAATCGTGCCGCTTTTTTACCAGCTGTTTTTGCTAACTTGGCATCCAGCCAAGCTACCGTCCATAGTAGAATATCGCAAAGCCAAGCACCGCTACACCGGCTTCGAGTCGCGGAAGCAGTCGATCGACCCATCCGACGGTGCGCCGACATCCCAGGGAAGGAAAACCTATTCATGACACCATCATCTGATAACGCCGCGCTTCACGACAACGTCGCACTCCATGGCAACGTGGACCATGCCGAGATCGCCAAGTTCGATGCGCTGGCCAGTCGCTGGTGGGACCGTGAGGGCGAATTCAAACCTCTGCACGATATCAACCCGCTGCGTCTTGGCTTCATCGAATCGCACGTTTCGCTGGCCGAAAAGCGTGTTCTCGACGTGGGCTGCGGTGGCGGCATTCTCAGCGAAGCCATGGCCATGCGTGGCGCTCGGGTCACCGGGATCGACCTGGGGGAAGCGCCGCTGTCGGTCGCCAAACTGCATCAGATGGAGAGCGGCGTGGAAGTCGACTACCGTCATATCAGCGTGGAGGCGATGGCGGCTGAGCATGCCGGGGAATTCGATGTCGTGACCTGCCTCGAGATGCTCGAACACGTGCCCGATCCAGGCTCGGTCATCGAAGCCTGCGCCAGGCTGGTCAAGCCCGGTGGCCATCTGTTCTTCTCGACGATCAACCGCAACCCGAAGGCATACGCCTTTGCGATCCTCGGCGCCGAATACGTGCTGGGCCTGCTGCCGCGCGGCACGCATGAATATCGCAAGTTCATCCGTCCATCGGAGCTGTCGAGCTGGTGCCGTCAACATGGTTTGCGGCTCAAGAATCAGACCGGCCTGACCTACAATCCCGTGTCACGGCGATACCGTCTGACCGCCAATGATGTCTCGGTCAACTACATGGTGCATGTGCGCCCGGAGTGGACCGGAGAAGAGCGGACCGGCAACGAGAAATGAGATCGAGCGTCTTGCCCCAAGCCCTGCTGTTCGATCTCGACGGCACCTTGATCGATACGGCACCCGACCTGGCCGAAGCCACCAATCGCCTCCGTGAACATCATGGCCTGGCGCGGTTGCCCTACGAGGTGATTCGCGCCCAGGTTTCCAACGGCGGTAGCGCGCTGGTGACACTTGCCCTCGAACTCGCCAGTGATCACCCGGAGCATGCCGTGGCCCGCCAATATCTGCTCGAGCGTTACGCGGAAGTCGTTGCCGACAATAGCCGCGTCTACCCGGGGCTGGAAGCCGCCATCGAGCGCTGGGAAGCCGGGAAGCGCGGCTGGGGCATCGTGACCAACAAGCCCAGGCTGTACGCCGAGCCGCTGGTGGAGGCACTCGGACTGCAGCCGGGCGTGCTCGTGTGTGCCGACGACCTGCCGGTCAGAAAACCCGATCCCGAACCCCTGCTGTTCGCTGCCAGGCAGCTCGGCGTCGATGCCGGAAAGTGCTGGTATGTCGGAGATCACCGGCGCGATATGGAAGCGGCCGACCGCGCAGGCATGACCGCGGTGGCGGTCCGTTATGGCTATATTCCGGACGACGAAGATATCGATGACTGGCCGGCGGTGCGTTGGTTCGACACCTCGGGGTCGCTTGCTGAGACTCTCCTGGCGTCACTCGCGGAAGACTGAGCGAAGCCAGGCAAAGCGGCGAACCCCGTTGCCCGCCTCACGTCTTCGGCGGTTGGGCGTCGAAAGCCTGACCGTTGACTGACTCGCTGTCCGGCCCCATCAGCCAAAGGTAGGTCGGCATGATCTCTTCCGGCGTGCGCAGCACCCGAGGGTCCTCATCCGGATAGGCCGATTGGCGCATGACCGTGCGTGTCGCGCCGGGATTGAGCGAGTTGAAGCGGATGGCCGAGCCCTGATGCTCGTCGGCGAGGATCTGCATCAATCCTTCGGTGGCGAATTTCGAGGTTGAATAGGCGCCCCAGTTGGCGCGTCCGCGCCGCCCCACGCTGGAAGACGTGAAAATGACGGACGCGCTGGCGGAGCGTTCCAGCAGCGGCAGCAGAACTTGCGTCAAGCCCAGCGTGGCGGTGAAGTTGACCTGCATCACCTTCGCCCAGAGTTCCGGGTCGTAGGCCTCGACCGCTACCCTCTCCCCGAGAATGCTCGCATTGTGGAGCAGGCCATCGAGACGGCCGAACTCCTTTTCCAGCTTCGCCGCGACCGCCCGATAATCCTGCGAGGTCGCACTTTCCAGGTTGAGCGGAAATATGGCCGGTTGTGGTGCGCCCATCGCCTCGATGGCGTCGTAAACTCCTTCGAGACGACTGACGCTGCGGCCCAGCAGAATGACCGTAGCCCCATGACGCGCGTAGCTCATGGCCGCGGCCCGACCGATGCCGGCACTGGCACCGGAGATCAGCACGATCTTCCCCTCGAGCAGTCCGTCAGGCGCCTGGTAATCGATATGGCACGTCATAAGGATATCCTGAGTCACGGAACCGGAAACGAGGTGGCCTGGTTCGATCAGCCGCCCATCTGGTTGAGAAAATCGCCCGCCATCTGTGCAGCGTTGCTGTCAGGATAGTCACCGCGAACGCGCTCGAGCAGTTGACGGCTGCCATCGGTGTCGCCCTGCCGCGCTTTCAGCAAGCCTAACTTGTATAGCGCATCCGGCATCTTGTTGCTCTGCGGATAGTCGCTGATGACGGTGCCGAACGCATCGGCGGCCTGATCGAGCTGGGATTGTGCTGAATAAAGCTCACCCAGCCAGTAATGCGCATTCGGCAGCAGGCTGGACTGCGGATAATCTCTGATGAAGCCTTGGAACGCCTCGATGGCCGAATCGAACTGGCGTGACTGCACCAGCTGAAACGCTGACTGGTAGGCTTCGCGCCCGTCTCCGCCACCGCTGCTCGCGCTCGGCTGGCTGGATGAACGATCCTCCGCTGCGGCACCAGCCGCGCCATCATCTGCCGACGCCGGACTGCCCGCGACATCGTTTGCGCTAGCGCTGTCGACGTTGCCGCCGTCGAGACCGGCGCCGTTCGAACCACTGCCGGTATCGTTAACGCCTGCCCCCATTCCCCCGCCGGAAATACGATCATCGAGGTCCAGGTACTGTTGCTGGGTCTGGCGCTTGAGCTGTTCCAACTGATAACGCAGTTCTTCGACCTGACCGCGAAGCTGCTGGATCTGCTGCTGATTGTCCTGCAACTGATTGAGAATCGTCAGCGTCCCCCCGCTGCTCTGGCGAGCTTCCGTCTGACTGTAGAAGCCATTCGATTGACCGGTAAGATCATCGACGACTGGTTGCTGAGCCCATACGGACAGCGGGAGCACCAGGGCTCCCGCGCCGCACAGTCTTTTCAGACCGTGTTTCATGCTTCTCTCCGCCGGTACTTAGTACGAGAACACGACGCGACGGTTCTTGGCGTAAGCTTCTTCGGTGTGGCCCTGAACTGCCGGACGCTCTTCACCGTAGCTGACGATCTGGATCTGGGACGGAGATACGCCCTGAACGGTCAGGTAACGCTCGACAGCCTGTGCACGGCGCTCGCCGAGACCCAGGTTGTATTCGCGAGTACCACGCTCGTCGGCATAGCCCTGCAGAGTCACGTTGGTGTTCGGGTTGGCCATCATGTACTGAGCGTGACCGCGCAGTACGGATTCGAATTCAGGGCGAATTTCTTCGCTATCGAATGCGAAATAGATGGTGTCGACGCTAGGCATCTGCTCACCGGCGCCCATCTGGGAACCCGAGGTGCCTTGGCCGGTGGTCATACCCTGGCCAGACATGCTGCCAGAGGTGCCATCCATGTCCCCTTCCTGGGTACCGCCACTGCTGGAACAGCCAGCCACTACGGCGAGTGAAAGCGCGACTGCCAACGTCTTGGCGTAGGTCTTGATTTGCATTGTCATCTCCTTGCTCGGATGTCGAATGACACAATGACTGTAGTCGTTTAGTTCAAAAACGGCGACCACGCGGGTTCGCGTACGTCACCCTGCGTCGAAGGCAGCCGGAAGGACGCGCGTCCATCCGAAGAAACTGCCCCCAACACACCTTGCGCCCCTTGCTGGGTAGCGAAGATTATCATGGTGCCATTCGGTGCGACACTGGGCGATTCGTCCCACTGTGAATCAGTCAAGACCGTGACACGATTGGTGTCCATGTCCTGCTTCGCCACGTGATAACCGCTGTCGTCACGAGTGACCATGAAGAGAGTTTTACCGTCGGGTGAAAAGCGCCCGTCGGAATTGTAGTTGCCGGTGAACGTCACCCGCTCCGCCTGTCCGCCATTGGCCGACATGCGATATAGCTGCGGTGCACCGCTACGATCGGAAGTAAAGATCAGGGATCGGCCGTCCGGCGTCCAGTCCGGCTCCGTCTCGATGGCGGAGTTGTTGGTCAGCCGGGTCAACTGACGCGTTGCCAGGTTCATCACGTAAATCTCGGGCTGGCCGTCCTTGGAGAGCGACATCGCCAGCTTGCGACCGTCCGGCGACCAGGCCGGCGCGCCATTGATGCCGGGGAACGAGGTCAGCCGCACGCGCTCGCCGGTGGAAGCGTTCTGGACATAGATAGCCGAGTTGCCGGATTCGAAAGAGACGTAAGCGATCTTCTGGCCGTCCGGTGACCAGGCCGGCGAGAGTATCGGATCATCGGAAGAGAGGATCTGCTGCGCGTTGTAGCCATCGGCATCGGCCACATACAGGGCATAGCGAGCGTTTTCGCCTGCACCGCTGGCCGAAACGTAGGTAATCCGGGTCGAGAAGGCGCCGCGAATACCGGTAATCGCTTCGAAGATCTGATCGCTGATGTAATGCGCGCTGGCACGCAGATTGCCGCCGGACGAGGTCAGCGTTTCGCCCAGCATTCGCTTGCCGCCGAGAACGTCCATGAGCTCGTACTGGATGCGATATTGATCGCCCTGCGGCTCGATCTTGCCAACCACGAGATAGCGAGCGTCGACACGCTTCCAGTCGTCGTAGAACACGTCTTGACTGCTACTGGGCAGTGAAACGAGAGAACTGCGGCTCAACGGCGAGAATTGGCCGCTATGCTCCAGATCGTCGCTGACGATTTGCGCCACGTCCTGCGGCAGCCCGCCTTGACCACTGAATTCGAACGGCACGACAGCGATTGGCGTTGCCTGATCGCTACCGCGAGTGATTTCGATGGTCAGATTCTGTGCCTGGGCCGTAGTCGTCAGACAAATCAATGCCGTCAACGCTAGCAGCCAACCGCTGGCCAGGGCTTTCCATCCTTGAGACATCCATCGTTTCATCACTGTATATCCCCGGGGGTGAATTTGAGATTGAAGTCACGGAACCGCCGTTGCAACCCCGCATCGAGCTGCTGTAGCTCACGGAATGGCGCCGCGGCTTCCACGGCTTGCGTCGCCGAGCGATCGAAGCTGGGATTGCCGCTGCTGCGAGTGATACTGGCTGCCAGCAACTCACCCGAAGGCCCCAGTCTCACGCGTACCTGAGCTACCAAGCCACTGTCCGCATTGGCCGGCAAGTGCCATCGGTCCTCGACGGCGCGCTTGACCAGGTTGATGAAGCTGTTCGAAGCCTGGGCAGCTTGCTGGGCATTGGCGATTCGCTCCTGCTCGTTGGCAATCGAGTTGTTCAGCGCTTCGGCGGCAGCCTTCTTCGCGGCGGCTTCCGCAGCCTTTTTCCTTTCCGCCTCGGCTTTTACCTTGGCTTCGGCCTTCGCCTTTTCCTCGGCCTGGCGTTTCTTCTCCGCCTCGGCTTTGGCCTTGGCGTCGGCTTTCGCCTTTTCCTCGGCCTGACGCTTCTTCTCCGCCTCGGCTTTCGCCTTGGCTTCGGCCTTCGCCTTTTCCTCGGCCTGGCGTTTCTTCTCCGCCTCGGCTTTTGCCTCGGCTTCGGCCTTCGCCTTTTCCTCGGCCTGGCGTTTCTTCTCTGCCTCGGCTTTTGCCTTGGCTTCAGCCTTCGCCTTTTCCTCGGCCTGGCGCTGCTTCTCCGCCTCCGCTCTCGCCTTGGCTTCCGCCTGACGTTTCGCCTCGGCCGCCTGTTGCTGCTTTTCCGCCTCAGCGCGTTCGGCCGCTGCCTGCTCTGCTGCCTGCTGACGACGCTGGGCCGCGGCTTCGGCCTGTGCCGCTGCCGCCTGTCGTTCGGCTTCCTCGGCCTGAGCTTCTTCCTGCGCCTGCTGCTCGGCTGCCTGCCGGGCCGCTTCCTGCGCCTCCTGTTCTGCCGCCGCCTGGGCGGCCTCTTCGGCCTGACGCTGTGCAGTACGCGCGCGCGCTTCCTGAGCGTACTGGGCCTGATCCGTCGCCGTCACGTCACTGACCAGTGTCGCCTGCACCACAGACGAAGAGCTTGGCGTGGGTTCGCTGTCCGGCAGACGCAGCATCGTCATCAGTAGCGCCACCACGTGAACGGCGATCGCCAGGACGACGGGCAAGCCGTAACCGACACGGCGGTTTCGCTTCGCCATGCTGACTCCTTACCCTTTGCCAGTCGAAGACGACTCGCCTTGCGGCGGCTCGGAAATCAATCCGACATTCGCCACACCTGCCATCTGCAGCGTACTCATCAGCGTCACGACCTGGCCATACGAGGCATTCTTGTCGCCTCTGACCATGACCGGTGTATTGGGCTTGCGTTCGAGAATCGCCACCACCTGATCGCCGACGGTCTGCAACGTGACCGGCTTGTCCTGCTCGCCCAGCGAAATGTAGTACTCGCCCTGGCTATCCACGGAGACGATGATCGGTTCCTGCTCCTCGGTGTCGATCGGCTCCGACGTGACCTGGGGCAGATCGACCTGCACCCCCTGGGTCAGCATTGGCGCGGTGATCATGAAGATCACCAGCAGTACCAGCATGACGTCGATGAACGGGACGACGTTGATCTCGCCCATCGGCTTGCGCCGATGATGGCGGCTATAGGGTCCACCCATGTCGAACCTCCGCCTCAGGCCGCCTGATTGCCGCCGCGACCTTGCAGGTTACGGTGCAGGATCGAATGGAACTCCTCGGCGAAATCTTCGTATTCACCAAGCAGGCGGCTGGCGATCGACGACAGACGGTTATAGAAGATCACCGCCGGAATCGCTGCAAAGAGGCCCATGGCCGTCGCGACCAGCGCTTCGGCAATCCAGGGCGCGACGGTGGAGAGCGTCGCCTGCTGTGCCATGGAGAGGCTTTGGAAGGAACCCATGATGCCCCAGACCGTGCCGAACAGACCGATGTATGGGCTGGCCGATGCCACGGTCGCCAGCAGTGTCAGATTGGCGTTGAGGCTATCTTCCTCGCGTGACAGTGCCACACGCTGCGAGCGCTGGACGCCGTCGAGCACGGCTTCGCTGCTGCGCGTCTTGGGCATCAGGCGATTGAACTCGCGAAAACCGGCACGGAACACATGCTCCGAGCCCTGCGCTTCGTAGTTCTCCGGGACATCACGGTAGAGTTCGTTGAGATCGACACCTGACCAGAATCGCTCGTCGAACGCCTTCTGCGCCTTTCTGGCTCTTCGCAGCGCGAAACTGCGCTGGAAGATCACGACCCAGGAAGCGATGGAAGCCGCCAACAGCAGGAGCATGACCAGCTGGACCACCAGACTGGCATTCATGATCAGATGGGGGATGGACATGGAGTCGTTCACGAAAATCCTCGAATCACTGGCTTGGAATGTCGGACGTCAGGACCGAGCGTAGTTCGCTGGGCCAACGTATCGGTTTCAGGCGTTGCGCGTCGACACAGGCAATATCGACCGTCGCTTCGCATAATGTATCCCCGTCGTACCGAACGGCCTGTTCGAATTGCAGCGAACAGGCCGCAACACGACCGACGCTGGCTGTTACCTCCAGTCGATCGTCGAGTCTGGCCGGACGTGCATAGCGACAGTTCAGCGAATGGACGACCAGTTGCACGCCCTGCTCGATCAGTCCTCGCTGACCGAAGCCTAGCGCATTGAGCCATTCACTACGTGCACGTTCCATGAATTTCAAGTAGTTGACGTAGTACACGATACCGCCGGCGTCGGTATCCTCGATGTAGACTTTCACCGGCAGAGTGAATTCACGCATTGCCGGCGCCCTCATCGCTCGATATCCCGACTCGTGATACCGGCTCGCCCAGCGCATGCTCGTGCGGGACGATGCCAAAGTGGGTATAGGCGGAACGAGTCACGATCCTGCCGCGGGCGGTACGCATCATGAACCCTTGCTGGATCAGATAGGGTTCGATGACGTCTTCGATCGTGTCGCGCTCTTCACTGATGGCCGCCGCAAGACTGTCGACACCGACCGGCCCGCCATCGAATTTCTCGATCATCGCCAGCAGCAGCCGGCGATCCATGTGATCGAGCCCGTGACTATCGACGTTGAGCATGTTCAGCGCCTGGTCTGCGACGGAAGCACTGACCTTGCCGTCACCCTTGACCTCCGCGAAATCGCGCACCCGCCGCAGCAGACGGTTGGCGATCCGCGGCGTGCCGCGCGCGCGGCGTGCAATCTCCCGGGCCCCGGCGACATCCGCTGGCACGCCCAGCAGTCGTGACGAACGCGTGACGATCTCGGTCAACTCGTCGATAGCGTAGAATTCGAGCCGCTGGACGATGCCGAATCGATCGCGCAGCGGCGAGGTCAGCAGCCCGGCGCGAGTTGTCGCCCCGACCAGCGTGAAGCGCGGCAGATCGAGCTTGATCGATCTCGCGGCCGGGCCGTCGCCGATCATGATGTCGAGCTGGAAATCCTCCATCGCCGGATAGAGCACTTCCTCCACCGCCGCGGAGAGGCGGTGGATCTCGTCGATGAAAAGTACATCGCCCGGCTGCAGGTTGGTCAGCATGGCGGCCAGATCGCCGGCACGCTCCAGTACCGGGCCGGAGGTCGACTTGATGTCGACATCCATTTCGGCGGCGATGATATTGGCGAGCGTGGTCTTGCCCAGCCCGGGCGGTCCGAAAACCAGGGTGTGATCGAGACTGTCGCCCCGCTGGCGCGCGGCGGAGATGAAGATATCGAGCTGCTCACGCACTCGCGGTTGACCGATGTAGTCGTCGAGTCGGCGCGGCCGAATCGCATGGTCAACCTGCTGCTCGCCCTGCTGCGGTGGTGCCGCGATCAGACGGTCGGGTTCAATCATGGGTGCGTTATCCAGCCAGCTGGCGTGACAGCGCCGTTTTGATCAGCGCTTCGGTCGGGAGGGTCTTGTCCAGGCCGGAAAGCATGCGGGACGCTTCCGTGGGTTTGTAGCCCAGCGTGACCAGTGCAGCTTCGGCATCCGCTAACGGATCGGACGAAGGCTTTGCCGCTGTACTGCCATCGAGCAGCGACGCCTGACCTTCCTGCCAGTGCGGGAAACGATCGCGCATTTCGACGATCAGCCGGTCAGCCGTCTTCTTGCCGACGCCGGGCAACTTGGTCAATGCCTTGCTGTCGCCTTCCATCACGCAGTGGATGAAGGCGTCGGTATCCATCCCCGACAGGATGGCCAGTGCCAGCTTGGGACCGACTCCATTGACCTTGATCAGCGCCCGGAACAGCTGTCGCTCTTCGTCGCGGGCGAAACCATAGAGCAGGTGGGCGTCTTCCCGCACGCTGAGATGCGTGTAGAGTCGCACCTCTTCCCCCACGCCGGGCATCGAGACCAGTGTGGTCATCGAGGTTTCAAGCTCATAACCGACACCGTGTACATCGATGACGATCCAGGGGGGATGTTTCTCCAGCAGCGTGCCGTGCAAACGTCCAATCATGCCATCCGTATCCTTACTATGACGGCGTCCACTATACGCATCACCGATTCAACTGACTAGCTACCCCGATTCAACTCTCCAGCTACCTCCATGCCCCCTAATCACCGGGCCTGAAGTCCCGCCACCGCCCGCCTCGCGACGTCTTTCCTCGACGCTGGGGAGACACTGCCAGCAATCCCTGGCGGGCATAGCCGTGGGTCAACGCGATGGCCAGCGCGTCGGCTGCATCGGCCGGCGGGAGCGCGTCGAGAGACAACAGCGCCATCACCATATGCTGGACCTGGGCTTTCTCGGCGCCGCCATTGCCCGTGACGGCCTGCTTGACCTGACGCGCGGCATATTCATGCACCGGGAGGCCATGATTGGCGGCGCAGACGATGGCACTGCCGCGGGCCTGGCCCAGCTTGAGTGCGGAGTCCGCGTTCTTGGCCATGAACACACGCTCGATAGCGAACTCCGCCGGCCGGTAGAGGCCGATCAACTCGCTGACGCCGGCATAGACCCGCGCCAGCTTCTGGGCGAGATCCTCGCCCTCGATGCGAATGCAGCCGCTGGCGACATAGCGTGGCCTGGCGGCAACATTGATGACGCCATAGCCGGTTACCCGTGAACCGGGGTCGATACCCAGCAGAATCAAGTACTGAACTCCTCGACCCTTCGGCCGGAAATCGTCATCGCCATGCTTCTCTCCAATCGATATCGGTGAACGTCTTCTGCCGTTACCGATGAACCGCTCCGATCGGCACTGATGAATACATTGTCGGGCATGTCAGGATAGAACGCGCACCCGGCAATGCCCCTCGAAACGACGCCGGCGCCCCTGGGGGCGCCGACATCTGTATCCACCAGACTGGTTATTCGCCGGTGCTGTCCGGCTTCGCCTTCTGGCGCAGGCGAATATGCAGTTCGCGGAGCTGCTGGCTGCTGACTTCACTGGGGGCGTCGGTCATCAGGTCGGCGGCGCTCTGCGTCTTGGGGAAGGCGATGACATCGCGGATGGTGCGCGAGCCGGTCATCAGCATCACCAGACGGTCGAGACCGAAGGCCAGGCCACCGTGAGGCGGCGCACCAAACTGCAGCGCGTCGAGCAAGAAGCCGAACTTCTCCTCGGCTTCTTCCTTGCCGATGCCGAGCACTTCGAAGACCGCACGCTGCATGGCCTGGTCGTGGATACGAATCGACCCGCCCCCCAGCTCGGTGCCGTTCAGCACCATATCGTAGGCGCGCGATAGCGCCGTGGCCGGCGAGGCCTGCAGTTCTTCCGGCGAGCACGATGGCGCAGTGAACGGATGATGCAGCGCCGAAAGACGGCCGTTATCGTCCGCTTCGAACATCGGAAAATCGACGACCCACAGCGGCGCCCACTTGGAGGTGTAGAGATCGAGATCTTCGCCCAGCTTGACGCGCAGCGCGCCGATTGCCTCGTTGACGATGCGCGCCTTGTCCGCGCCGAAGAAGATGATGTCGCCATCTTCCGCCCCGACACGATCCAGCAGCTGTTCGACGATGCCTTCCATGAACTTGACGATCGGCGACTGCAGACCCTCGAGCCCCTTGGCGCGCTCGTTGACCTTGATCCAGGCCAGCCCCTTGGCCCCGTAGATACCGACGAACTTGGTGTAGTCGTCGATCTCCTTGCGCGACAGCTTGGCGCCGCCGCTGACCTTGAGCGCGGCCACGCGGCCATCTTCCGCTTTCGCCGGGCCGGAGAAGACCTTGAAGTCCACCGACTGCATCAGGTCGTCGACATCCACCAGTTCCAGCGGAATGCGCAGATCCGGCTTGTCGGAGCCATAGCGCTGCATCGCTTCGCTGTAGGGCATGCGCGGGAACGTCGGCAACGCGACGTCCAGCACTTCCTGGAACAGCTGGCGCACCATCTGCTCGGTGGTGCCCATGATCTCCTGCTCGTCGATGAACGATGCTTCGATATCGATCTGGGTGAACTCGGGCTGACGATCCGCACGCAGGTCTTCGTCGCGGAAGCACTTGGCGATCTGATAGTAGCGGTCGAAACCGGACACCATCAGCAGCTGCTTGAACAGCTGCGGAGACTGCGGTAGTGCGAAGAAGTGACCGTTGTGAGTCCGGCTCGGCACCAGGTAGTCGCGCGCGCCTTCCGGCGTGGCGCGGGTGAGGATCGGCGTCTCGATATCGAGAAAGCCCTGCTCCTCGAGATAGGCCCGCACGCTGTGGGTGATCCGCGAACGCAGGCGCAGCTTCTCGATCATCTCCGGACGGCGCAGATCGATGTAGCGATACTTGAGCCGGACTTCCTCGCCCACCTTGCCATGCTCGTCGAGCTGGAAAGGCGGCGTGGCGGCGGTGTTCAGGACATCGACCTGCTTGGCCAGCACTTCGATCATGCCGGTGGGCATGTTGGGGTTCTGGGTGCCTTCCGGGCGCAGCCGGATACGGCCGACGATACGCAGCACGTATTCGCTACGCGCGCGGTCGGCATTGGCGAACGCTTCTGCGGTATCGGGATCCACCACCACCTGAGCGACACCGTCTCGATCGCGCATATCGAGGAAAATGACACCGCCATGGTCGCGGCGGCGATGCACCCACCCGCATAGCGTGACTTCGTGATCGATCAATGATTCGTTCAATTGGCCGCAATAATGACTGCGCATGCTGGATCCTAGATTGGTAAAGACTGTAACTCAGGCTGAGGCTTTGCTGTCGCCGCTCGACTTGCTGCCGCTATCGCCTGCCGGTGCGGGGCTGGCGCTATCGCCCACGAGATTCTTCTTGCTGCCCGATTTGAAATCGGTTTCGTACCAGCCGCCCCCAGCCAGCCGGAATCCGGCTGCCGACACCAGGCGGGACAGTTCCGACCGCTCGCAGGCCGGACAGTCGGTCAGCGGCGCCGCGCTGAGCTTCTGGAGTTTTTCCAGGCGATGGCCGCAGGCCTTGCACTCATATTCGTAGATGGGCATGGTTTCATCACTCTATACGGGATAGCGCCGCTTCATGCTTCGGCACCGTCCTGCTATCGACGCGCCCCGTCACCGGGGCCTCTGCGCGTTGCCCTCCACCACGACCGGTGGAGGCACTGCGTTTCAAATCGCTCTTGAAGATCAGGGCTGCTTCCGCCTTTTCAAGCACGTTTTTCGGTCGATCTCGAAGGCGACCGAGGCGGCACCTGGCGTCGCGCTTTCCAAGCCGCGTTCGAAAGCCGCATAGTATAGCGCGCAGCAGCCGGTCGCGGGCAATATTACCGGCTGATAACGCCAATGTCGTCGTTCGCACGCCAGCGATGGCCATGCCATACGATTCGAGACAGGAAAGAGACAAGGAAAAGGAAGCATGAAAGCCGTTCTCCTGGATGCCGCCTCACTGGGTGACGATGTCGATCTCACCCCGATTCGCGCCCTCGTCGAGAATCTCGACGTTCATCAGCTCACCTCGCCCGAGCAGACGCGGGAGCGCCTGACCGGTGCCACGATCGCCCTGACCAACAAGGTCGTCATCGATGCCGAACTGATCGATGCGCTGCCGGAGCTGAAGCTGATCTGCGTACTTGCGACCGGCACCAACAATATCGACATGGCAGCCGCCGAGCGACGGGGAATCGTCGTGCGCAATGTCTCTGCCTACGGCACGGCGAGCGTTGCGCAGCATACTCTGATGTTGATGCTGGCGCTGGCTGCACGGCTCCCGCTTTATCAGAACGAGGTCAAGGCCGGCGCCTGGCAGCGTAGCGACATTTTCTGCCTGCTGGATCAGCGTACGCTGCAGCTCGCCGGCAAGCATCTCGTCATCGTCGGCAGCGGCGTGCTCGGCACCGCCGTGGCCAGGCTGGGCGAAGCGTTCGGCATGGGGGTCACGTTCAGCGCCCGCCCCGGCAACGAGGCCAACGATTCCCGCCCGGCGCTTGCCTCGCTGCTCGACACCGCCGATGTTCTCAGCCTGCACTGCCCGCTGACCGACGAGACGCGCGGCCTCATCGGCAGCGACGCGCTGGCCGCCATGAAGCCCGATGCGCTGCTGATCAACTGCGCTCGCGGCGGTATCATCGATGAAGCTGCCGCCCTGGCCGCCCTGCGGGATCGACGTCTTGGCGGCCTGGCCGTCGACAGCCTGCCCAGCGAGCCGCCGCGCGAGGGGCATGCGCTGCTCGACGCGCTCGCCGAGCCGCTCAATCTCATCGTGACCCCTCACAATGCCTGGATCACGCCGGAAGCGCGTCAGCGCGTCGTCGAGTTGACGGCAGACAATCTTCGCGACTGGCTGGCTTGAGGAGCAACGAAATGGCACACGAAACACCGGCGGTCTACAACTTCGGCTCCATCAATATCGATCACGTCTACCGGGTTCCCCATCTGGTTCGGCCCGGCGAGACGCTTTCCAGCACCAGTCTGCATCAGGTCCTGGGGGGCAAGGGCGCCAATCAGTCGTTGGCACTGGCACGTGCCGGCGGTCGCGTCGTCCACTGGGGCCGCCTCGGCGAGGCCGACCGCTGGGCGCTGGCCCCGCTCATCGAGGCAGGCGTCGAGGTGAGCGATGTCGAACTGGTTGCCGGAGCCAGCGGTCATGCGCTGATTCAGGTCGACGACCACGCCGAAAATGCGATCATCCTCTACCCCGGCGCCAATCACGGCTTCGAGGAGAGTCGTCTGGGCGCGCTTGTCGACGCCGCCGAATCCGGCGGCTGGATCCTGATGCAGAACGAGTGCAACGCTGCCGAGCGGATGCTGCGTCTCGCCGCGGAGCGGGGGCTTTCCATCGCCTTCAATCCCGCACCGCTCTCCTCCGATGTCACCGACCTGCCACTGGAACTCTGCCAGATCCTGTTTCTCAACCGTGGCGAGGCGGCGGCGCTGGTGGCGCAGGACGAAAACACCGATGCCGACACCCTGCTGGCAGCATTGGCGAAACGGCTGCCGGACGTCGAGATCGTGCTGACGCTGGGTAGCGAGGGCGTTTGCCATCAGTACCGCAACGAGCGGGTGACGCTGACCGCTCATCGCGTGGAGGCCGTCGACACGACCGCTGCCGGCGACACCTTCATCGGCTATTTCATGGCGGCCAGACAACGGGGCGACGGCATTGAGCAGGCCCTTCGTCTGGCGACGACCGCATCGGCACTATGCGTCCAGCAGGCCGGCGCCGAGCCGAGCATTCCGGTTGTCGCCGCCGTCGAAGAGGCCATGACGACGCTGCCTGCCCTCACGCTCGAGCGACGAAGCGGATGATCCACGGCCGTCGTCGATGATCATCAACCTTTCATGGCCAGCGCCTTGGCTGGCTTGCAACGAGATCGAACCCAGGAACTAGCATGCCCATACCCATCATTTTCGATACCGATCCCGGTGTCGATGACGCACAAGCCATCGCCATCGCGCTGGCTCACCCCGAGATCGAGCTGCTGGGGCTGACGACGACTTTCGGCAACGTCACGATCGAGGTCGCGACCCACAATGCGCTGCTGCTCGCCGAGCTAGCCGGCCAATCGATCCCGGTCGCCCAGGGCGCGGCGGGGCCGATGGTCAAGCGCAAGAATCCGCCGCCGGGCCACATCCATGGAGACAATGGCCTGGGCAATATCGCGCTACCCGACATCACGACCCAGGCACTGAAACAGAGCGCCGCCCAGTTCATCGTCGACCAGGTCAATGCCCGCCCTGGCGAAGTCGTTCTGGTAGCCGTCGGGCCGTTGGGGAATCTCGCCGCCGCGCTGCAGCTCGACCCCAGTCTGGTCGACAAGGTCAAGCGAGTGGTGGTGATGGGAGGTTCGATTCGAGAAGGCGGCAACGTGACGCCGGTCGCGGAAGCCAACATTTTCAATGATCCTCACGCCGCCGCCAGGGTTTTGCAGGCGGACTGGCCGCTCACGCTGGTCGGGCTGGACGCGACGCATCGCTGCGTGCTGGACCCGCAGAGCATGGCGCGGATCGTCGGAGCCCAAGGGGCGCTGGGGAAGGTGCTGGATGAAAGTTACGCCTTCTATCGTCGGTTCTACCAGCAGGCGCTGGGCATCGATGGCTGCTGCCCCCATGACAGTTGCGCGCTGGTCTGGCTGCTCCGCCCCGATCTCTTCAGCGTCGAGCGAGGCTATTTGAGCGTGGTTACCGATGGGCTGGCCGAAGGCCAGACGGTGATGGCGCCGGAGCAGCGGGAGTTCGTGGATACGCGCTGGTCGCAGGGGACGGCGGCTGAGGTCTGCCTGAACGCCAACGGCCCGGGCGTGATCGACTGGATCGTCGAAACGCTCACGACCTACCCCTCTCCCTGAGGCGCGCTCGCCCGATCGCTATTCGCAGCGGTCGGGCGAGTTCGTTGTCATTCGGCGTCAGCCCGTGGTGAAGCTCGCCGGCGCCGCGAGTGTGGCTTCTTCCACGGCGACGTCGGTCACGTCGGCCGCTGGTGAACCTTCCCACAATTGATCGATCAGCTCGGCAATGGCGACAGCCTCACCGCAGGCAACCACTTCGACCCGGCCATCCTCGAGGTTGATCGCATGTCCGGTGATGCCCCAGCGCTCCGCGTGGCGACGTACATGCTCACGATAGCTAACGCCTTGCACTCGCCCGCTCACCCGAGCTTTGATCGTCCGATGGGTCATGAGATGAATTCTCCTTGGTAATCACTTCATGGCGTATCACGACTGCCGTGTTGCGAGGTATGACATGGCCGCCTTTGGCCAGGACATGCGTCCGGGTAAACGCGGCGCCAAACAGTAGAATCAGCGACGAGTAATACACCCACAAAAGAACCAGCACGACCGAGCCGGCCGCCCCATAGGTCGATGCCGTTGCGGTATGTGCCAGATAGGCGGCGATGGCATTGCGCCCGATGATGAACAGCACCGCCGTCACCAGAGCGCCCAGCAGTACGTCGCGGTAGGAAAGCACGACGTCCGGCAACACCTTGAATATCGTGGCGAAGAACAGCGTCACGACCACGATGGATAGCGCAAACTGGGCCATGTCCAGCAGAAAAACGCTGCCTGGCACCCAGTCACCCGCGTAATCGAAAGTCACTCGCAGGATCACGCCAAGCACCAGCGACACCATCAGCACGAAGCCGATGGCCAGTACCACTGCCATGGATAGCAGACGCTTCTTGGCAAACAGCAGAACGCTGTTCCGGTCCGGGTTGGGCGCGACGCTCCAGATGGTATTGAGCGAGAACTGCATCTGACCGAAAACCGTGGTCGCGCCAATCAATAGCGTCACGAAACCGATGATGGTGGGCAGAATGCCCGAAGCCTCGATACTGGATTGCGCCACGGCATCTTCGATCGCGTTGGCCGCCGAAGGCCCCAGGGTATTCTGCAACCGAGCCACGATTTCCCCGCGGGCGGCATCTTCGCCCAACCACAACCCGACCACACTGACTGCAATGATCACCGTCGGTGCCAAGGAAAAGAGCGTATAGAACGCCAGCGAACCGGCATAGCTGAAAGCGTTGCGGTCGAGCCACAGCTTGACGGAATCGCGAACCACTGCGCTCCAGTACTTGAAGAAGGAGATGGTGTTGGAATGGAGGGCTGTCACGTTGGTTCCTTGTTGTTGGCTGTCACCCCGCGAGGTGCAGACGAACTCTGGGAATCTCTGCCAAAGGGCTGTTTCGCCGATATCAATAGTCTAGACGAGATTGCGACCTACCCTGCCCGTGATGCCGCTCCGACGCCCGTCGCTTTCTCGGCCTGGCTCGACTCAGGCCCGCAAGAAGTCGCTCGGCAGCTTCATCATGCGTCGCCACAGCTTTTCCACGCCGGGCTTGTGTACCAGCGAGCAACGATAGAGGCGAATTTCCAGCGGGATATCCCAGTTGTCCCCCGCCGCACGGACCAGCTTGCCGTTGGCCAGTTCGTCACGAATGCAGAAATCGGGTATCCAGGCGAGACCGACACCCTGAAGCGCCATTCCCTTGAGTCCTTCTGCCATCGCGGTTTCATAGACCGTTTTCAATCGCATGCGCCCAGGCTCGTTCTTGAGCAGCATGCGTACGCTGCGGCCAAGAAAAGCGCCCTGAGTGTAGGAGAGAAACGGTATCGCGCCTTCTCCATCGAAGGAGAATTTCGGCCCGCCGGTGGCGTCCGGCACGCTCACGGGAAGCATCTTGACCTGGCCGATGGAGAACGAGGGAAATATCTCCGCGTCCAGCTGCATGGTGGCATAGGGATCGTGATACGCCAGCATCAGATCGCAATTGCCCTCTCGCAGCACGTGGATGGCATCGCCCACATTCATCGCCACCAGGCGCGTCGGCAGTTCACCGACCCCCTTCTGCAAGCGCGAAATCCAGGGCGGATAGAATGCCAGGGCCAGCGAATGCGCGGCGACGATATCCAGCGCCTCGTTGTCCATTGCCAGGCCGCGAACATGGGCCAGGCTATCGTTGAGCTGCTCGACGATATTGCGCGCAGTGACCAGAAAGAGCTGGCCTTCCGGTGTCAGGCTGACCGGTGTCGTCGAGCGATCCACCAGAGTGGCCCCGATCGCCTGCTCCAGCGAGCGAATCCGACGGCTGAAAGCCGGTTGCGTGACATGTCGTTGACGTGCGGATCCCGAGAAACTGCGCGTATTGGCTAGGGCAACGAAGTCTTCGAGCCATTTGGTTTCAAGATTCAATGAAGCCTCCGGCATCCATTCTGCTAACCGGCCGTCAGGCCGGCAGTAAAGGCTGCGTCATTATTGTACGGGTGACAGTAAGTAAGTGGCCCGCGAGAGCAGCTTGCGCCAGAGCGGGCGCTCGGCAAGCTCACGCTGGCTGACTTGGCGGCTATTGGCGAAATCCTTCTCGAGCATGTCGAATGCGGTAGCGGCGAAGGACTTGTCGGGTATATAGGCGGTGATTTCGAAGTTCAGCCTAAAGGACCGATTGTCGAGATTGACCGTCCCTACCATTGAGGTGTGGTCATCCACGAGCAGGACTTTTTGGTGTAGGAAGCCAGGTTGATAACGGTATATTTTAACACCGTTACGAATCATTTCCGGCAGGAAGGCAAAGGCCGAGAGAAACACCAGCAGATGGTCCGGTCGTTCGGGGATCAGCACACGCACGTCGACTCCTCGCAGCGCGGCCAACGTCAGCGCATCCTGAACGCCATGGTCGGGAACGAAATAGGGGCTGGTCACCCAAAGACGGTGTCGGGCCCCGTGAATGGCATGCTGCACCAGCAGGCTTGCCGTTTCTCTTCCATCGGCCGGCCCGGAAGGCACGACGGCAACGTGCTGGGACGTTCCCGATACGGGCTGGGGTTTCCAGCCCAGTGCCAAAATATCGCCCGTTGCCCAGTACCAGTCTTCCCAGAAGGCTTCCTGAAGTGCCAGCACGCTCGGCCCCTGGAGCTTGAGGTGCGTGTCGCGCCATTTGCCGTATCGCTCGACGCGCCCCAGATATTCGTCGGCCACGTTGAGTCCGCCGGTCCACCCTTCGCGCCCGTCGACCACCACGATCTTGCGATGATTGCGGAAATTGATCTGGAAACGATGCCGCCAACCGCGAGACGAATTGAAGGCCGAGACACGGACTCCCGCCTCCTCGAGATCCCGCAGATAGCCGCCGGAGAGCCCTCGGCTGCCGATCTCGTCGTAGAGAAAGTAGACGTTGATGCCACGCTCGGCCTGATGGATCAGCTTCCGCTTGAAGGCCATGCCGATCTCGTCGGCTCGGACGATGAAGAACTGGACCAGAATGTACGTTTCGGCATGATCGATGCCATCGAACAGGCTTTCGAAAGTCTCGTCGCCGTCGACCAGCAGCTCGGCCCGATTGCCCTGGGTCATCGGCATCCGCGCCAGCCCCTCGACCGCACGAATGCGGCCGCTTGCGGTCTCCGGGCGTGAGATATAAGGCTCGGTCTGCGGGCGATAGCGCTGCAGGACCTGACGAAGCACGGTATCGCGCTCGCCTCGTGCGGAGACATAGCCGTAGAACCGAGGTCGACCGAAAGTCCAGAAAATGGGCACGGCAATGTAGGGGAAGCTGAGCAACGTGACGATCCAGGCGACAGCGCCTTGAGAGGTACGGCTCGACATCAGTGCCACGATTGCCGTGACAATGCCCGCAACATGGGTAACGAACAGCAGCATACCGATCAGCCAGGTCATGTCCGCCATCGTTCACCACATCGCATCATGTCGTCGCTCTCGCCAAAATCGCCAAGCATTATCATACCGAAAAAAGAAGAGAGCCCCACAGGGCCCTCTTCTTTCAGCGCTTTTCTCTCCGACAGACGCTTCGGACAGGTTCCGCGCAACCAGGATGATGCCGTGCTTGACCGTCAAACTCGCTCGGCGATGATCTCTTTCCACTTGGCAGGCCCGGTCTGGTGAACCGACGTACCCAGATGATCCACGGCTACCGTGACCGGCATGTCCTCGACCTCGAACTCGTAGATCGCTTCCATACCCAGGTCATCGAAAGCGATGACTTCCGCTTTCTTGATGGCCTGCGCCACCAGATACGCAGCGCCACCGACAGCCATCAGGTATACCGCCTGATTGTCGCGAATGGCCTCGATCGCCAGCGGTCCGCGCTCCGCCTTGCCGACCATGCCGAGCAAGCCGGTCTCTTCTAGCATCGTCCGCGTGAACTTGTCCATGCGGGTGGCGGTGGTCGGCCCGGCCGGCCCAACCACTTCATCGCCCACCGGGTCGACCGGCCCGACGTAATAGATGAACCGGTTCTTCAGATCGACCGGCAGACTCTCGCCCTTGGCCAGCATATCGACCATCCGCTTGTGGGCAGCGTCGCGCCCGGTCAGCAGCTTGCCCGACAGCAGTACGGTATCGCCAGGCTGCCATTCGCGCACGGCTTCAGGGGTGACTTCGTCGAGATTGACGCGGCGTACGCCCTCGCCGACCTCCCAGGTGATTTCCGGCCAGTCGTCGAGCTTCGGCGCCGGCAGCTCGGCCGCACCGCTGCCATCGAGAGTGAAATGGACGTGACGCGTCGCCGCGCAGTTGGGGATGATGGCGACCGGCTTGTTGGCGGCGTGGGTCGGATAGTCCTTGACCTTGATGTCGAGGACTGTCGTCAGACCGCCCAGCCCCTGAGCACCGATGCCGCTCTGGTTGACCTTCTCGAACAGCTCGAGACGCAGCTCCTCGGCCCGGTTGCTGGCGCCACGGGCCTGCAACGCTTGAATGTCGATGGGATCGAGCAGCGCTTCCTTCGCCAGCTCCATCGCCTTTTCCGCCGTTCCGCCAATGCCGATACCCAGCATGCCTGGCGGACACCAGCCCGCCCCCATCTTGGGCAGCTGTTCCATGACCCAGTCGACGACGCTATCCGACGGATTGAGCATGGCGAACTTGGATTTCGCTTCACTACCGCCGCCCTTGGCAGCGACATGAATTTCCACCGTATCGCCCGGCACCAGCTTGTGATGGATGATCGCCGGCGTGTTGTCGCCGGTGTTCTGGCGCTTGCCATCGGGGTCGGCCAGGACTGATGCACGAAGGACGTTATCCGGCAGTGTATAGGCGCGGCGAACGCCTTCGTTGACCATGTCGTCGAGGCTCATGTCCGCTTCCCAGCGAACATTCATGCCGACGTGAACGAATACCGTGACGATGCCCGTGTCCTGGCAGATCGGACGATGGCCGGTGGCACACATCCTCGAGTTGATCAGGATTTGTGCGATGGCATCGCGCGCGGCGGGATTCTCTTCCCGCTGGTACGCCGCGTGCATGGCATCGATGAAATCCTTGGGATGGTAATAGGAGATGTACTGCAGCGCATCGGCCACGCTTTGGATGAGATCCTCCTGACGGATCGTGGTCATCAAGGTACTCCTGGCTGGTCACGGTAACTGCCCGACGGGTTCATCGCCCGTGAGTCGGTGATTTCAAGCGCGCGAATTATACCTGAGTAACGGGAAATTGGCAGTTTGCTACAAGGTGTTAGCATAAAAGATAACGGTATAAACCTTCACTTCCGATTCCCTAATACGGTCCGATGCGATTTCTTCAGCCCTGCTGGCAGACAGGACAATAATAGAATCGGCGAGACGCGACAGACGCACGCTGGATAGTGGCACCGCAGGCGTGGCAAGGCTCTTCATCACGATCGAAAACGGCGAATCGCCACTGGGCACGACGTTTACCGGCTCGCTGCATTCGCTTTCGCCAGCCTGACCGATTGGTCACGCCCGCTTCGCGATACGCTTGGTGAATCGTCGTCAGGATGCTGTTCGCGAGCTTTTCCCGCTGGGTATCAGACAGATCCCTGGGTCGCTTCATGGGCCCGAGCCCGGCATAGAACAGGATCTCCGAACGCAGGTAATTGCCGATGCCTGCGTAGAACCCTTGATCGAGCAACAAGCTGCCCAGACCACGGCCCGCGAAACGGCGCTCGCCCAGTCTCGCGACGATATCCCCTGTCGAGACGTCATGCGTCAGCAGATCCGGGCCTAGTCGCGCCAGGAACGGCTGCCGCTCCAGGGTTTGCGTGGTCCACAACGAGATATCGGAAGCGCTGTAGAGGCTCGCCGTATGTCGGGAGGTCGACAAGCGGGCACGCAGGATGCGATTCGTCCTGGGCGGTCGGTCGCTCCGATGGAGACGCCAGACGCCATAGAGCTGGTTATGGGAATAGAGCACGTGGCCATCGGCAAAAGTCACCAGCAGCGCCTTGCCCCAGCAATCGACCGCAGTCACCCGAGTCTGACGCAAGCGCCCCGCCATCGATTCAAGTTCGGGGCTTCGACTCATCCCAGCTCCAGCAGACGCGCCTTCAAGGTATGCAATTGATCACGCAGCTTCGCGGCCTGCTCGAACTCCAGGTTCTGCGCAGCCTCGTGCATACGATCCTCGAGCTTGCCGATTTCCTTGGTCAACTGCGGCGCGTTCATCGCGCTCAGAGCTTCGCGGGTATAGTCGCCCGGGGCTTCCGCCACCAGCTGCTCGGTTCGCTTGCGCCCGCCCTTGCGCCCCGGCGCCTGCGCCCCTTCCATGATATCGGCGACGGATTTGGTAACGGTCATCGGCGTGATGCCATGCCGCTCGTTATGCTCGATCTGCTTGTTGCGGCGGCGTTCGGTTTCATCCATGGCTCGACGCATCGAGTCGGTAATGCGATCACCATAGAGAATCGCCTTGCCGTGGGCGTTACGGGCGGCGCGGCCGATCGTCTGGATCAACGAACGTTCGGCGCGCAGGAAGCCTTCCTTGTCGGCATCCAGAATCGCGACCAACGAGACTTCCGGAATATCGAGCCCCTCGCGCAGCAGGTTGATGCCGACCAGCACGTCGAACTTGCCCAGCCGAAGGTCACGGATGATCTCGACCCGCTCGACGGTATCGATATCCGAATGGAGGTAGCGGACGCGAATGTCGTGCTCGTCGAAATACTCGGTCAGGTCTTCCGCCATGCGCTTGGTCAAGGTCGTCACCAGCACGCGCTCTCCGACATCGACGCGCAGCCGGATCTCCGAGAGCAGATCGTCGACTTGCGTGCTCGCCGGGCGCACCTCGATTTCGGGGTCGACCAACCCCGTCGGGCGTACCACCTGCTCGACCACCTGGCCGGCGTGCTCCGCCTCGTATGGCCCGGGCGTCGCCGAGACGAACACGGTCTGCGGAACGATGCCCTCCCACTCCTCGAAGGTCATGGGGCGGTTGTCCAGCGCCGAGGGCAGGCGGAAGCCATATTCGACCAGGGTTTCCTTGCGCGAACGGTCACCCCGATACATGCCGCCGACCTGCGGCACGCTGACGTGGGACTCGTCGATGAACAGCAGCGCGTCGTCCGGCAGATAGTCGAAGAACGTCGGCGGCGCCTGCCCCGGCGCTCGCCCCGATAGGTAACGCGAGTAGTTCTCGATGCCGTTGCAGTAACCCAGCTCCAGCATCATCTCGATGTCGTAGAGCGTACGCTGCTCGAGACGCTGCGCCTCGACCAGACGTTCGTGCTTTCGAAGATATTCGAGCCGGTCCGCCAGCTCCTGCTTGATCGACTCGATCGCGCCAAGAATCGTGTCGCGGGGCGTCACATAGTGGCTCTTGGGGTAGATCGTCATGCGCGGCACCTGCCCGCGCACTTCTCCCGTCAGCGGATCGAACAGCCGGATCGAGTCGATCTCGTCGTCGAACAGCTCGATGCGCACGCCCTCGTCCTCGGCATCCGCCGGGAAGACGTCGATGACATCGCCGCGCACACGATACGTCCCGCGCCGGAAATCGGCGTCGTTACGCGTGTATTGCAGCTCGGCCAGCCGGCGCAGAAAGCTGCGCTGGTCGATCTGCTCGCCGCGATTGAAGTGCAGACGCATCTTCATGTACTGCTCGGGATCGCCCAGACCATAGATCGCGGAGACCGACACCACGATCAGCGCGTCTCGACGCTCCAGCAGCGCCTTGGTCGCCGACAGCCGCATCTGCTCGATGTGGTCGTTGATCGAGGCATCCTTCTCGATGAAGGTGTCGGAAGACGGCACGTACGCTTCCGGCTGGTAGTAGTCGTAGTAGGAGACGAAATACTCGACCGCGTTGTCCGGGAAGAAGCTCTTGAACTCGCCGTAGAGCTGGGCCGCCAGCGTCTTGTTGGGCGCGAGCACGATCGTCGGGCGCTGCAGCGTCTCGACGACGTTGGCCATGGTGAAGGTCTTGCCGGAGCCGGTGACGCCGAGCAGTGTCTGGTGCGACAAGCCAGCGCCGAGGCCGCGAACCAGCCCTTCGATGGCGGCCGGCTGGTCCCCGGCCGGA
Organism: Salinicola sp. MIT1003; assembly: GCF_001858555.1. Taxonomy (NCBI): domain Bacteria; kingdom Pseudomonadati; phylum Pseudomonadota; class Gammaproteobacteria; order Oceanospirillales; family Halomonadaceae; genus Salinicola; species Salinicola sp. MIT1003. The sequence goes on from NZ_MCAP01000003.1 coordinate 54,221, forward strand.
CGATACTTGGATTGGATCTTGAAAGGTTTGTTCATGGTCACTAATTAGGGTCCAAAGTATCTTCATTCAAGGGCATCGTCATTCAAGCCTCACCGATCCACGAGCCACGCCTCACTGCGCCGTCGACTCAATCACTGAGCCGTATAGCCCGACTTCAACGAGGCCACCGCCTTGATCAGCGCGTCACGGGAAACGCGTCCCTCGACTTCCGCCCATTCTCTTCCGATATCGACGCTCTCGACACCGTCCACCATCATCAGAGCCGTGGTAACGCGGTTGAGGTCTTCGGGGGTGGACACCCCTTTCAGGGTCAGATTGATCCGGGACATGCAGGTTTCTCCACTACGTTCTATTTACGATGGCCTTTCTACAATTCAGGTAACGAGATTCAGATAAGGTTCAGACAACGTTCAGGCCAGCAGCATAGCGTAGCACGTCGTTTTCGGGGCCGACGTTGCAATGCAGCGGAATCGACGCCATCTTGACGCCAGACTTGTACCGATATCCAAGCACCTGGTATCCCGGTACGCCACCAACATTGTTACGGGAGAGTTTGGATGGACGATTGGCTGGCACATCTCACGGCCGCAGGCGGGCGCCAGTTGAACGATCACGACTGGCATTTCCCGGAAAGCGGTCATCGGCTTGCCGAGGGCAATGGCCTGATACCGCTGACGCATTTCCGCATTCTGGAATGCGAAGGACCCGATGCCGCTCGCTTTCTGCAAGGTCAGACCAGTGCCAACACCGATCACGCCGATGGCGCTTTTGCCCCGTTGACGGCCTTCTGCACGCCCAAGGGCAGAATGATCGCCAATGCCGAGATACTCAAGGTCTCTGCCGAACGCTACTGGCTGCTGCTGGATGCCTCTCTGGCGGGACCGCTGGCCACGCAGCTGGGAAAATACGCCCCTTTCTACAAGATGACGCTGCGCCATCGCGAGGACCTGGCAATCATCGGCATGGTCGGCGAGCCCGAGTCATGGGCCGAGGCCGATCTTCCCGATCTGCCCCGCCTCGACTGGCATATGGCACAGCAGGACGACGTTCTTGCCTTGCGTCACCCTGCCAGCCGATCACGCTTCGTATTGATCCTGCCCACGTCTCAGGCTGCTGCCCGTTGGGATACGTTGCGTCGCCATGCCGATCCCGCCGATACGGCCCTGTGGCGGCGCGCGGACATCGGTGCCGGCGTCGCCTGGCTAACCGCCGAACACAGCGATGCGTTCCTGCCGCAGATGATCAACTGGGAAGCGTTGGGCGGAATCAGTTTCCGCAAGGGCTGTTACACCGGGCAGGAGGTCGTGGCGCGGGCGCATTTTCGCGGGCAGGTCAAACGGCGCTTGCAGATCGCTACCCTGGAAGGCGCTTCGATACCGGCCATCGGCGACGAGATCCGTAGCGCGGAAGACAAGCGCGTGGGAGAGATCTTCCAGGCCACGGCCGGTGACGACACCGAACGCTGCGACATCCTCGCTGTCATCAATACCAGTGTGGATGGCGAATCGGCGCTGTTCGTGGGGGATCGCAAGCTGACCCTGCGTGAACTGCCTTATCCGCTGGAGCGTCTCGACCCTGAGCGGATCGTGGGCGACTGACACACGGACCGAAGCTCACCCGTCAGCATCGAGACCGAACAGCCGGTGCGTGTTGACCCACGCGTTGGCGATCACGGATTCCCGTGTCTGGCCTCGCAGTCGGGCAACCGACTCGGCTGTCTCCATCAGGTGGGCAGGTTCGTTACGTTGCCCCTGGCGCCCGGATAGCGGCATGTCCGGGCTGTCGCTTTCCAGCACGAAGCCGTCGTCGGGGATCGACTGCACCGCCCGATGCAGTCGTTTAGCCCGATCGTAAGTCACCGCGCCTCCCAACCCGAGACTATAACCGAGATCCAGAAATCTCCTGGCCTGCTGCGGGCTGCCCCCGAAAGCATGAATCAATCCCCGCGCCGGCAGATCGAGCTGCCTGAGCCGCTTGGCCACCTGGTCGTCGGCATGGACGCAGTGAATGATGATGGGCAGCCGATGCCGTTTGGCCAGTTGAAGCTGCGCCTCGAACAGCGACCACTGCTGCTCCAGCGTATCCTCGAATCTGGCATCGATGCCGCATTCACCGATACCGACCAGATGCTCGTGACGCCCGATTTCCTCCGCCAGCGCTTCCAGATCGCTGTCCGCATGCGCCTCGACGAAATAGGGGTGCAACCCAAGCGAAACGACGACGTCATCACGCTCGCCTAGATCGAGCACGGCAGGCCAACGCTGACGGGTCGTGCCCGGCACCAGGAAGCGCGAGACGCCGGCCGCGTGAGCGCGTTCGAAAACGGCTTCGCGATCGGTGTCGAAACGGTCGAAATCCAGATGGCAATGGGAGTCGAAAAGCATGATCAGCTCCCGACGTTCTCTTCCTGCAAAGGCAGTTCAGCGGTGCAGTGACCGCATTTGGTCGCCTTGATGGGGATCGTCATGAAGCAGTACGGGCACGCCTTGTCCGTCCGTGCCTGGGGAGCGACAGCCTCCTCGCGCTTCAGGCGATTGATGGTGCGTACCAGCAGAAAGACGACGAAGGCGACGATGACGAAACTGAGAACCGCATTCAGGAACAGCCCATAATCCAGCGTGACGGCGCCAGCCTCCTGCGCGGCCGACAATGTTGCATACGGCCCCGGGGTGCCGCCTTCCTTGAGCACGACGAAGAAATTCGCGAAGTCGACACCACCGATGAGCAATCCGAGCACCGGGTTGAAGACATTTTTCACCAGGCTCTGCACGATCAACGTGAAAGCGCCACCGATGATAATGCCTACCGCCATATCGACGACGTTACCCTTGACGGCAAACTCTCGAAACTCTTTCAAGAATTTGGAAGCCATCGCCATTCTCCTTTTTCTGGTCGACCGGATTGCCCAACAACGAACCATTGCTCGTGCTCGTGTACGAACCATCGGCGCCTGCCCAATGCGCGAATGGCCTTCGTCAGCATGGCGCAAGCATTACGGAGCGGCAAGATTCATAAGGCCGCTCCTGTCAGGCAATGCCGGCACTCAGTGCTCGCGGGTGGCCCTGAACTCGATTTCCGGCCAGCGCTCCTGGGTCATCTGCAGGTTGACGCGGGTCGGCGCCAGATAGGTCAGGTAATCCCCGCCATCCAGGGCCAGGTTGGTACTGGCCTTCCGCTTGAACTCGTCGAGCTTCTTGGCATCCTTGCTGTAGATCCAGCGGGCCGTGTTGACGTTGACCGGCTCATAAAGGCAGTCGACCTTGTACTCCTCCTTGAGGCGGTGCGCGACCACATCGAACTGCAGCGTACCTACCGCACCGACGATCAGATCGTTGTTGTCGAGCGGCAGGAAGACCTGTGTCGCGCCCTCTTCGGAGAGCTGCTGAAGCCCTTTCTGCAGCGCCTTCATCTTGAGCGGATCACGGAGCCGGACGCGGCGGAACAGTTCCGGGGCAAAATGCGGGATCCCGAGGAAGCGCATATCCTCGCCGGCGGTGAAGGTGTCCCCGATCTGGATCGTGCCGTGATTGTGCAGACCGATGATATCGCCGGGCCAGGCCTCTTCCACGTGAGACCGGTCGGATGCCATGAACGTCAGCGCGTCCGCGATCTTGACATCCTTGCCAATGCGCACGTGGCGCATCTTCATGTTGCGTTCGTACTTGCCGGAGCAGATGCGCAGAAACGCCACACGGTCGCGATGCTTGGGATCCATGTTGGCCTGGATCTTGAAAACGAAGCCGGAGAAACGCCCATCGTCGGCCACCACTTCACGGGCATCGGTTTCCCGGGCCTGGGGCGTCGGTGCGAACTCGACGAACCCGTTGAGCATTTCACGCACCCCGAAATTGCCCATTGCGGTGCCGAAATAGACCGGAGACAGCTCCCCCCGACGATAGGCTTCCAGGTCAAACTCATGCGAAGCGCCCCGTACCAGCTCGACCTCCATGCGCAGCTCTTCCGCCGCGCTCTCGCCGAGTATCCGGTCGACCTCTTCGCTGTCCAGCCCTTCGATGCGCTTGTCTTCCGGAATCCGGTTGCCCTGCCCCTGGGTATAGAGATGGATCACATCGTCATAGAGATGGTAGACGCCCTTGAACTGACGCCCCATGCCGATCGGCCAGGTCATTGGCGCACACTGCATGCCGAGGACCGTCTCGATCTCGTCCATCACCTCGATCGGATCGCGTGTCTCCCGATCCATCTTGTTGATGAAGGTCAGGATCGGCGTGGTGCGCAGCCGACAGACTTCCATCAACTTGATGGTACGGTCCTCGACGCCCTTGGCGGCATCGATGACCATCAAGGCGGAATCGACGGCGGTCAGGGTACGGTAGGTATCTTCGGAGAAATCCTCGTGGCCAGGGGTGTCGAGCAGGTTGACGATGCGCCCGTTGTAGGGGAACTGCATCACCGAGGTGGTGACCGAGATGCCACGCTCCTGCTCCATCTTCATCCAGTCGGACGTGGCGTGACGCTCGGCCCGCTTGCTCTTGACCGAACCGGCGAGCTGAATGGCATTTCCGAACAGCAGCATTTTCTCGGTGATCGTGGTCTTGCCCGCATCCGGGTGGCTGATGATGGCAAAAGTGCGGCGGAGGGCCGCTTCCTGCGCAAGCTGAGAATCTGACATGAGTGGTTTCACTGACTGAAGGCGACTCACACGGCATCGATCGATAGTGAGTTCGCGGGAAATCGAAGATAGCGGCGATTAGATGGCGGCGATTGTACGCGTTGAGCCGCAAGAGTTGTAGCTGCCTCGATGCCAGCCTTCCTGGGCTCGAAAAGCGCTTGATCTCGTCTTTCAGCATGAGAAAAAGCGCTATCAAGTCGTCTTTTCTCGACGGGTTGGGCGCATGGCGACGTGGTAGCCTGCTTGTGACATTCCCCCGGCATTCACGCCGAAACATTCCAAAGACTTCCAGCGCAGAGGCTCCGAAATGAAGCCAATTCTAGGGCATGACGCCGACGACAAACCGCTCCGCGAGGGCGATACCGTAACGATGGATGCCTCCCGGGCTGCTTCGGACGCCCCGTCGCTGGGCATCGTTGCCGGCCTGGCGCCCCACAACAACCCCGACGATGCGGTACAGAGCTTGCGCATGACCGATGGCAGCGTGGTCTACGACGTTCATTGTCGCCGGACGGATGCCACGTCCTCTCATTGACAGCGGTAAAGCCCGTTTCGCCCGTTGCGGGTCGATGAATCCTGACCAGTTGTCAATCCCTCGCCGGCCAGACCTGCCTGCGACAAACGGGCGCCCCTCTTCCCCCCTCTCGACGGCCTGAACGCACTCACGCCGCTTCCCGGCATGCGTTACCATAAGGAAGACGCGGGCAGCGATATCGAGTCAGCCGCCCGTCAATCGATCGCCGACTCGACTCCGGAGAGACCATGCTGCAGCCGCTTCCGCTTTCGACGCCGAACCGCAACCTGGTTCGCTTGACGATTGTCCGCGGCATCACCTGGACCGGCTTTCTCGCCGCAATCATCTTCGGCATCGAAGTGCTGGGATTCCAGCTGCATGTGCTGCCGGTCATCAGCATCATCGTCGCCATGGGGTTGTTCAACGTCGCGACCTGGTGGCGTCTTGGCAGACCCCGGGCGGTTACCGATACCGAATATCTGCTGCACTGGCTGGTCGACATTGCCGGGCTGAGCCTGCTGTTCTACTACACCGGCGGTTCGACCAACCCCTTCATCACCTATCTGCTGGTTCCACTGGGCATCGCCGCCGCCACGCTTCCCTGGCTCCACGCCTGGATCATCGCCATGGCAGCCACCGCCAGCTACACCACGATGATGCTGTTCTACCAGCCGGTTCCACAGCTGACCAACAGCACCATCGTCTTTGGTGTGCAACTGCATACCCTGGGGATGTGGCTGAACTTCATTCTCTCCGGCAGCCTGCTGACGTTCTTCATCTTCAAGATGGCGCATACGCTGCGTCGCCGTGACATGACCCTGTCCCGCACCCGTGAAGCGGCGTTGCGCAACGAGCAGATCCTGGCAGTGGCCACCCAGGCCGCCGGCACCGCTCACGAGCTCGGTTCGCCGCTCTCGACAATGGCGGTGCTGCTCAATGAAATGCGCCACGAAGCCAGTGAACAGCCGGCATTGATCGAGGATATCGACATGCTTCGCAAGCAGGTCGATACCTGCAAGCAGCGCCTGCAGACCCTCGTCGCCAATGCCGACCGACGCCGCCTGGAAAAGCCCGAGATATGCCGCGCCACTCCCTGGCTCGAGAATCTGATCCAGCGCTGGCTGGTATTGCGGCCGGACGTTCATCACCGGCTGGAGGTGCTCGGCAAGCGAGGTCAGCCCAGCATTGCGGTGGACGCGACGCTGGAGCAGGCATTGATCAACCTGCTCAATAACGCGGCCGATGCCAGCCCCGATGCGATCGTGACCAGCCTAGACTGGAATGCCGAAGAGGTAGTCATCGATATCCGCGATCATGGCCCGGGCGTACCGATGTCGATCGCGGATCAGTTGGGCGACACCTTCATCTCGACCAAGAGCAAGGGCATGGGTATCGGCCTGTTTCTGACTCACGCTACCGTCAACCGGTTCGGTGGCGGCGTCAGTCTCTACAACCATGAAGAAGGCGGTACGTTGACCGAGGTCAAGCTTCCCCGCGTCAAGGCTGGCGAGAGCCTGTGATGTCACCTCGGTCCGCCATACACCGATGAGGAGTCAGCAATGAGTGACCAGGAACGGACGAATCCGCAGGAACGCCTGCTGATCGTCGACGACGACGAACAGCTCTGTTTCGTCATGGAGCGCGCCATGCGCCGCCGCGGCTACGACGTGGTCGTCGCCCATACGCATGAGCAGGCCCTCGCGGCAGCGCGGGAAGCACCGCCCGCACTGGCGACGCTGGACCTCAAGCTGGAATCCGACTCCGGCCTGAAACTGCTGCCCGCGCTACTGGAGGTGGCCCCGGCGTGTCGCATCGTCGTGCTGACCGGCTACTCGAGCATCACCACTGCCGTGGAAGCGATAAAACTGGGCGCGGTCAACTACCTCTGCAAGCCCGCCGACGCGGACGAGATCCTGCTGTCGCTGGAGCGCGAAAGCGGCGATGTCGATGTGGAAATCGCCGACAACCCGCCGTCGGTCAACCGCGTGACCTGGGAGCACATCCAGAAGGTCCTGCATGAGCACGACGGCAATATCTCTGCCACGGCCAGGGCGCTGGGCATGCACCGCCGCACGTTGCAACGTAAACTGCAGAAACGTCCGGTAAGACACTGACGACTCACTTTCCCATCCGACAGGAGCCCAACGTGAATCACCCCCAACGCCTCGAACAGATGATCCGTATCGCCCGCCGGGCCGGCGACATGATCGTCCAGGCACGCCAGAAGCAGAACTTTTCCCACGATTACAAGGGTGGGGACGAACTGGTGACCGAGGTGGATGTGGCCGTCGACCAGATGATCGCCGAGGAACTCGAAGCCCTCTTCCCCGGCGAAGCCAGGCTGACCGAAGAGCTAGCGCCGGATCGCAGTCAGCTCGAGCAGCGCGGCCCGCTCTGGGTCGTCGATCCCATCGACGGTACCGTCAACTTTGCCTATGGGCACGCTCACGTTGCCGTATCGATCGCCTGGGCAGTGGATGGGGAAGTCCAGCTCGGCGTGGTTCACGCACCGTTCCTCGGCGAAACCTTCACTGCCATGCGCGGCCAGGGGGCGCGGCTCAACGAGGAATCGATGCACTGCAGTCGGCCGACGACACTGGAGCGAAGCCTGGTCGCGACGGGTTTTCCGTACGCCCGCGACAAACGCGCCCCGCTGATCAGGCGACTCAATCACGTCGTCCATGCCTGCCGCGACGTGCGGCGTAACGGCTCCGCCGCCCTCGACCTCTGCCATGTCGGCTGCGGCCAACTGGACGCCTACTACGAGAGCGTCTCGCCATGGGATTTTGCCGCCGGGCTGCTCATCGCGCGGGAGGCCGGCGCCAGCACGAGCCACCTCTACGAATGTCCGGAAGGACTCCCAGTCGAACTCTACGGCGAGAATCTGCTGGTCAGCGCTCCCGGTATCCACAGTGCGCTGGGAGACCTGCTGCGTGCTGCCGATGCAGGGCGTCCCGTGGCGCCATGATCCCGCTGTCCCGCCACGGTCTCGAGTTACCGCGCCACTGACGATCTTCAAGGTGGCAGACACCATGAAGCTTATAGCGGCGCGCAATGATGCACGTAGAAAGACTCTATTGGGCCGACGGGGTTTAATACGAAAGAATAAGCCCCATCTCGTTTTCAGGCCTATACATAATCCGATACAGGAGAATTACCGATGCTGACCGTCATTTTCGGCCGTCCCGGTTGCCCGTTTTGCGTTCGCGCCAAAGATCTGGCCGAAAAGCTGAAGGAAGCTCGCGAAGACTTCGATTACCGTTATATCGACATCCACGCTGAAGGCATCACCAAGGCCGACATGGAAAAGACGATCGGCAAGCCGGTGGAAACCGTGCCACAGATCTTTGTCGACCAGACGCATATCGGTGGCTTCACCGAATTCGACCAGTACGTGCAGGACAAGGCACTGATGCCGGAAAGCGTCTGATCGAGACAGGCGGAAGCGAAGATCCAAAAAAGCCGGCGCGAGCCGGCTTTTTGTCGTTCATTGGGATGTTTTCCCGTCATGTCTAGAGCTTTCCCGTCATGGCTGTTTGTCGGGCCGATACTCACGCCGGCTGAGCCGATGGCTCATCGAAGGTCAGGTCCGGCTCGCCCTCCAGATCCAGCTCATACTGATAAGGCCCATGTCGTGGGTCCAGTTCGTTGATGTAGTGCGTCGATTCCACCATCGGCACCAACGGGGTGTAAGGCTCCTGCTCCTCTGGTGCCATGACCGGTTCGCGGCGCCACAACCGATAGACGATGAACAGAGCCAGGCCCAGCGCCGCTGCGCCCAGGAACAGCCAGAGACCGTCCGGCCCCATCCCTTGCATCAACAGAGACGCACTGAACGGGCCGACGATCGAGCCTACCCCGTAGCACATCAGGATCTTGGCATTGGCCTGGATCGTCTCCTCGGGCTCCAGCCAGTCGTGGGTATGCGCCAGGCTCAGCGAGTAGAGCGTATGCAGCATCGCGGTGTGGAAACTGGCCACGAAAACCAGCAGCCAGTAGCTGGATCGTGCGGCAAACACGATCAGAATGCCCGAGATGGTCATCACCAGCGCCATGCACAGGATGACCTTGCGCCTATCGAAACGGTCCGAAATCCGCCCGAGCGTCCATTGGGCGATGAGGGCCACCAGGGTCGTGATCGACATGAACTTCGCCGTCTGCGCAGTGGTCAGCCCGATCTCCTGGCCGTAGTACGGCGTCATGGCGAAGAAGGCCTGCACCATCAACCCTGCCACGAACGCGCCGACCAGGCCCACCGGTGCGCGCGCCAGCAACGTTCGCATCGAGATCTTTGCCGACACGTCGTGGCTGCTGCGTAGCGGACCTTGGATACGGTGAATCGACAGCGGCACCAGCGACAGCGCGAACAGGATGCCGGCTACCGAAAACAGCACGAACGTGCCGGGGTCGGCCATGTTGAGCATCCACTGCCCGCCCGCCAGCGACAGGGTCGAGATCACCAGATACCACCCCAGCACCCGCCCTCGGTTTTCGTTGGTCGACTCGCCGGATACCCACGACTCCATCACCATCAGCAGCCCCGCCGTCGCCGCGCCGCCGAACAGGCGCCAGACCAGCCACGCCCACGGATCGACCCAGAGCCCGTGCAGGATGGCCGTGGCCGCCAGCAATGCCGCACAGGCGGCGAATACGCGAATGTGCCCTACGCTACGGATGCGCTTTTCCAGCCAGTAGCTACCGGCGACGAAACCGAGCGAAAAGCAGGACATGAGCAGACCTGCCATCTGCGACGGGAACGCCTCCAGCGACATCCGTACGCCCAACAGCGTCATGATCAACCCGTGCCCGAGAAGGAAGCTGATTTCGCAAAGAAACAGAATCGGTAGAGTCGCGGGTAATGAACGCAACGGCATTCTCCAGACAGCAGCGGTTGAGAAACCCATCCGACGAGTTGGCACCGATCCGGCTCGATGAACGGCACCTCATCGCGAACGGAGGCAAAAACGGCGGCAGTCTATCAATTTAGAGGCGATCTTGCCGAGATCCTGCGACATCCGTAACCAGCCGACACCGACATGAATTATTCACATCTTCTGTGGATAACGCTGTGCATTTCCGGTGACGGACAGCAACGGTCGTCGTTCCTACCCATGCTGACCTTAAATTGGTCAGTTTTTCGACAATGGCAAATCTCACTGTTCACCCCAAGCCACGCCCTCGCCATCCCGTACACTGTCGCCCCCGCGAACGGGAACCCGATGCGCTGTGCAGCCTGACGACATTCCAGTAACATTGAGCCAAGTCATTGATGGAGAATGGCATGTCGACCCTGAAAGGGTGCATCAGCGTCCTGTTGCTGGTTCTCAACACGCTTTTCTGGGGCGTGCCTCTGATCGTACTGACGGCGGTAAAACTGGTCACACCGATTCGGCGCTGGCGCCTGCGGGTGCTCGGCGGATTGCACTGGATCGCACTCGCCTGGGTGAAAACCAACAATGCCTGGATCCGCTACTGGATTCACCCACGGATTCGAGCCGATGTTCCCGAGTCGCTCTCGCCGAACCAATGGTGGCTGGTCATGGCCAACCATCAGAGCTGGACCGATATCATCGTCATGCTCTACGTATTGACCGGTCGCCTGGCCATGCCGAAGTTCTTCCTCAAACGGGAACTGATCCTGGTTCCCATCGTCGGCCTGGCCTGGTGGGCTCTCGAGTTCCCGTTCATGCGTCGCTACAGCCGTGAAAAACTCGCTCGCCGCCCCGGGCTGGCCGAGCAGGATCGCCGGGCGACACAGCGAATGTGCGAACATGCCCGGGAAATGCCCATGACGATCTACAACTTCGTCGAGGGGACTCGATTCACACCGGAGAAGCAACGCCAGCAGCAAAGTCCCTATCGGCATCTGTTGCGACCCAAGGCCGGCGGTGTCGCCCAGGTCATCGGGCTGTTGGGGTCACGCCTGGACGGCATCATCGACGTGACGTTGCACTACCGTCGTGGCACACCCAATTTCTGGGATTTCCTCTGCGGCCGCGAGCGGGATATCGCAATGATCGCGCAACGCCTCGACAGGCCGGACTGGATGCTGAAGGGGAGCTACGACGACGCCCATTACAAGGAACGTTTCTACACATGGTTGAACGCAAGGTGGCAGGAAAAAGACGCGGCGCTCTCCTCCTACTGCTGGGATTGATTCTACTGCTCGGGGGTTGCGCGAGCGGTGGCGGAGCCAGCATCTCCAACGGAGGCGGCTGGGTGACGGTGCAACGCGGAGATACGCTGGGCAAGATCGCCGATCAAGCCGGCATTCCACTGCTTCGCCTGCAGCGCTTCAACCCTGGCGTAGACTCCCGCCAGCTGGCCATCGGTCAACGCCTGATGCTGCCCTCACGGCAGGAACGCGCGCCGGGCGGTGGCCCCTACCGTTATCAGGTGAGGCGCGGTGATTCCCTCTATTCGATTGCCCGCTATTTCGGTGCCGACCCGCAGCGCGTCCAGGCCGCCAACACGGGAATCGACCCTTCCCGGCTGGCCGTGGGGCAATTGATTCAGGTGCCAATCGGCGGCGGTTCGAGCAGCGGCGGCAGTCGTGCCGCGTCAGCACCGGCAGCTTCGCGCTCGCTTCCGGATCCCGGCCCGCTCCCCGCTTCGGCGCGCCAATGGCAATGGCCATTGGCGAACTACGCCGTCGAGCGTCGTTTCGGTCGGGATGCCCACGGCACCCTTCAGCCGATGATGCTGTCGACGCCCTCCCCGGCGGTCGCCAAGGCCACCGCGCCGGGCAAGGTCCGGTTTGCCAGCGGCATGCGCCAACTGGGTCAGGTGGTCATTCTCCACCATGCCGACAACATGCAGAGCGTCTACGCCTTCTGCGACAAGCTGAGGGTCTCCGAAGGAGACTCCGTCTCCAGCGGGGCACCGCTATGCGACATCGGTCAGGAAAGCGGCAGCAGCCGCTATCACCTGCTGTTCGACCTTCGTCATGGCGGAAAGCCCGTGGATCCCGCGCGCGTGCTACGCTAATCGGCGTGTCATGCATTCGTCATCACCTTGACACATTGGCGTCATCGGTACCCCGCAGGATCGACAACCAGATCGATTACGGTTGGCGGCGAGTCGGGAATCCAGACAGCTTCGCTGGCGTGGAAGGAGTCATCAAAATGCGCATAGCCCTGGTCAGTGAAACCTGGGCGCCGGAGGTCAACGGCGTCGCTCACACCCTGAGCCAACTTGCCAGCCACCTGGTCTCCAAAGGCGTCACGCTGCAACTGATCCGACCCGATCCGGCGGGTGGCGAGCGTGATGCCCTGGCGGAAAGAGATGTTCACGTCCGCGGCGTTTCGCTACCGATCTATGCCGACGTCCATGTCGGCTGGCCGTGCCGACGTCGGCTGGTGCGGCTCTGGCGCCAGGAACGTCCCGACGCCATCTACATCGCCACCGAAGGTCCTCTCGGCTGGTCAGCCTTGAATGCGGCAAGGCACTTGCAGATACCGGTCGTCAGCGGGTTCCACACCAATTTCGATCAGTACGCCAGTAATTACCACCTCGGCTGGAGCATTCCGATTGCCCGCCGCGGTCTGCGATACTTCCACAATCGCTGCGACGCGACGCTGGTGCCCACGTCGGCACAGCGTCAGGCCCTGGAGGATAATGGCTACCGGCGCGTCTCGGTGCTGGCGCGGGGGGTGGACGCCGAGCGCTATCAACCCTCACGGCGGGATGCGGAACTGAGACGCCAATGGGGCGCCAGCCCGCACGATCCGGTGGCGCTTTATGTCGGCCGGCTCGCCAGCGAGAAGAATATCGAACTGCTGGCCACCACCATGGCGGCCATGCAGCGGGCCAACCCGTCGCTGGTACAAGTGCTGGTGGGCGACGGCCCTGCTCGCAGGAGCATTGCCCAGCGACTGCCCGACGCCGTGTTCACGGGCTTCCAGAAAGGAGAAGCCTTGGCGCGCCATTACGCCAGCGCGGACATGTTCATCTTTCCTTCGCTCTCGGAAACCTTCGGCAATGTAGTGCCAGAGGCGATGGCGAGCGGACTCGCCGTCGTGGCATTCGATCATGCCGCAGCGAAGGAGTTGATCACCGATGACGTCGATGGGCGGCTGGTCTCGCCGGACGATCGCGATGGCTTCATCCAGGCAGCGAGCGAGCTTTGCCAGCAGCCCGCTCTCTACGCCCGCCTGGGTCGCCAGGCACGCCAGCGCGCTTCGGGGCTGAGCTGGGCCCATATCGGCGACCGTTTTCTTGCCCATCTCATTCAGGTCCAGGGAACACAGCATGCCGCCACGCACTCAACGTCTCAGGTTTGAACAGCTGGATCGCGCCGAGAGCCGGCTCAGCCACTGGCTGGCGGAATTCTCTCGCCTCGCGCCGACCCTCTGGCTATTCCGTCTGGTCAGCCGTCTCGGCGACTGGCCGGCCTGGGTCGCAGTCGCCCTGCTGCAACCCCTCCTGCTGGGCCGGGAGGGATGGCTGATCGCGGCGCACTGGGGGCTGACGGCCAGCGTTGCCGCTCTCGTGTATCGCCTGCTCAAGACCCAGCTGTGCCGGGAACGCCCCTACATCACCTTCGATACGATCCGCTGCACGATGCCGCCGGTCGACCGTTACAGCTTCCCCAGCGGCCACACCCTGCACGCGGTGATGTTCAGCTGTCTGACCGCCGCGAGTACTCCGCAGCTACTGCCGATCGTGATTCCGCTTGCCGTCCTGATCGCGATCTCGCGCGTGGTGCTGGGTCTGCACTATGTCAGCGACGTCATCGTGGGGGCGCTGCTGGGATTCGCTCTGGCCTGGGGCAGCGGCCTGGCCGCCCTGTTCTTCTGGGGCGGGTAACGCTGCCATGTCCGAGCCGGACAGCAACGATTGGCAACGCATCGAAGAGTCGCCGATGCTGGCTCTGCTACCGAATTTTCTCGACGAAGAAGAGGCTTCCCGGCTCTGTCTCGCGCTCGATCATCAAATCGAATGGACCTCCCCAACCCTTCAACTTTACGGACGCCGGCACGTCATTCCGCGCTCCCAATGCTGGATGGGCGACCATGATGCGCACTATCGCTACTCCGGGCGTGCGTTCCAGCCACAGCCGTGGCATTCGCAGATCGAAAAGCTTAAGGATCGGGTTCAGCAGCTATTGCAGGCCCACGAGATGCCGTCGGCCGGTTTCAATAGCGTGCTGCTGAATCGCTACGCCAACGGCGAGCAGCGCATGGGCTGGCATAGCGACGATGAGCCGGAACTCGGCGAGGATCCGATCGTGGCCTCGGTGTCGCTGGGTAGCGAGCGTCCTCTTCGTTTTCGGGAGAAGACGGCCACACCTCGCCGCGCCTTCAACGTCTGGTTGCCCCACGGCAGCCTGTTACTGATGGGGCCCGGCGCCCAGGCCAGGTGGCAACACGCATTAGCCCCGCGAGCGATCGACGGCGTTCGTATCAATCTCACTTTCCGACGGATTCTTTAGCGTCTCCACCCTTTCCAGCTTCAGCACCTCTGCCTGGAAACAAAAACGCCTCCCTGATTTGGGGAGGCGAAGGAAGATAACGGTATAAATAGAACTCGACGGCTTCGAGTCCTGCGTCGATTATCCGCGATAGTAATTGGCCGGCACGAATGGCATCGCGCTGATGGTCATCGGCAACCGCTTGCCACGGACATCGGCATAGAGTGTCGTGCCTTTCTCGGCCGCCTCGATCGCTACGTAGGCCATGGCGACCGGCGCCCCGATGCTGGGCCCGAAGCTTCCCGACGTGACCTGTCCGACCTCGCGGTCATCCGCGTCGAACAGTTTGGCACCCTCCCGCACTGGCGCCCGGCCCTCGCCGATCAATCCGACGCGACGGCGACGGTGGTCCTTGGCTTGCAGTTGATGCAGCACCATATCGGCCCCGGGGAAACCGGCCTCCCGCTCGCCGCCAACCCGGCGCGGCTTGCCCACGGCCCAGGAGAGGCTCGCCTCGACGGGCGTAGTCGTGGTGTCGATATCGTGACCGTAGAGGCAGAGGCCGGCCTCGAGACGCAACGAATCCCGCGCTCCGAGGCCGATCGGCTCGACTTCCGGCTGATCGAGGAACCAGCGCGCCAGCGCTTCGGTGGCCTCCGCCGGTACCGAAATCTCGAACCCGTCCTCACCGGTGTACCCGCTGCGACTGATCCATAGCTCATGACCCATCACCTCGAAACGGCCATGCTGCATGAACACCAGTTCGCAGGCAGCCGGGCAGAGACGCTGCATGACGTCGCGAGCCTGCGGGCCTTGCACGGCCAACAAGCCCCGATCCAGAACTTCCACGTCATGGCCGGTACCGAGGCCGGTGCGCATCAGCGCAACGTCCTGATCCTTGCACGCCGCGTTGACAACCACGTACAGCGAATCGCCATGATTGACGATCATCAGGTCGTCCAGGATGCCGCCTTCGCTGTTGGTGAACAGGGCGTAGCGCTGCCCGCCTTCGGCCAGCCCCACGACATCGGCGGTCACCAGGGTTTCCATCGCCGCGGCGGGGGAAGGCCCGGTCACTCTCACCTGGCCCATGTGAGAGACGTCGAACAGACCACAGGCCCGACGCGTGTGCTCGTGCTCCTTCTTGACGCCCAGCGGATACTGCACGGGCATGCTGTAGCCGGCGAACGGCACCATCTTGCCACCGAGCTCTTGATGCAGCGCGAACAGCGGGGTCTGTTTCATAGTAGACATCGAAGTCTCCAGTTAAGCGCAGAGAGAAAAGTCATGCTTATCGATCACGGCCTTCCAGCGCCTCTCCCGGCAGAACGGTCTTGCCGGCGAAGTGATCGCGAGTCAGCTTGAATACGACCGGGGACAACAGCGCCAGAGCGATCAGGTTCGGGATCGCCATCATCGCATTGAAGGTGTCCGCCACCAGCCAGATGAAATCCAGCTTTGCCATGGCGCCAACTGGCACCGCCAGCACGAACAGAATCCGATAGAGCAGAATCGCCCGGTCGCCGAACAGGTACTGAAAACACTTCTCGCCGTAGAACGACCAGCCCAGGATCGTCGTGAAGGCGAATATCGACAGCGCGATCGCGACGATATGCTGGCCGATACCCGGCAGCGCGCTATCGAAAGACAGCGAGGTCAATGCCGCGCCGCTTTCGCCGTCCAGCCAGTGTACCGAAGTCAGAATGACCAGCGCGGTCATCGTGCACACGACCAGCGTATCGATGAACGTGCCCAGCATGGCGATCAGCCCCTGACGGACCGGATTACGCGTCTGCGCGGCCGCATGCGCGATCGGCGCACTACCCAGACCGGCCTCGTTGGAAAAGATCCCCCGCGCCACACCGAAGCGGATGGCGGCTGCGACCGCAGCGCCGGCGAAACCGCCACTGGCCGCGATGGGCTGGAACGCGTGCGCGAAAATCGTGCCCAGGGCGTTACCGATCTGATCGGCATTGATGATCAGCACGACGATGCCGGCGGCGAAGTAGGCCACGGCCATCAATGGCACCAGCTTGCCGGCAACACTGGAAATACGCTTGATTCCCCCCA
The DNA here is from genome assembly GCF_001858555.1 of Salinicola sp. MIT1003. Taxonomy (NCBI): domain Bacteria; kingdom Pseudomonadati; phylum Pseudomonadota; class Gammaproteobacteria; order Oceanospirillales; family Halomonadaceae; genus Salinicola; species Salinicola sp. MIT1003. The sequence continues at coordinate 70,850 of NZ_MCAP01000003.1, forward strand.
GAATGACCGCACCGGCGAGCACCATGATGATGACTCCGGTCAGCCAGGCAGGCACGCCGAAGGACGTCGTCAATGCATCCGCGACGGAATTGGCCTGCACGGTATTACCGATACCGAAAGCCGCCACGGCACCAAAGAAAGCGAACATCCCGCCCAGCCACGCCCAGCGCTTGCCCAGCCCGTTACGGATGTAATACATCGGCCCGCCGACGTGATCACCCCGGGAATCCGTCTGCCGATACCGAACTGCCAGCACGGCTTCGGCGAATTTCGTTGCCATGCCGACCAGCGCAGTCAGCCACATCCAGAACACTGCCCCCGGGCCGCCGAGCGCGATGGCCGTGGCCACACCGGCAATATTCCCTGTCCCTATCGTGGCCGAAAGCGCCGTCATCAGCGCATTGAACGGTGATATCTCGCCGTCGTTGTGGCTGTCGGCCTCGCTGCGGCGGCCGCTCCATAGCAAACTGAAACCGAGCCCAAGCTTGCGGATGGGCATCAACTTGAGCCCCAGTTGCAGGTAGATACCGACCCCGAACAGCAGAATCAGCATCAGCGGGCCCCAGACCACGCCGTTGATAGCGCTGAAAATCGTAGTGAGTTGATCCACGTCGAACTCCATTTATTGGGTTGTTGTCGCTGTCGAACAGGCCAGAGCGTGCCGCAATAGCCACGAACGCTCATGGATGGCCAAAACGTGGCAACGATAGAGGATTCCACTACGCATCCACAATGATCCCAAAGCCTTTACCCCTCTGCATGGGCCTCGGCGTGTCGTTGGCTACCTTAGCGAAAAGCCTCTTTTGTTTCCAATAAGAAACACGTGCTCCCGGCTTCGAGGGAAAGCGCCAGGCCGTCAAATTTCCGACACCATCTTCCGATGGCGCTTCCTGGCACCGATGACTGGCCGGAGCCCCTGCATCGAAAGTGCGCAGCCACGCCACGAGGGACGGAAACCCTCCTTACGAGACTGGACGTTTCCCGGATCTGGGCTCAATCTAGTAGCGCGATTCCTGTTCCTTGAGCGGGAAGCATGTGGGGCTATGCCAATCGACGCCACATTGAGGCATAATGCCCACCAAAATTACCTGACTCGAAAATTGTTTCGTATAGGAAACCTTCATGAGCGAAATCCCCAACAACCTGCTCTATACCGACAGCCACGAATGGGTGCTGGACAACGGCGATGGTACGGTGACCGTCGGCATTACCGATCACGCTCAGGAAGCACTGGGTGACGTGGTCTTCGTCGAATTGCCGGAAGCGGGCCGCGAACTGGATGCGGGCGACGAATTCGGCGTCATCGAGTCGGTCAAGGCCGCGTCCGACCTCTACTCGCCGCTGGCGGGTGAAGTCGTCGAGGTCAACGAAGCACTGGAGGACAGTCCCGAGACCGTCAACGACTCCCCTTATGGCGAAGGATGGATACTCAAGCTGCAACTGGCGGACCAGAGCGATCTGGAATCGCTGATGTCGGCCGAGGCCTACTCCGGTCTGGTCGCCGCCGAGGAAGATCAGGACAGCTGATCATTCTCCTCCATGCCCTCAAGCCGTGACCGTTCGGTGGCGAGCCATCGAGCGGTCGATTTCCCTTCCCTGCCAACCTCGCCGGATAGATCATGCCCACCGAGACTCGACCGTTAACCGACCTGGCCAATCACGCCGACTTTCTTCAGCGCCACAATGGTCCTGCGCCCAGCGATATCAGCGAGATGCTCAAGACGCTCGATATGCCATCGCTGAAGACACTGATCGATCGAACCATACCCAAGGGGATTCGTCTCGAAGGCGATCTGGACCTGGATGGTCCGCGCGGAGAATCAGAGGCGCTGGACTATCTGCGGGGTCTGGCACGGCAGAACAAGGTGTTCAAGAGTTACATCGGCCAAGGCTACTATCCGACGCATCTCCCGGCGGTGATCCAGCGCAACGTGCTGGAGAACCCGGGCTGGTATACTGCCTATACACCCTACCAGCCGGAAATTGCCCAGGGGCGTCTCGAAGGGCTGCTCAACTTCCAGCAGATGGTAATGGACCTGACCGGCATGGCCATCGCCAACGCCTCGCTGCTCGATGAAGCGACGGCGGCTGCCGAGGCGATGGCGCTGTGCCGGCGTGCGAACAAGAAGCACAAGAGCCAGCGCTTCTTCGTGGCGGACAACGTGCTGCCGCAGACCCTGGACGTCCTGCGCACGCGCGCGGCCTACCTGGGCTTCGAACTGGTCGTGGCCCCTGCGCCCCGGCTCGCCGAGGAAGACGTGTTCGGCGCCCTGCTGCAATACCCGGGTGTCGACGGCGATATCGGTGACATCGAAGGCATCGTTGCCGAGGCGCGCTCGCGCCAGATCATGACCTGCGTGGCGGCGGATCTGATGAGCCTGGTCATGCTCAAGGAGCCAGGCGCCATGGGTGTCGATATCGTGCTGGGCAATTCCCAGCGGTTCGGCGTCCCCATGGGCTACGGCGGCCCACATGCAGCCTTCTTTGCAACCAGCGAGGCGCTCAAGCGTTCGCTGCCGGGCCGCGTCATCGGTGTCTCCAAGGATAGCCGTGGACGCCCGGCGCTGCGTATGGCGATGCAGACACGCGAGCAGCACATCCGCCGCGAAAAGGCCACGTCCAACATCTGTACCGCGCAGGCGCTGCTGGCGAACATCGCGGGCTTCTACGCCGTCTACCATGGTGCCGAGGGTCTCCGCACCATCGCCGGCCGCATTCACCGCCTGACCACGCTGCTGGCGTCGGGTCTCGAACGCCATGGCATCACCCTCAAGCACGACAGCTGGTTCGATACTCTGACATTGACCGGCGTGGACAGTCATCGCATCCAGGGACGCGCCCTGACCCACGAGATCAATCTTCGTTACCCCGCCGACGGCGAGGTCGGCGTGAGTCTCAACGAAACCACCACCGCCGCCGACCTGGCGGCACTGTTCGACGTGCTGATCGGCGAAGAGCATGGTTTGTCGGTGAGCGAGCTCGACCGGGAGGCCGTCGAGCGCGGCGCCAGCGGGATTCCGACCGCCTACCGTCGCGACAGCGAGTTTCTCCAGCATCCCAATTTCCAGCGTTTCCGCAGCGAGACCGAAATGCTGCGCTATCTCAAGCGGCTGGAAAATCGCGACCTGTCGCTCACGCACGCGATGATCCCGCTGGGTTCATGCACCATGAAGCTGAACGCCACCAGCGAAATGATTCCGATCACCTGGCCGGAATTCGCCAACATTCATCCGTTCGCGCCCAGCGAACAGACGTCCGGCTACCGCCAGATGATCACCGAGCTCAGCGATTTCCTGATCGAGATCACCGGCTACGACAGCATCTCGATGCAGCCGAACTCCGGCGCCCAGGGTGAGTACGCCGGGCTGGTCGCCATTCGCCGCTACCAGGCCGCCATCGGCGAAGGTCATCGCGATATCTGCCTGATTCCCAGCTCGGCGCATGGCACCAACCCCGCTTCTGCCGCGATGGCGCAGATGAAAGTCGTCGTCGTCGAATGCGATCGGGACGGCAACATCGACATGGCCGATCTCGAGGCCAAGGCTACCCGGCACCGCGACAATCTCTCCGCGATCATGCTGACCTATCCCTCGACCCATGGCGTGTTCGAGGAGAATATCCGCCAGGCCTGTCAGCTCATTCACGACAACGGCGGCCAGGTCTACATCGACGGAGCCAACATGAACGCCCAGGTCGGCCTGTGCCGCCCCGGGGACTATGGCGGCGACGTCTCGCACCTCAATCTGCACAAGACGTTCTGCATTCCGCATGGCGGCGGCGGCCCGGGCATGGGTCCGATCGGCGTCAAGGGGCATCTGGCCCCCCATTTGCCCAATCACGTCGTGACCCCGCAGGAAGGGATCGAGAAGGACTCGGGCGCCGTCTCGGCTGCCGCTTTCGGCAGCGCTTCGATCCTGCCAATCTCCTGGGCGTACATCAAGATGATGGGCGCTCGTGGTCTGCGCGAAGCGACCGAGTTGGCCATCCTCAATGCCAACTACATCGCCAAGCGGCTGGCGCCGCACTATCCGGTGCTCTACCAGGCCGCCAATGGCACGGTCGCTCACGAGTGCATTCTCGACATGCGTCCGCTCAAGGCGACGTCGGGTATCAGCGAAGAGGATATCGCCAAGCGCCTGATGGACTACGGCTTCCACGCCCCGACGATGTCCTTCCCGGTTGCCGGGACACTGATGGTCGAGCCGACCGAATCCGAATCCCGCTACGAGCTCGATCGCTTCTGCGATGCCATGATCGCCATCCGTGAAGAGATCGCGCGAGTCGAGTCCGGCGAATGGCCGAAGGATTCGAACCCGCTGGTGATGGCGCCCCATACCATGGCGGATATCACCGAGGAGAGCTGGGAGCGCCCCTACTCCCGCGAGCGGGCGGTCTTCCCCACGGAAGCCGTGCGCGATGCCAAGTACTGGCCGGCCGTCAATCGTGTCGACAACGTCTTCGGCGACCGCAACCTGATCTGCAGCTGCCCGCCGATCGATGCCTACCGCGATGCGTCATAGATTGACGCTGCATTAGCAAAAACCAGAACGGCCGCTCGATGAGCGGCCATTCTCGATCCAACGAATATCCGGTAGACGACGCACCGAGTGAGCGCGCCGCAGCTATCAGACCTCTTCGCTTCCCGTCGTTTCCAGCGTGGGAAGATCACTGTAGCCGTAGAGAGCATTGAGACGCTGCTGGCGAAACGACTCCAGCAACTGGCGATAGCGTTTGGGCAGCTCGACATCCGTCCGCGATACCAGGTGCAGTGTCTCGTAGACCGGCTGCGACAATGTCATCTCCTTGACCTGGCGCTGCCATGGCGAGGTTTCCAGTACGGGCCGGGAAACCACCGTGAATCCCAGCCCACGGGCCACCGCATCCAGCACCTGGCCCACTTCGTTGGTGAAACCCTGGCGCGGGAAATGGCTCATGCTGCGAAATTCGCTGCCGAAGTTGCTCCGCAGCAGGAGACTCGCATTGGTATTGCCATCGTTGTAATTGACGAACCCCAACGCCAGCAGCTCACTGAAAGTGGTTCCCGTGAAATCCGCCGGAACCACCAGACACAGGGGCTCCTGGTGCCAGGCCTCGAAGGTCAGATCGGGCTGCTTGCTGATTTCGGTGACGATGCCAACGTCGTAGCGCCCCGCCACCACGTCATGGGCAATTTCATGGTTGAACGCAAAACTGTAGTTGACCGTCAACCCGGGATGCATCTGCTGATAACCCAACAGGAACGGATAGAACATCAGGCCGACGCTACCCGGAGAGGCGATCCGACACTCGCCGCTGTCCGGAGAGTCGTCATCCAGCGAATGGCGGAAATGTTCGTGCTCGGCAAACAGCTTGACCGCATAGTCGTAGGCCCGACGGCCGGGATCGGTCAACGAGAAACGGCGGCCGTGACGATTGAGCAGGGAGCGTCCGAGATACTCCTCGAGCTTGCGCACATGCTGGCTGACGCCTGGCTGGGTCATGTCGAGTTTGCGCGCGGTCTGGGTAAAGCTACCCGTCTCGACGAGCATCATGTAAGTACGGAAATACTGGGCGTTGAACATGGGAATTCGAACCACTCAAGCTGTACGGCAGTTAAAGCGCTTCGACCCGGAATGCGCCGCAGACCGCATTTCGATAACGCCTAGTTGTCAGATATGAACTTTCCAATCATACCAATTTATAGGAAAAACCGCACCTGTTAACCACCTCAACCACTGCCCGACCACGGTCGTCGACACGTAGCACTGTTTGCCAGCCGCCCCCGACACACCCAGCCCCACTGCGACGACCAGCCGCTCATGTTAGCATTGGCAAGCTCCCACTCAGGATTGAAGAACCCTATGTCTGATCCCTTTGCGCAGCGCGCCAAGGCCGTGCAGCAAACGCTACTCGTGATGGAAGAAAATGCCGATGACAGCGAGCTTTTCGCCCTAGGCTACATGATTCCGCAAATCGGCCTGGTACAGGAAATGGCCGAATACGATCCGGCTGAAGTCGAGGCCGAAGATTTCGATGCGACCTACTGGCAGTGGCTGGAGAGCACGTTCGCCCAGGACAACATGAGCGAAGCCGATCAAGAGCAGATCGCCTCTCTCTGGCAGACCGCCGCCGCACGCGCCGCTCTTTGAATGACCGATATCTACTTCCATGAGGATGCCGTCCATGCCTGAGACGCTATCAACCATCGTTTCCCCCGAGGGTAGTCTCGAGGTGCTGTCTCAATCCGAAGTCAATCGACTGCGGGACACGTCGACGAGCGGCCTTCACGATCTGGTCAGACGCTGCGCGCTGGCGATTCTCAATTGCGACACGCCCACCGACGATGGCCTGGCGGTGATGGAAGCCTATCAGGATTTCGACATCGAGGTTCTGCAGCAGGATCGCGGTATCCGACTCAAGCTCTCCAATGCCCCGGCCTGCGCGTTCGTCGACGGACGCATGATTCGCGGCGTGCGGGAACAGCTCTCCGCAGTGCTGAGAGACATCGTCTACGTCTACAACGAGATCCAGAACAATCCCAAGTTCGACCTGGAAACCAACGAGGGATCGACCAACGCCGTCTTTCACATCCTGCGTAACGCCAGCACCCTGCGCACGGCCCAGGAACCAAGCATGGTGGTGTGCTGGGGCGGGCACTCGATCACCCGCGAAGAGTATGACTACACCAAGGCCGTGGGTTACCACATGGGCCTGCGCGGGCTGGATATCTGCACCGGCTGCGGCCCGGGGGCCATGAAAGGCCCGATGAAGGGCGCCAACCTCGCCCACGCCAAGCAGCGTCGCAAGGACAGCCGCTACCTGGGCATATCCGAACCCGGCATCATTGCCGCCGAATCGCCCAACCCGATCGTCAATGAACTGGTCATCATGCCGGACATCGAGAAACGTCTCGAAGCTTTCGTGCGTATCGGCCATGGCATCGTGGTATTCCCGGGCGGTGTGGGCACGGCGGAAGAGATCCTCTATCTGCTCGGCATTCTGATGCACCCGAAGAACCGCGACATCCCTTTCCCGGTCATCTTTACCGGGCCGGAAAGCGCGCGGGCCTATTTCCAGCGTATCGACGAATTCCTGCGTTATACCCTGGGGGAAGACGTGGGCCGATATTATCGTATCGTGGTAGACGATCCGGTCACGGTGTCTCGCCTGATGCGTGACGGCATCCAGGAAGTCGCCGAATTCCGTCGCCAACAGAACGATGCGTTCTACTTCAACTGGCGGCTGAATATCGAGCGCGGATTCCAGGAGCCCTTCGAGCCGACTCACGAGGCCATGGCAGCACTGGCGCTTCACCATGACCAGCCCAACCACATCCTGGCCGCCAATCTGCGTCGCGCGTTCTCGGGAATCGTTGCCGGCAACGTCAAGGAACCCGGCATCCGCGCCATCGCAGCCCGTGGCCCCTTTCGGCTGCATGCAGAGCCTGAACTGATGTCCCGCCTGGATGCACTGTTGACGTCATTCGTCGCCCAGGGCCGCATGAAGCTGCCCGGCAAAGAATACGTGCCCTGCTACACCCTTGGCTAAGCGCAACGATTCGCTGGGCCGCTGACGCAAAGCGCGGCGTTTGGAAGTCGGAAACGGTGGATCTTGGAGACGAAGACGGCGGGCCAATTGGCCCGCCGTCTTCGTTGATCGAGAAGTCTAGAGCAAGAACTCCTGTTGAACTTCACGCATGTATCAGGCAGACGGGTCTAGCATCAATCAAACTTGGCTCGATCAATCCGGTTCTCAGTGACGACGCCGCCAGATTCGAACGACCACATGGAGCAGCAGACCCAGTGCCGCGCCTTGCGACAGGATGACCGCCCAATGATCGGCCGCCACGTCCGCCCAGTGCCAGGCGCCAATCAACAGGCAACCGATCAACAGACATCCACCCAGATGCTTGATCGCGGCGGGACAACGCTCCCGCTGTGCCGAGGCCATCAGTCGCCAGAATCCGATCAATGCCACGACGATCGCGACCATCAGAATCGCGAGCAGGGCCAGGCGCGTCGTATCGTGCTGCAACCAGTAACGGGGCAGCGATACCAGCATGACCAGCCACAGGCCCAACAGCGTACTCCAGCGCGTGGCCGTCAACGTTCTGGCCGCAGCCGATGACTGCGGCTCCGTCACGTCGCGAGGCCTTCGGATTCTATCCATGCTTCCACCCAGGGAACGGCAGCATCATCTGCCATGAAAGTTTCCATTGCATCGATTTCGAGACGTTCGCCCAGACGTCGCCCACCCAGGTCGGCAAGCAGCTCGTCCAGCGCCCTACCGGAACCGCAGAAAGTGTCGCCATAGGAGCTGTCCCCCAAGGCGATCAGACCATAGCGCAGAGCAGCGAGACTCGGCGGCTGCGACTTCAATTCACGCACGAAAGGGACGAAGTCGCCAGGAAAGTCGCCGCTCCCCGTGGTAGAGACGCAGAACAACGCCAGATCCGGCATGTCTTCGGTCAGGTCATTCACACTCGGCTGTTCGATGACGGACACGTCGTAACCCGCCTGCTCGAATAACGGCGAAACCTGTTCCGCGACATCCAGTGCACCACCATAAACGGTGCCGACGAAAATTTTCAGCTTGGGCATAACACTCGGTCAGCGATGGATTTGCGCGGGAGCTTAGCACAGCTCGCCCTTGGGTCTCACGCGGCAAGGCCCCAAACACAACCGCCCGCCAGTTTTCACTGGCAGGCGGTCGATGGGGCACGGGCGCGGCTCAGTCCTCTTGCAGCTCGCCGTCAAAGCTTTCCACTTTGGCCTTGAGCTTCTGGCCAGGGCGGAAAGTAACGACTCGCCGAGCGGAGATCGGAATCTCCTCTCCCGTCTTGGGATTACGTCCGGGCCGCTCCCGCTTGTCCCGCAAATCGAAGTTGCCGAATCCGGACAGCTTCACCTGCTCATTCTCGCGCAGACAACCGCGAATTTCCTCGAAGAACGTTTCCACCATGTACTTGGCCTCCCGCTTGGAGAAACCCAGTTCGGCGTGAAGATGCTCCGCAAGCTCAGCTTTCGTCAGCGCTCCCATGATCGCTCCCTTCGCGCAGGATGACAGATCAACTTCGCAGTTTGGCACCGAAGCGCACTTGCGCGACTTCCACCACGTCTGCAATCAACTGATTGATTTCTTCATCGTTGAGAGTGCGCGAAGGATGCTGCCAGGTCAAGCCCAGGGCGACGCTCTTGTCACCATCGTCCACTCCTTTGCCCTGATACACGTCGAATAGCTGCCACTGCGTCAACCAGTCACCGGCCCGACTCCGAATGGCATCAACCAGCGGCGCAATCTCGACCTCTTCCTTGACCACGAACGCCAGATCCCGACGCACCTCGGGATACCGGGACAGCGGCTTGAATTGCGGTATCGCTCCCTGGGTCAGCGCTGCCTGCTCCACTTCGAAGACGTAAACCTCGGGCTTGATATCGAGCTGGGCACGGATGCCGGGATGCAAGGCCCCCAACCATCCGACGACCTTGCCATCACGGCAGAGCTGTGCAGAACGCCCCGGATGCAGCGCGGGGTGCGTTGCGGCAACGAAAGTCCATTCATCGGCCTTTCCCCCCAACGCGACCAAGCTTTCGAGATCGCCCTTCAGATCGTAGAAATCGACCGAGTCACGATGGGCAGACCAGCCTTCCACGTCTCGGGAGCCGCAAATCAGGCCACCGAACATCGGCGTCTGAACCAGTTCGTCCAGCTCGCCCTGGAAAACCAGCCCGGCCTCGAACAGCCGCACGCGGTGCTGCTGACGGTTGAGATTATGCATCAGCGCCTTGATCAACCCCGGAAAGAGGCTATGCCGCATCACCGACATGTCGCTGGAGATCGGGTTGGCCAGCGCCGGCGAAACTGCGTCCGGCGTGATCAACGCCTGGAGATCCGGCGATACGAAACTGTAGGTCACGGCCTCCTGATAGCCGCGAGAAACCATGTGGCGACGCAGATGTCGCAGCGGCAGAGACGCCTCGTCGTCTGTCGTCAGGCCGAGACGCGCCTGCGGGCGACGTACCGGCAGCCGGTTATAACCGTGAATACGAGCAACTTCCTCGATCAGATCCTCTTCGATGGAGACATCGAAACGCCAGCTCGGGATCTGCACATGCCAGCTCCGATCCGCCGCCGTGCTGGCCATTCCCAGCGACTGAAAGATGCGTTGGATCTCCTCGTCGGACAGACGAACGCCCAGGCAAGCGGACAGCCGCTCACGGCGAAGCTCGACATCCGGACGCCGAGGCAGGTGCGCCGGCTGCATTACCTCGGTAATGGGACCAGGAGAACCTCCAACGATGGCAATCAACAACTCGGTGGCCCGCTCCATGGCTGGACGCGTGATCTCCGGATCCACGCCGCGCTCGAAACGGTGCGAAGCATCCGTATGCAGCCCGAAATCGCGCGCCTTGCCAGCCACCGCAATCGGTGAAAAGTAAGCGGCTTCCAAAAACAGATTACGCGTCTCGCCGGTCACCCCGGTCGCCTCGCCTCCCATCACACCCGCGATGGCCAGCGCACGATCCTGGTCGGCGATGACGAGCGTATCCTCGTTCAACACCACTTCCTGGCCGTCCAGCAGCGTAAGACGCTCATCGGCATTCGCCCGACGGACTTCGATCCCGCCCTTCAAGGCATCGAGATCGAAGGCATGCATCGGCTGCCCCAGTTCGAGCATGACATAGTTGGTCACATCGACCGCCGGATCGATGCTGCGAATCCCGCTGCGACGCAGGCGCTCCTGCATCCACAATGGCGTACTCGCCGTGACGTCGACATCACGAATGATACGGCCCAGGTAGCGCGGGCACCGCTCTTCGTCACTCACAGCGACCGGGAACTGCGCATCATGGCGCGCCTCGACCGGGGCGATGCTCGGTTCGACGACCTGTGTTCCGGTCACGCAACCGACTTCCCGCGCCATGCCCCGCAGGCTGAGGCAGTCGCCGCGATTTGGGGTCAGGTCCACCTCGATGGTGTGGTCATCCAGTTGCAACCAGGTCCGGAAATCCTCACCGACAGGTGCGTCTTGCGGCAAGACATAAATTCCCTCCGAGCGCCCTTCTTCCAGGTCGAGTTCGGAGGCAGAACAGATCATCCCGCGAGATTCGACCCCACGCAGCTTGGCTTTCTTGATCTTGAAATTCTCGGGAAGCACTGCACCGACACGCGCGAAAGGCACCTTCTGGCCGATATCGACGTTAGGCGCACCGCAGACGACCTGAACCGGCTCCCCGGAACCGTCATCGACCTGGCAGACATTGAGCTTGTCCGCATCGGGATGCTGAGATTTGGCGACGACCTCGGCCACGATAACGCCCTGAAAAATGGCACCGACCGGCTCGACGGCATCGACTTCCAGGCCCGCCATGGTAATGGCGTCTGCCAGGGCCTGCGTATCGAGCGCCGGTGAAACCCATTCGCGCAGCCACGCTTCGGAAAACTTCATCTTGATACTCCTTGACTGGGCGACGGACTCAGTTGAACTGACTCAGGAAACGCAGATCGTTGTCGAAAAACAGCCGCAAATCATTCACCCCGTAGCGCAGCATGGCCAGCCGCTCCGCTCCCATGCCGAAGGCAAAGCCGGTATAACGCTCGGCATCGACGCCCGAATGACGAAACACCGCCGGATGAACCATCCCGCACCCCATCACCTCGAGCCATCCGCTGTGCGAACAGACGCGACAGCCAGCGCCCTGACACATCACGCATTGAATATCGACTTCGGCCGAGGGCTCGGTGAACGGAAAATAGGATGGCCGGAAGCGCACCTCTAGATCGTCTCGCTCGAAGAACGCCTGCAAGAAGTCGGCGATCGTCCCTTTGAGGTCGGCAAAACTGACGCCTTCGTCGACCAGCAGACCCTCTACCTGATGGAACATCGGCGTGTGGGTCAGATCGGAATCGCTGCGATAGACCCGCCCCGGGCAGACGATGCGAATGGGGGGCTCCTGCGACTGCATGGTACGCACCTGTACCGGTGAGGTATGCGTCCGCAACAGACGAGTGGCGTCGAAATAGAAGGTATCTGCCATGCCGCGCGCAGGATGATGAGCGGGAATGTTCAGCGCTTCGAAATTATGAAAATCGTCCTCGATTTCCGGACCGACGGCGACCTCGAAGCCAATGTGTTGAAACAGGGATTCGATACGCTCCAGCGTCTTGGTCACGGGGTGCAGGCCACCGTTGGCTTCGCCCCGTCCCGGCAGGGTGACGTCGATGCGCTCCGCCTCGAGCCGAGCCTGCATGGCGGACCGTTCGATCACCTGCTTGCGATGCTCGAGCTCCTGCTGCAACGCCTGCTTGGCTTCGTTGATGCGTTCACCGGCAGCCGGTCGCTCTTCGGGTGATAGTTGCCCCAACCCCTTGAGCAACGCCGTAATCTCGCCTTTCTTGCCCAGAAAACGCACACGCACCTGGTCGAGAGCCTGGGCGTCTTCGGCCGCGGCAATGGCCGCTTTCGCCTCGTTGACCAGGGCAGGAAGATGATCCATCCGTCGAGCTCCGCTTATCGTTCGTTACGCAGCGCCGTCGGTCACGAACGACGCGGCGATGCAGTATAAAAAAACAGGGGAAGAGCAGCTGCTCTTCCCCTGGATAGGTCACATGACTCATCGCCCTCGCAGGGCAAAATGACCTGTTATGCAGCTTTGGCTTTCTCGACGATTGCCGCGAACGTCGCTTTCTCGTGAACGGCCAGATCAGCCAGCACCTTACGGTCGATTTCGATACCGGCCTTTTTCAGACCTGCCACGAAACGGCTGTAGGACATGCCGTTGACACGAGCTGCCGCGTTGATACGCGTGATCCACAGAGCGCGGAACTGGCGCTTACGCTGGCGACGGTCACGATAGGCATACTGACCGGCTTTGATGACGGCCTGCTTGGCTACGCGGAAAACGCGCGAACGCGCACCATAGTAGCCCTTGGCCTGCTTCATGATCTTCTTGTGACGACGACGTGCGACGACACCACGCTTGACGCGAGACATAGTACTCTCCTGACGTTAAAAACTGACGACCAAGTGTTACAGGTTGGGCAGCATGCGGGTAACGAGCTGCTTGTCGGCAGCGTGTACCTGCTTCATCCCGCGCAACTGACGCTTACGCTTGGTAGACTTTTTGGTCAGGATGTGACTACGAAAAGACTGCTTGTGCTTGAAGCCGTTACCAGTCTTCTTGAAGCGCTTGGCAGCGCCGCTGTTACTCTTGATTTTCGGCATGGGAAAACTCCACTCCGCTCTTTTTTAGAAAACCCGAGGCCGAAAACGACGAGCGATGACGCTCGTCGTTTCCCGTTCGACTTGCCCGCGGATCACTTCTTCTTGGGCGCAAGAATCATGATCATCTGACGGCCTTCCATCTTGGGGAAGGACTCGACAGCAGCCAGCTCTTCCAGGTCGGCGGCAATCCGTTCCATCAGTCGGCGACCGATGTCCTGGTGTGCCATTTCACGACCACGGAAGCGCAGGGTGACCTTACCCTTGTCGCCACCTTCGAGGAAACGAATCAGGTTTTTCAACTTCACCTGATAATCGCCCTCGTCCGTGCCAGGACGGAATTTCACTTCCTTGACCTGGATCTGTTTGGTTTTCTTCTTCTGAGCAGACTTCTGCTTTTTCTGCTCGAAGAGGAACTTGCCGTAGTCCATGATTTTACAGACGATAGGATCGGCATTGGAAATCTGGACGAGATCCATACCGGCTTCCTCGGCGCGTTCGAGCGCCTCCTGCATGGGAACGACTCCCACCTGTTCACCCTCGGCATCGATAAGGCGAACTTCGTCTGCACGAATACGGTCGTTTATGGGCGCGCGCTTTTCCTGAGGGCGCCCGCGCTGATTATTACGCTTGATCGTTAGATCTCCATCTGGCGATTAACGTTGCTGCTCAGTGCTGACCCGGTTGGTCGGCCTGTTGAAGATGTCCTTTCAGATCATCGACGGACAGGGAACCCAGATCCTCGCCGGATCGAGTACGCACTGCAACGGCACCCGATTCGACTTCCTTATCGCCGACAACCAGCAGATAAGGAATCTTCTGCAGCGTATGCTCGCGAATTTTAAAGCCGATTTTCTCATTCCTCAAGTCCGACTCGACCCGGAAACCCGCTTCACGCAAGCTTTTGGAGAGATTTTCGGCATAATCACGCTGAGCATCCGTGATATTGAGCACTACAGCTTGGACCGGAGAGAGCCATAAAGGCAAGGCCCCGGCGTAATGTTCGATCAGGATGCCGATGAAACGCTCCATCGACCCCACGATCGCCCGATGCAACATCACGGGCGTCTGGCGGGATCCGTCCTCGGCGACGTACTGCGCCCCCAGACGACTGGGCATCATGAAATCGACCTGCATGGTACCGACCTGCCACTCCCGGCCCAGGCAGTCCTTCATGTGATACTCGATCTTGGGCCCGTAGAACGCCCCCTCGCCCGGCAGCTCCTGCCACTGAACATCGCAGTTGCCCAACGCAGCCCTCAGCGCCCCTTCGGCACGATCCCACGTTTCATCGCTGCCGAGGCGCTTGTCAGGCCGCAGCGCGATCTTCACGGCGATGTCCTCGAAACCGAAATCACCGTAAACCTGGAGCGCCTGACGGTGGAACGCCGTCACTTCAGATTCTATCTGCCCTTCGGTACAGAAGACATGACCGTCATCCTGCGTGAATGCCCGGACCCGCATGATACCGTGTAGCGCGCCAGAAGGCTCGTTGCGATGACAGCCACCGAACTCCCCATAGCGAATCGGTAGCTCGCGGTAGCTGCGCAATCCGGAATTGAAGACCTGGACATGCCCCGGGCAATTCATCGGCTTTAGCGCATATTCACGCTTTTCCGACTCGGTGAAGAACATGTTCTCCGCGTAATTGTCCCAGTGCCCGGATTTTTTCCAGAGCGACACATCCATGATCTGCGGGCACTTGATCTCCTGATACCCGCTGCGCTTGTACACGCCGCGCATGTACTGCTCGACAATCTGCCATAGCGTCCAGCCACGGGGATGCCAGAACACCATGCCGGGCGCTTCTTCCTGCATGTGGAAGAAGTCGAATCGCCGTGCCAGTTTACGGTGATCACGCTTCTCGGCTTCCTCGAGGCGCAGCAGATATGCCTTGAGGGACTTCTTGTCAGCCCACGCCGTGCCGTAGATTCGCGTCAACATGGGCTTCGACGCATCACCACGCCAGTAGGCTCCAGCCAGCTTGGTCAGCTTGAATGCCTTGAGGTGCCGTGTATTGGGTACGTGAGGCCCGCGGCACATATCGATGTATTCCTGGTGATGGTAGAGACGAATCGTCTCTCCTTCAGGAATACCTTCGACGATCTCCCGCTTGTATGGCTCCTCCCTTGACGCAAATGTCGAGAGCGCCTTTGCCTGATCGACGTACTCCCGAACGACGTCGTACTCCTGGTCGATCAACGATTTCATTCGCGCTTCGATGGCTTCCAGATCTTCCGAAGAAATGGATTCTCCGAAGTCGACGTCGTAATAGAAGCCATCGTCGATGACCGGGCCGATCGCCATCTTGGCGTTCGGGTACAACTGCTTGATCGCGTGTCCCAGCAAATGAGCACAGGAATGGCGAATGATGGCCACCCCTTCCTCATCGCGGGCGGTCAAGATAGCCACTTCGGCGTCATGATCGATGATGTCGGCTGCGTCGACTTCAATGCCGTCTATCTTGCCGGCAACACACGCCTTGGCGAGCCCGGGTCCGATGGACTCGGCCAGTTGCATGACGGTAATAGGCTCTTCAAAGCTTCTCTGACTGCCATCAGGCAGCGTCACAATGGGCATGAAAACATCCTTACGTTCAGTGGTGGTCCACACCAAGGATCACATGAACTCGATTAATAGGCAGGAACATCTCCTTCGCGGCAGGTCTGCATACGGGCAGGCCAGCGGATGCGCATGAGATACGACCTTACGATCTCTATCGGTGATCGTGGGGGAAGTAGACTAGCAGCGAGAAAGGCACTTTGCCATCCATAGGCAGCGACTCGTGGCCGATGGCAAGCAGGTCTAAAAGACGTTCCAAGGCCACAAACAATGAGGGCGCCCGAAGGCGCCCTCATGATCACGTGAACAGTGTGTCGGGATAAAGCTTATTCCCACTCACCCAGTTCGACGCGACGGTTCTGAGCACGGCCTTCAGCGGTG
Source organism: Salinicola sp. MIT1003 (assembly GCF_001858555.1). Classification (NCBI taxonomy): domain Bacteria; kingdom Pseudomonadati; phylum Pseudomonadota; class Gammaproteobacteria; order Oceanospirillales; family Halomonadaceae; genus Salinicola; species Salinicola sp. MIT1003. Next base: position 86,994 of record NZ_MCAP01000003.1, read on the forward strand.
TCGTTGCTGGCAACCGGCTGCTCTTCACCATAACCGATAGTAGTGATGTTATCCGCGGAGAAACCCTTGTTGACCAGGTAGGATTTCACGGAATCGGCGCGACGCTGGGACAGCTCCTTGTTGTAGGCAGCAGGACCGACGGAGTCGGTGTGGCCTTCAAGACGGATGCGCAGCTGGTCGTTGGTCATCAGCTTCTCGGACACGCCATCCAGGATGGCTTCAGCGTTGGCCGTCAGCTGAGCGGAGTCAAACTCGAAGTTGACGTCACGCAGGACGAGATCTTCCACGCAGCCCAAGGAGTTGACTTCGGCACCAGCCGGGGTATCCGGGCACTGGTCCTGGTAGTCCGGCACGCCGTCACCATCGGAATCCAGCGGGCAGCCCTGGGCGTTGACTTCAACACCGGCCGGCGTTCCCGGGCACTGGTCCATGTAGTCCGGCACACCGTCACCGTCGGTGTCGAGCGGGCAGCCAACGGCATCAACCGCTACGCCAGCCGGCGTGTTCGGGCACTGGTCACGATCGTCGGGCACGCCGTCGCCATCGCTGTCCATGACGTCCGAAGAGTAGTCGGCACACAGCAGCGCGCCGGCAGTCGCGCCAGCAACACCACCAACCGCGGCACCAGTATCTTCATCGGAATCGCCGCTAGTAGCGTAACCAACACCACCACCGATCAGACCGCCGGCAATGCCGCAGACGAACGGAGATTGATACCAAGCCTGATCGGACGAGCTGCCAGTGGATTCCATACCGGAACTGGCACAGCCAGAAAGACCGACTACCAGAGCAGAACCCAGTAGCAAGCCAGTCGTTGATTTTTTCATGTAAGACTCCTTCTTAACACAGCGCTAGTCGTAACGGGCGTTACCCAGCGGCTTCGAGTATAGAAGCCGAATTCGTCAAGAGAAAGATGTTCCTTCCCCAACGACAAAGAAATCTCTCGGCGACCGCCATGCGCGTCGACTTGAGCAGTGGTCAATGGTTCCCATTGTCCCTTTTCTTTGCAGCTCCATAACAGCATTATCGATTCCAGCCCGAGATGCAAACCCGTGTCGGGAAACACTGTTCTGTTTTAGCACCATTTCCCAGATTGGCAAAGGGGATTGGCAAAAACTTCATGTTTCTGACCCTATCCTTTAGCAAGACAGGCTCGGCCCTTTCCACCGCTCGGCGAATGATACGTCACCTCTCGCCTTCCTCCTTCTCTACAACGAAAGGATGCTTATTTTCTTGAGCTGTCGCTGATGGTTTGCGTCCAATCCTGACAAAAGGCCTGGATTTCGATCGCTGCGAGATGGAGCCTGCCGTCGTGTCGCTGAGCGATCTCCTCACGAACAAGATCCTCACGATGGCGTTCTCGCGGTGACAGCTCGCGACGCGCCTGGTGCGTGTGCAGGGATTCCGCCTCGGACTGCACCTCGCCGAGCACCCGCCACGCATCACGCTCCACCAGTCGATTATCGATGATATCGAGCAGCACCTTGCAGCGTAACGCCCCCTCTACCATGTCCACCTGGCGCTCGACCATGGCCTGCGATAGAGCACTCAAGCTATCGATACAGTTTTGATTGGCGCGGGCGATTTCGGCAGCCCGAAACGCTTTTCGCCGCTCGACCTCGCGCCACAGACGCCAGGCATAAGCAGCGAGAGAGACAATGATCAGGATGGCGAGGGCGGAAAGCCCCGCCGCAAGAGACAACGACATGAAAGAGAAGCCGCCTTCTGGTGATATATGGATTGCTAGGAGCTGTTGCCATTTCGGCGCGACCCGCAGGGTAACAGCATCCACAGGACACACCTACTTTCTCGATCCCGGACTGGCGTTGACTCAGCGTGCCCAGAAAGGTCGCCAGGCTCCGTCCAGGGACGCGCATGCCACGAAGGCCGGGTTCAGCAAGCTGTCCTGAGTGTTGTAACGCAGCGGTTTCCAGGCTTCGCAGTCCACGAGATGACCGCCGGCCCCTTCAACGACGGCTTGAGCCGCGGCGGTATCCCACTCGCTGGTAGGGCCGAACCGGGGATAGAGATCCGCAAGCCCTTCGGCCACACGACAACACTTGAGCGAACTCCCCAACTCCTCGACTTCGACATCGGGCAGCGACTCGATCAGGCGGCGGGTGCTCGCGCCGCGATGAAAACGGCTGACCACCAGACGCAACGGCAGGGAATCGCGCACCTGCAAGGCTTGCCAGGGCTCATCGAAATCAGCCTGATACCAGGCTCCCCGAGTCGGCTCACCGATCCAGACCTCGCCAGTGCGGGGTTTCTCGACGACGCCAAGCACAGGCCGGTTCTGATCGACCAAGGCAATGTTGACGGTGTACTGATCCGAACCGCGAATGAATTCTTTGGTGCCGTCCAGCGGATCGACCAGCCAGTAAGTGGACCAGTTCCGGCGCTCCGACCAGGGAATCGAGGCCGACTCCTCGGACAGAATCGGCCAATCGCGACAACCGATCGATGGCAACTCCCGCACGATCACCTGATGAGCCGCCAGGTCGGCAGCCGTTACCGGGCTGTCATCCGCCTTGCGCTGAGTATCGAAGGCGTCTCGCCCGATCGCCTCGATCGCTTCACCGGCTTTACGGGACAGCGCCACGAGAGGCGCGATGAGGGAATGCAGAGATGTCGTCATGGACCTGCTCTTTACTGGAAAATTCAATGGCGAGTTCGATAAACAAGCCGTCGCGCACGAGCGCGATCAGAGGGCAAGTATCCCGCCCATGGCCCCATATTAGACCAAAGGCTAATTCGCGGTTCTCTCAGGACGCTCTACGTCTTAAGTAGAATAGAAAAGGTTCAAGCCTCTCGAAAAAGGACGTCACGTGACGGACACCGCAGATCAAGCGCCAAGCGCACCCTCGATAGCCGCCCGAATCGGCCTCATTCTCGGCCCCATCTGGGTCATCGTGACGCAAGTCATGCCAGCACCCGCCGGTATGGAACCCGCTGCCTGGCACTGCGTCGGGCTCGCCCTGCTGCTGGCGACCTGGTGGGCCACCGAGGCCATTCCGATCCCGGCCACCTCGCTACTCCCCATCCCGTTGGCACCCGCCCTCGGCATTGCCGACCTCAAGGGCACCGCCGCCAGTTATGCCAACCCGACGATCTTCCTGTTCCTGGGCGGCTTTTTACTGGGCATCGCCATGCAACGCTGGAATCTGCATCGTCGAATTGCGCTGCGCATTCTGAACGTCGTCGGCCAGAAACCCAAGCAACAGATCGCCGGCTTCATGCTGGCAACCGGCTTCATCAGCATGTGGGTCTCCAACACCGCCACTGCCATCATGATGCTGCCCATCGGCATGTCGGTGGTTTCCCTCTTTGCCAACGCCGACTCCGGCGAGGTAAAGCGCTATGCCACCGCACTGCTGCTGGCCATCGCCTACTCGGCCAGTATCGGCGGCATCGCCACGCTCATCGGCACCCCTCCCAATGCCATTCTCGCGGGCTATCTCTCCAGCGAGCAGAATATCGAACTGGGCTTTGCGCAGTGGATGGTCGTCGGCCTGCCGGTGAGCATTGCGATGATGGCCGTGGCCTGGTGGTGGCTGACTCGCGGCGGCTTCAAGCTCCGGCTCGACGATGGTAGCGGCAACGTCATCGGCGACGAGCTTGCCAAGCTTGGCAAGCTGAGCCCGGCGGAAGCACGAGTCGGGATCGTCTTCCTGCTCGCCGCCCTGGCCTGGGTAACGCGGCCTCTCCTGAACGACTGGGGAATCGAATGGCTGTCCGACACCTCGGTCGCGCTGCTCGCGGGTGTCGTGCTCTTTCTGATTCCCAGCGGCAACGAGCGGTATCGTCCACTGCTGCTGTGGGAAGATGCCAAAGACCTGCCTTGGGGCATTCTGCTACTGTTCGGCGGCGGCCTGGCCCTGGCCAGCACCATCAGCGGCTCCGGCCTGGCGGACTGGATCGCCAATCAGCTCAATGTCTTCGGCACGTTGCCGCTCATCCTGCTGATCGGCGCCATCGTCCTGGTCATCATCTTCCTCACCGAACTGACCTCGAACACAGCGACCGCAGCAGCATTCCTGCCGCTACTCGGTGCACTGGCCATGTCACTCGGCGTCGACCCGTTACTGATTACCGTGCCGGCCGCGATTGCCGCCAGCTGCGCCTTCATGATGCCGGTGGCCACGCCGCCCAACGCCATCGTCTTCGCGACGGGCCACATGAATATCCAGTCGATGATTCGCGCCGGCTTCTTCCTCAACCTCACCGGCACGATCCTGGTCACGCTGATCTGCCTTGGATTGATCAAGCTGCTGTGGCTATAACAGCCCAGTCGGATCGACAGCCCCGCTGGCGTCGGGACCACACTCTGACGCCAGCGCGCTTCGATGACGGCCTGGGGTTCCGCTCGGCAGCAGTATCGGTAGGCTTTCGCAAGCGATTGAAAAAAAAGCCTTAAGAAGCGCTTTTCATTTATCGAACTGCAAGGTAGTATACGCAGCGTTTCGCAGGGACTGTCACGGACAGGCCGGCAGAAACCGGAGCGTGGCGCAGCTTGGTAGCGCGCTGCAATGGGGTTGCAGAGGTCGCAGGTTCGAATCCTGTCGCTCCGACCAAACATGAGAATGGCCATCGGATTTTGTCCGATGGCCATTTTTTTATGCGCATACATGCCGTCTGGATCCGCTCGGCATCGGCATGGCAAGTCTCGTCTCCTGCTGGTGGTACAATGCCTCGAAATCTAGACCAAAGTCTAAGGTGACGAGATGTCATTGATTATCGGAATGAGCATTCTGCTCGGCTGTCAGTTTCTGGGAGAAGTCATCAGCCGCGCTTTCACCCTTCCCGTTCCCGGGCCGGTCCTGGGCATGCTGATTCTGCTGATCGGCTTGATGATCCGAGGCAGTGTGCCGGGAAGCCTACGGACCATGGGCGAAGGCCTGCTCAAATACCTGACGCTGCTGTTCGTACCCGCCGGCGTAGGGCTCATCCAGCATTTCGGCCTGATCAGTCGAGAAATCTGGGTCTTGATCATCACGCTGGTCGTATCGACGTCGGTAACGATTCTGGTGACCAGCCAGACATTGCAGCGCCTCGCCCGAAAAAGAACACCTCCCAGGGAGCACGACGCATGAACGGCCTCGGTCTCGAGCAGGCATGGGTCTACCTTTCCGCCAGCCCGCTTCTGCATCTGCTGGCGACCTTGCTGGCCTTCATCGCCGCCACCAGAATCAACCGCTGGGCGGGCGGAACGCCACTTCTTCATCCCGTCATCGTCGCCATTGCGCTGCTGATCGGCTTTTTGCTGGTGACCGACACGGACTATCCCACCTATTTCGCCGGCGCCCAGTTCCTGCACTTTCTGCTGGGGCCAGCCACGGTCGCGCTGGCCATTCCGCTCTACGACCACCGCGAGCGCGTGCGCCGCATGTTGTGGCCCATCGCCATTGGCACAATGGCCGGTATCGCCACCGCGGTCGTTTCCGCCGTCGGCATCGCCATGATCCTGGGCGCCGACACCGAGACGGTGCTTTCGCTGGCACCGAAATCGGTGACCTCGCCCATCGCCATGGGCATCGCCGAAAAGCTGGGCGGCATCCCTTCGCTGACCGCGGGTCTGGTGCTGTTGACCGGCGTCGTGGGCTGCATCGTCGGCCCCTGGATATTCCGGTTGACCCGGGTCACCGATCCGACCATTCAGGGATACTCGATGGGATTGGCGGCCCACGGTTTCGGCACCGCCTACTGCTTCGCCTCCGTCGGCGCAGTGGCCGGCGCCTTTTCCGGGCTGGCGATGGGGCTTTCGGGGCTGGTCACGGCATTCGTGCTGCCTCCCATCGTGCAACTCTTCGGGCTGTGACATTGCCGGCCACCGCCCCGAAGCGAGCGGTGACCGGCCCATCGAGCCGACATGCCTACTGAACCATGCGGCGCAGCGCGTCATCGTCTCCCAGCAGGTGGGCGTACATCTGGTGCAGATCGAGACCACGTGCCGAGAGCAGGTCTTCGGCAATTTCACGCGCGACACCACGCCCGCCGTTCGCCTTCATCACATGATCGGCCGCCTCGATGACCAGAGGGTGCGCATCGGCCGGCGCGTAGGCCGTGGCGACGTCCCGCATCACCGGAATATCGATGATGTCGTCTCCCACGAAAGCGATGCGATCCGCGGCGATCCCCTCCTCCTCGGCAATCTGGCGAATGGCCTCGAGCTTGTGGCTGAAGCCGATCTTGATCACGTCCATGCCGAGCTGTGTGGCTCGCGTGATCAAGGGCTGGCTCGATTTGGCCGAGAGCACGCCGCTTTTGATCCCGTGCTGGCGCAACAGACCAACCGCGACGCCGTCACGCACGTTGAACGGCTTCAGCGCTTCTCCTTCCGGGCCGATCAGCAGCGTGCCATCGGTCAGCACGCCATCGACATCGAACAGCACCAGCTCGATCTGGGCACGACGATCCGGACGCGCCATCATTCGATCCCGAGATGCCATCAGTCGATCTCGAGCCGGGGCAGGCTCTTGACCAGATCGTCGACCGCCTTGATCTGGGCCAGGAAGGGTTCGAGCTTGTCCAGCGGCAGCGCACTGGGGCCATCGCAGCGGGCATTGTCGGGATCGGGATGCGCTTCGAGAAAGAGTCCGGCCAGACCGACTGCCATTCCGGAGCGCGCCAGCTCCAGGACCTGGCGGCGCCGACCGCCGGAGGCTTCACTGGTCGGATCACGGCGTTGCAGACTGTGCGTGACGTCGAAAATCACCGGCGCATTGCCGCTGACGTCCATCATTTCACGGAAGCCCAGCATGTCGACGACGAGATTGTCATAGCCGAAGCAACTGCCGCGCTCGCACAGGATGACCTGCTCGTTACCCGCTTCGGCACACTTGTCGACGATATTCTTGACCTGGCCCGGGCTCAGGAACTGCGGCTTCTTGACGTTGATCGGCTTGCCTGTCTTCGCCATGGCGACGACCAGATCGGTCTGACGGGCCAGGAACGCCGGCAACTGGATCACATCCGCCACTTCGGCCACGGCTTGCGCCTGGTCGACCTCGTGCACATCGGTGATGACCGGCACGCCGAACTTGTGCTTGACCGCCTCGAAGATCTTCAACCCCTCGTCGAGCCCGACGCCCCGGAAGGAGTGGATCGACGAGCGATTGGCCTTGTCGAAGGAAGCCTTGAACACGAAGGGAATGCCGAGCTTCTGCGTCACCTCGACATAGGCCTCGCACGCCGCGAGTGTACTGTCCAGATCCTCCAGCACGTTGACGCCACCAAACAGGGTAAAGGGCGCGTCGTTGGCGACTGCCAGCCCGCCGACCGATACGGATTTCATCAAGCCTCCTCACTATCCATGAAATGCGATCCTGCACGAGCCGACAGCTTAGCGAAATTCGCCTCGCGGGAGGGAGTATCCTGACGGTAATCTTCACCTTTCGCTGATGCACCGCCCTATTGATGCGCCACCCTATTGATGCACCGCCCTATTGAAGCACCGCCCAGTGGCCGATCTTCGCACCGGCGTTCGCCGCTATGTTCGGCACGGGCATTCAGTGCCGGATCCGGCCAGTCGCCCCATGGCCGCGCACTATAATAAGCCCGATACGAATGAGCCCGATACGAATGAGCCCAAGACGAATGGGCTCGAGAAGACGAATGAGCTCGCGACGACGACCAGGACGCATGCCATGCTCGACCCTCAGCAATGCCGGAGTGCGCGACTGGCGCGCGATGCCCGTTTCGACGGCCGCTTCTTCATCGCCGTCAGCACCACCGGCATCTTCTGTCGCCCCGTCTGCCCGGCGACGCTCCCGCAGGAACGGCACGTGCGCTACTTCGAGTCGGCGGTCGCCGCCGCCAACGCCGGCTTTCGCCCCTGCCTGCGCTGCCGGCCGGACAGCGCGCCGGATTCGCCCGCCTGGATGGGTTCCCGAACCACGCTGACCCGAGCGATCCAGTTGATCGACAGCGGCGCCCTCCAGGGCGGCAACGTCGCACGGCTTTGCGAGAGACTGGGCATCGGCGAGCGCTACCTGCGCCAGCTGTTCCAGCGCCGCTTCGGCGTATCCCCCAAGGCCTACGCGCTCTACCGCCAGTGCCTGTTCGCCAAGAAGCTGCTTCACGAAACCACGCTGCCGGTGGTCGAGGTCGCCCATGCCAGTGGATTTTCGAGCCTGCGCCGCTTCAACGACGCCTTCAAACGCCAGATGGCGCTGACGCCTACCGAGATCCGCCGCCGCCGAAGCCGAAAAAGCGCCGCCTTGACGCTCAAACTGGCCTACCGCCCGCCCTACCAGTGGGAACGGCTACGCCATTTCCATGCGCTGCATGCCATCGAGGGTCTCGAATGGGTAGGCGAACACACGCTGGGCCGCACGATCCGCCACGGCACGACGACGGGACACTTCGAAGCCCGCCACGACGCCAGGCGGCATCAGTTCGACGTCACCCTGGTGTTGAGCGAACTGGACGATCTCCATGCGATCGTTCGTCGGATTCGGAGAATGCTGGATCTGGACGCCGACACGCAGACCATCGAGGCCCATCTGCGCCAATCCGTTCCAGCGCTTCCACTGGCAGAAGGATTGCGCTTGCCAGGATCATGGGATGTCTTCGAGGCAGGTATCCGCGCGGTACTCGGCCAGCAGGTGTCGATGGCCGCCGCCAACCGGTTGATCCAGCAGCTCGTCGACCGGCTCGGTGAAAGCGATGAGGAGGGCCGCCGTCGTTTCCCCACCGCCGAAGCCATCGCCGCCAGCGAGCTGGGTTTTCTGAAGCTCCCCGGCAGCCGCCGGGACACCGTTCGTCGTCTGGCTGTCGCCTACGCCGGCAGCGAGATCGACGACGATCCCCAGCAGTGGCGCTCGCTCAAGGGAATCGGCCCCTGGACGGCCAACATCGCCGACTTTCGCGGCAACGGGAACCCGGATATCTGGCTGGATGGCGATGTCGGCGTGCGCCGTGCGCTCGCGGCCCTGACGACACCGCTGGATCTCGCCGCCGCCTCGCCCTGGCGCAGCTATCTCACGCTACAACTGTGGAATCGAGTGATATGAACACCTTTTCGCCATTGAGTGATTCGCGCCTGCCGCTGCGTCACGACGACTACGTCCAGATCTATCGACCGCCCGAGTCAATTCCGCTCGGCCCCATCGAGATACGGGCGACCGATCACGGCCTCACCTGGCTCGCCTTTTCGAGCAGCCCGAACGTGGTCGAGCGCGGCAATGCCCTCACGGCGCGCTGCGCCAGCCAGCTGGAGCGTTATTTCCTGGGCGAGCTGACGACGTTCGACCTGCCTCTGGCACCACGCGGTACCGATTTCCAGCTGAGCGTGTGGCAAGCCCTGCAGAGCGTTCCCTACGGCCAGACGTGCAGCTATCGGGAAATCGCCGTCGCCATCGGCGCGCCACGCGCAGTAAGGGCCGTCGGCGCGGCGAACGGGCGCAACCCGCTATGTCTTGTCGTGCCCTGCCATCGTGTCATCGGCGCCAACGGCAAGCTGACCGGCTATGCTGGCGGGCTCGATCGCAAGCGCTGGCTTCTGCAGCACGAGCGGGCCCTCATCGGCGAAGACCAGCAGCCGGAGCAGCTCACCCTCGGTGCGACATAATCACACACCCCGCCAGCGACAATTGGCGGCCAAACCCTCAACGGGTAGAGTCGCGGCCTGACGACGTCGTCCTGGAACGGATATGACATCTTTCTGGCACCGCTGGTATCGCCCGCTGACCGCGCTCGCGCTGTTCGCCATGCTGCTGGCGTTCACGGGGCCGCTGATCAGCCAGATGCAGCGGCTGATGGAAATGCCGGTCGGCACCATGGCGGAAATGCCCCGTCATGGCGACGCCGAACCTCACGCCCACGGCCAGCCACAGGCGGTGGATGAGGTCCATATTCTCCACCATTTCGACATGGCCGCGTGTGGCTACTGCGAACTCTTCCTGCACGCGCCGGGGCTCGAGCTCCCGCAAGTGCTGCCGCCGTCGGCGCCACCGCCAGCGACCTTCCATCCGCCCACCGTCGTGGTCTTGCCCTTCACCACAGCGGCCTATCCCCGCTACGCCTCCCGCGCGCCGCCCCGCGCCTGAAGTCCTTTCCGTCTCCTGTCGCCGCGAATGCCGCCTCCCGGGCTGCATTGCCGGCGTCGTACGTGCTCCTGGCCTTCGGCCGGGGCTCAGGCTGAAAATCATTCAGGTTCGGAGTTCATCCATGGATACCGTCTCGTCGGCGACCGGCCGCCGCCAGCCTCCCTCGTGGATTGCATTGACCACTCGCCTTCATTTTTACGTCGGCCTGTTCGTCGGCCCCTTCCTGCTCGTCGCCGCGCTTTCCGGCATTGCCTATGCGCTGACGCCGCAGCTCGAAAACTGGCTCTATCACGACGCCCTGACCACGCAGAGTCGCGGCGAATCCCAATCGTTGTCACACCAGATCGAAGCCGCCCAGCATATTGCTGGCATCGCTGCCTCACCCGCCGCCGTTCGCCCTGCGCCAGCGCCGGGAACGACCACTCGAGTGATGTTCGATGGCGAAGCATTCGGCCCCTCCGAACACCGGGCGCTGTTCGTCGACCCGGTCACGCTGGAGATTCGCGGCGACATGCCGGTCTACGGGACCAGCGGCATACTACCGCTACGCACCGCCATCGATCAGTTCCACCGAAGCCTGCTGCTGGGGAATATCGGCCGACACTACAGTGAACTGGCGGCCTCCTGGTTATGGATCGCCGCACTCAGCGGCGCCTTCCTGTGGTGGCGCCAGCGCCGAATCACGGCAGCAGGCCGGCCACGGTTGCGCCGACGTCATGCCACGCTGGGCATCGTGGCGCTGATCGGCCTGCTGTTCTTCTCGGCGACGGGGCTGACCTGGTCGCAGTGGGCCGGCGGCAACATCGCTCAGCTGCGTCATGCCTGGGGCTGGGGGACACCCGCTGTCTCCACCGAGCTTGCAGCCTCGCATTCCGACTCGAAGCGGGGCGCAGATCCGCATGCAGCGCATCATGCGGCTGCCGAACATGCCGGGATGAACATGGCGCAGCCCTCGCCGCTGTCGCCTGGCGACTTCGATCACGCCTTGAGCGCGGCAAGAGCCGCCGGCATCGACGCCGACAGCGTCGAAATCGTGCCCCCGCCGTCACCGCATCAGGCCTGGGCCATTCGTGAAGTGGCCAGGGAATGGCCGACCCAGGTCGATCAGGTGGCGCTCGATCCGCAAACGTTTGCCGTCACCAATCGGGCCGATTTCGCCACCTTTCCGCTCGCCGCCAAGCTGACCCGCTGGGGCATCGATCTGCACATGGGCATACTGTTCGGGCTGCCCAACCAGCTGGTCCTGGTCGCCTTCGCCACGGGCCTCGCGACATTGGTGTGCTGGGGCTACCTGATGTGGTGGCGACGCCGCCCGTCTCTTGCCGGCGCCGCCTCCACGAGCACCAACGCGCCGCAAGCTTTCACGGCGATCTACCGTGGCCTCGGCACGCGAGCGAAGCTGACGGTTGCCGTTATCGCCATCGCGCTGGGGTACGCGCTGCCGGTCATGGGTGCCAGCCTTGCCGTGTTCGTCGTGATCGACTGGCTACGCTGGCGGTTCGCGCGCCCCGCCACGGTCGTGACGTCGACCTGACGGGCCGGATGGGATCACGATGGCTGAGAGCGTGGCTATCCTGTGCTACAACCCTCCATCCCACACCAGAAAGGCCGCTTCGCATGCCAGGTATATCGCCATGACCCGTACGCACCACCCCACGCCACGCCTTCAGATTCGCCTGGTCGCCGACAAGGAGATCGTGATCGGCCCCGGCAAGATCGACCTGCTGGAAGCGATCGAGCGACACGGCTCGATCGCGGCGGCGTGCCGCGAGATGCGCCTGAGCTACAAGAAGGCCTGGCAACTGCTCGATACCATGAACCGCCATCTGGCGGCGCCGGTGGTCCATACCGCCACCGGCGGCACCCAGCGCGGTGGCGCCACGCTGACCGACCTGGGCCGAGACATTATTCGGCATTACCGCCAGCTGACCGCGGACCTGACAGAACATGCCAGCGGCCGAGCCCTGCTGGACAGCCTCTCTACCCGTCGCCAGGCCGAGTCGCCCCCGCTCGCCGATTCGAGGCCGGATTCGGACCCTGCACCCGATTGAGCGCCGCGCTGCCCGATTTTCCCTCGACCGTCGCGGCATCGAAAGCTATAGTGATTTCCCGTTATTTCCATTCATACATAGCGAAAAAACGTGAGCGAGAAAATCGTGACTTCATCGGTACGCAAAACGTCCTTCTGCTTTCTGGCGCTGGCTCTCTCCATGCCGCTTGCCGCTCATGCCGCCGACGAGCAGGTTCAGGTCTACGCCGCCGCGTCGATGACCGATGCCATGGACGAGGCGATTCGATCCTACGAATCCGATCATGACGTCGACATCGTCCCGATCTACGCCTCGTCTTCGACGCTCGCGCGCCAGATTGCCAATGGCGCGCCCGCCGATATCTACGTCTCCGCCAACGAACAGTGGATGGACTGGCTCGAGAAGCAGAACGTGCCGGTCGGCGAACGCGTGGATCTGCTGCGCAACCGGCTGGTGCTGATCGCCCCCGCCGCCAGCGACATCGCGGATTTCACGCCGGGCGGTGAGATCACCATCGCCTCACGCCTCGGCGATGGCGAGCGGCTTTCAGTGGGCGAAACCAGCCACGTACCGGCCGGCATCTATGCCAAACAGGCACTGCAGTCGATCGGTGAATGGAACGCCCTCGAACCGCGACTGGCCAACGGCGACAACGTGCGCGCTGCGATGGCGCTGGTCGAACGCGACGAAGCGCCGCTCGGGATCGTCTACGAAACCGATGCCAAAGCGAGCGACCGGGTCAGGGAAATCGGCATCTTCCCTGACGACAGTCACGACCCCATCACCTATCCGCTCGCCGTGGTGAATCCGGCACCGAGCGATGCGACCGACGCGTTCCGTCAATGGCTGGCCGGCGACGACGCGCTGGCGATCTTCTCCCGCTATGGCTTTACGCCCGTTGACGCCAACTGAGACCCGAGGCCTGGATGCTAGTTGAGGCGATGGCGCTCTCCGACGCCGAATGGCAGGCGATCGTGCTCAGCCTGAAGATCGCCGGCAGCGCTGTCGGCTGGATCCTGGTCCCCGGCATCGCCGTCGCCTGGCTGCTGGCGCGTCACGAGTTTCGCGGCAAGGCGCTGCTCGACGGCCTGCTGCATCTGCCGCTGGTTCTGCCGCCGGTGGTGGTAGGCTATCTGCTGCTGCTATCGCTGGGTCGCAACGGCTGGCTGGGCCGGTGGCTGTATCAGGGATTCGGCTTCTCGCTCCCCTTCACCTGGCAAGGCGCCGCCGTCGCCGGTGGCGTAATGGCGTTTCCGCTGCTGGTTCGCGCCGTCAGGCTCTCGCTCGAGGCCGTCGATCCCAAGCTGGAAGCCGCCGCGGGCACGCTGGGCGCCAATCGATGGCGGGTGCTGTTCACGATCACGCTGCCGCTGGCAATACCGGGGTTGCTGACCGGCACGGTACTGGCGTTCGCCCGCGCGCTCTCGGAATTCGGTGCCACCATCACCTTTGCCTCGAACATCCCCGGCGAAACCCGCACCCTGCCGTTGGCGCTCTATACGCTGATCCAGACGCCGGGCAAGGAAGCCGCCGCCGCCAGACTCTGCGTGCTGTCGATCGTGATCGCCATGCTCTCGCTGATCGCATCGGAATGGTTGGCCCGCCGTGCCAGGCAGCGTCTAAAGGAGCGCGACCGATGAGCGACGCCAATGCCCTGGAGTGCCACGTACAGAAGCGCCTGGGCGACTTCAACCTCGATATCTCGCTTTCGGTGCCTGCCAGCGGCGTGACGGCCCTGTTCGGCCAGTCGGGCAGCGGCAAGACCAGCCTGCTGAGGCTGATTGCCGGTCTCGACCGCCCCGATGCCGGTCACGTCCGGCTCGGCGAGCGCACCCTGACAGACATCGCGAGCCGCATTCACGTGCCGATCCACAAGCGTCAACTGGGCGTGGTGTTTCAGGAGGCGCGGCTATTTCCGCACTATCGGGTTCGCGGCAATCTCACCTACGGCATGCCGCCGAGCGCTCGCCCGCGGTTCGATGACCTGGTGTCGTTACTGGGCATCGAGCATCTTCTGGAACGCCTGCCGGGCACGCTTTCCGGCGGCGAGGCGCGGCGCGTCGCTATCGGCAGAGCGCTATTGACCCAGCCTCGCCTGCTATTGATGGACGAGCCATTGACTGGGCTGGATGGCGAGCGCAAGCAGGAGCTGTTGCGCTATCTCGTCCGCCTGACCCGGGAAATCGACATTCCGGTGGTCTACGTCAGTCACGACACCGCCGAGATTTCGGCGATAGCCGATCACCTCGCGCTCATCGAACGGGGGCGCCTGACGGCCCATGGTCAGCTGGACGAGCTGATGATGCGGCTGGACCTGACCGACCGGCTGGGCGGCTTCGACGCCGCCACACGCCTCAGCGCCCAAGTGGTCGACCATGACAGGCACTATTCGCTGACGCGGGTCGCCCTCGACGATGGCCAGACGCTGCGCATTCCCGCTATCGAACAGCCGCCCGGCACGCCGATACGCCTGCGCGTCGGCGTGCGCGACGTGGCACTTGCCCATGCCATGCCCGAGGGGACGAGTTATCGCAACGGTCTCAGTGCCGTGATCGAGGCGATCGAGCCATCGCCCCAGGCACCGAGTGCCAGCGAAGTGCGGCTGCGTGTGGGCCGGCAGCGGCTACGCGCCCGGCTCACCCGCCAGGCTTGTGACGAAATGCAACTGGAAGCAGGAAAGACCGTCATCGCACTCATTCGGAGCGTCGCGTTCGATTCGCGATTTTAGTCTGGAAACAAGGGCTTGTAGAAAGCTCGAAAAAGACTGCTCAGGAAATCGGAAATTGAACGTATTTCTTTGTAACTAATGTTTTTCTTCAAATTTCCTATTCGCTTTATGGATCGAACCTCGTATAAACTGCGGATGGCAGGATGCCGCTGCAGCAAGGACGCACCTTCAGGGATGATCCGAGTTCGCACGGAATGCGACTAGGGACAGCATCCAGGGATCGACCGCAGTGCAACAGGACGTTGCCGGCCCTCAAGGTTGAGACTCGACAGGAAGTTGAGCGCGAATGGACTCGCTTCCGATTTCGGATCGAACGGTGATCTACCCATTCCCCTTGCTTTTCACCTGTTTCGCTTTCATCGGCTTCGCTCTGGCTCTCTCTTGCTTTCCCGCTCCTCCTGATTCCCGCACCGATCACGCATCGACGCATCACGCCGGCGGACGCCGCAGCCTTTCAAGATGACCTGACACAGGAAGTCACTGGCCGACCGAAAATCTTCGGCGTCGAGCGCTTCGCGTTGAGTGATGCCGACGATCTGCGTTTCGAAGTCGGCGTAGTGCTGCGTCGCCGACCAGATCAGGAAAATCAGCCACACCGGGTCCACCGGATCCATCAATCCCTGCTCCGCCCACTCGCGGAAAACCTGGGTGCGGGATTCCACCCATTCCCGCATGTCGCCGAAGAGCGATTCCTTCAGAAACGGCGCCCCTTGAAGTATCTCGCTGGCGAACAGTCGCGAGCTCTGCGGGTGGGTCTGGCTCAGGCGCATCTTGCTGCGAATGAAAGCCTCCAGCACCTCCGCCGGATCATCGCCGGCGCTGACATCGCTCAGCATCTCGTTCCAGCGCCACATCGTGCGCTCCAGCAGCGTAATGTAGAGCCGCCGCTTGCTGCCGACGTAATACAGAACGTTCGACTTCGGAAGTCCGGCCGCCGACGCAATCGCCTGAATGCTCGCACCACGGTAGCCATGCCGGGCGAATACACTCTCCGCCGCATCGAAAATGCGCTGTTCGTTGCGCTCCCGAACCGTGGCTTCGGGAAGATTGTGATTGCCCACCTGGGCTCCTTAGGATCCGTTGACGTTTCAGCGTGAACCGCGTTGCTGCGTTATTCGTCGTTCATTGGAAATGACCATAAAACGCTTGAACGGAGACCCGCGGTCGCCTAGTCATTTCCTCGCCACAAGATAACCGACGCCGATGCTATGCTGAATCCAGACGATTGTCTGCCGACGGCGCCGCGCCAGGTCGCGAAAAGAGAGCTTGCCAAGAGCGGCAGAATCAAAGAGGCTGACAAAAGCTGACCGATCGGTCAGGATTTCCCTGCAAGGTCGCCGGTCTTCGTCCCGGCGTCGAATGGCGACCCGTACAATGACAACGGCAGACTTCCGATGATCGAATTCTTTCTCAACGGCCAACGCCAACGCGTGGCCGCCGCGCCCGACACGAGCGTGCTTGAACTGCTGCGCGGACCGGTTTCGCACTGCGGCACCAAGGAAGGTTGCGCTTCCGGCGACTGCGGCGCCTGCACCGTCGCCATTGCCTCTCCGGAAGATGACCGGCAGCCGCTCGTTTACCGCACCGTCAACGCCTGCATAACGCCTGCGCATCAGCTTCAGGGCACGCACCTGATCACCGTCGAAGGTCTCGCTCGCGGTGACGCGCTGCACCCGTCGCAAGCCTCGATGGTCGCCTGCCACGGCAGCCAGTGCGGATTCTGTACCCCCGGCATCGTCATGTCGCTGTTCGCGCTGCACGAACAGCAGCGCGCCACACCGGCGCCACGGAAGCCGCTGGACGACCATCGCCTGGAAGCGGCCCTGGGCGGCAACCTGTGCCGCTGCACCGGTTACCGGCCCATTCGAGACGCCGCCCTGAGCATGGGCGAGCGCCCCGACACTCGCCCGCCCTGGGCCGACGATCCCGAGCTCGAACGCGAGATCCGCCATCTGGCGCCGTTAGCGGGCAGCAAGAATCAGAACAGCAAGAGCCAGGCGCGCTATCTCACTCCGTCAACGCTGGCCGACCTGATAGACACGATGCAGCGTCACCCCGACGCCCGGCTGGTGGCTGGCGCCACCGATCTCTGGCTCGAGGTCACCCAGCGGCTCGAGCATTTCGAGACGCTGATCGATCTGCGCCAGGTCAAGGAACTGCGCCAGATCGAGGAAACCGCCGACGGCTGGTGGATCGGCGCGGCGGTCACTTACCGGGAGTGGGAGCCGCTGCTGGCTGAACACTATCCGGCGTTCGCGCATCTGCTGACCCGGCTGGGCTCGGCCCAGATCCGTAACCGAGGCACCGTGGGCGGCAACATCGCCAACGCCTCGCCCATCGGCGATACCCCGCCCGTGCTGCTGACGCTGGATGCCACGCTGCGGCTGGCCGGCCCCGAGGGCGTGCGCGAATTGCCGCTCGCATCGTTCTTCCTGGATTACAAGCAGACCGCACTCGAACCGGGCGAATGCGTCGCGGCCATCTATCTCCCCAAGCCGCAAGCCGATCTCGAGCAACGCGTCTGGAAGCTTTCCAAGCGGCGTGAAGACGATATCTCGACGCTGCTGGGGGCGTTCCGCTGGCGACTGAAAGACGGCGTGCTGGCCGACGTGCGTGTCGCCTACGGCGGCATGGCAGCGATACCGCTGCGAGTGACTGCCATCGAGGCCGCACTGGAAGGCAAAAAGCCCGACGCAGAGACCTTCGATGCCGCCAGGCAGGCACTGCGCGAGTCGCTTACTCCCATGAGCGACGCCCGTGGCTCCTGCGACTATCGCCTGACCGCCGCCGCCAATCTGCTGGAACGCTGGCGGCTGACGCTGGCCAATACCGATTCGACCACGCCCACGCAGGAGGTCGCTCTCGATGCGTACGCTCACTAAACGGGTCTTCGATGCCTCGCGTGCCACGGATTCACAAGCCACCGCCGAAACCGCCACGGCCGGTGCGGACCAGCCGCAGCAAGCGCCCATGACCGAACCCTCGCTGGCGCCTCGGATCGAATCCGAATCGACCGGCGCCGACGAAGCGATCGGCCGCCTCGAAGGCGACGAGCCGGTGGCGCGCGACACCGTCGCACCGCGCCCGAAGCGACGTGATGTCAACCACGCCCAGGCCCATGAAAGCGGCATCAAGCACGTTACCGGACGCGCCCGCTACATCGACGATCTGCCGGCGCCGCATGGCACACTGCACGCCATGGTGGGCCTCAGCGACGTGGCCCACGGTCGGGTGACGCGACTCGATCTCGGCGCGGTGCGGGCAATGCCCGGCGTCATCGACGTCATCACCGCGCAGCACATCCCGGGGCATCGCGATATCGGCCCGGTCTTCCCTGGCGATCCGATGTTCGCCGACGAGGAAGTGAGCTACGTCGGCCAGCCGCTGTTCGCCGTTGCCGCCACCAGCTATCTCGAGGCACGCCGCGCCGTGAAGGCCGCGGTCGTGGAGATCGAGCCGCTGCCGCCCCGATTCGATCCGGTTGCCGCCGCCGATGCCGGCGAGTTCGTGCGCCCGACGCACGTGCAGATGAGCGGCGACTGGCAGCAGGCGCTGGAGCGCGCACCCCACGTGCTCGAGGCGGAGCAGTTCATCGGCGGCCAGGAGCATTTCTACCTCGAAGGCCAGGCCTGTCTGGTCGTGCCCGGCGAAGACGAAGGCGTCACCGTCTACACATCCAACCAGCATCCCAGCGAGACCCAGAAGCTGGTCGCCGAGGTGCTCGACATTCCCTTCCATGCGGTGACGGTGGAAAACCGGCGCATGGGCGGCGGTTTCGGCGGCAAGGAAACCCAGGCCGCGCCGTGGGCCTGCATGGCGGCGCTGCTGGCACGCCGCACCGGCCGGTCGATCCGCCTGCGCCTGCCGCGTGCCGACGACACCCGTGCCACCGGCAAGCGTCACCCGTTCCACAACCGCTATCGGCTGGGTTTCGACGACGACGGCGTGATCATCGGCGGCGAGATGACCCTGATCGGCGACTGCGGCCATTCGCCGGATCTCTCCGAAGCGGTGGTCGATCGCGCCATGTTCCATGCCGACAACGCCTACTCGCTGGGCGCCGCGCGGGTGACCGGCCATCGCGCCCGCACCCATACGGCATCGAATACCGCGTTTCGCGGCTTCGGCGGCCCCCAGGGCATGATGATCGTCGAGCGGGCGATGGACGATATCGCCCGCCACATCGGCGAAGATCCGTTGACCGTGCGCAAGCGCAACCTCTATCGCAGCGGTCGCGACACCACCCACTACGGCCAGCACGTCGACCAGCATCCGCTGATGGTGGAGATCATCGAGCGGCTGGAACGCAGCAGCGACTACTGGCAGCGGCGGGAGGAGATTCGTGCCTTCAACCGCCATAGCGCCGTGATCAAGCGCGGGCTGGCGCTGACGCCGGTCAAGTTCGGCATCTCGTTCACCGCCAAGCATCTCAACCAGGCCGGCGCCCTGCTCCACGTCTATACCGACGGCAGCGTGATGATCAATCACGGTGGCACCGAGATGGGCCAGGGGCTGCATACCAAGGTGTGCCAGGTCGTCGCCCGGGAACTCGGCATCGACTTCGAATCGGTGCGCATCAGCGCCACGCGCACCGACAAGGTGCCTAACACCTCGCCGACGGCAGCCTCCAGCGGCGCGGATCTGAACGGCATGGCCGCACGCGATGCCGCCACGCAGATCCGCCAGCGCCTGCTCGACTTCGCCGCCGAGCACTACCGATTGGATCGCGAAGGGTTGCGTCTCGAGAATGGGCAACTCGTCTCCGACATCGGCGCGGTGACGCCCGCGGTATCGTGGGGGGAACTGATCCAGGCCGCCTATCTCGGCCGCATCTCGCTGTCGGCGACCGGTTTCTATTCCACCCCGCTGATTCATTACGATCGCGATAGCGGGCAGGGCCGGCCGTTCTACTACTTCGCCTACGGCGCCTCGGTCAGCGAAGTCCGCGTCGACACGCTGAGCGGCGAGTACCGCGTCGAGCGCGTCGATATCCTTCACGACGTTGGCGACTCGCTCAACCCGGCGATCGACCTGGGCCAGGTCGAGGGCGGTTTCATCCAGGGCATGGGCTGGCTGACCAGCGAGGAGCTGAAGTGGAACGACGCGGGCCGCCTGCTCACCGACGGCCCCGCGACCTACAAGATCCCGACCTTCGGTGACCTGCCGCCAGTCTTCAATGTCGAACTGCTCGAAGGCCATCCCAATTCCCAGGCCAGCCTCTATCGCTCCAAGGCCGTGGGCGAGCCGCCGTTCATGCTCGGTATTTCAGTGTGGTCGGCACTGCGCGACGCCCTGTCGAGCCTTGCCGACTATCGTGTCAGCCCGCCGCTGGACACCCCCGCCACGCCGGAACGCGTACTGATGACGGCCGAGGCAATACGAGCCGAAGCACTGCGAGCCGAGAATCCGAACGCCGGAGCGTCGCGATGAGCGCTGGCGGCTATCTCGAAACCCGAGGCAGCTCTCTCGAAGCCCAGGATCGGCACGAAAGCTGGCACGCCGCGCTGCATCGGCTGCAGGAGAGCGGAACGCCCCATGCGCTGGCCAGCGTGGTCGGCGCCGCCGGTTCGACCCCGCGTGAGCCCGGCGCCAAGCTGGTCGTCACGCCGACGGACGTGATCGACACCCTGGGCGGCGGCCACCTCGAACAGCAGGTGATCGAGATCGCCCGCCAGCATCTGGCAACGACACCCGTCTCGTCCGGCACCTATCTGGAAGCGTTCCCGCTGGGCGGGCGCTCCGGACAGTGCTGCGGCGGGTTCGTGCATGTGCTGATCGAAGTCTTCGCCGGCGCCGAAAGCCACCTGACGCTGTTCGGCGCGGGGCATGTCGGCCAGGCGCTGGTGGAACTGCTCGCGCCGTTGCCCTGGCGCATAGACTGGTACGACAGCCGGGCCGAGGCCTTTCCGCACCAGAGCGAGCATGAGAACGGCCACGAAGGCTATCCCGCCCGAGTGCGACCCATTCGGCTATCACCAGATGCCGAAGGCGTGGCACGGGCCATCGCGGCCATTCCACCCACCAGTAACGTGCTGATAATGACCCACGACCACGCACAGGACCGCGACCTGATCGCGGCGTTGCTATCGCCTGAAAACCCGGGTCGCGAGGCGTTGAAATCCATCGGCATGATCGGCTCGAAGAGCAAATGGGCCAGCTTCCGCTCGCGGCTCACCGCCGCCGGATTCGACGACGCCGCGCTGGCTCGGGTTCGCTGTCCGATCGGCCTGGGCGCGACCGTGACCAAGCGCCCCCGGGAGATCGCGATCAGCGTCGCCGCCGAACTGCTGGCCCAACCCCGACCCTCGAACAAGCCGGCGCAGCGCGGCATCGCACCGGAAACCCTGCGTCACACCTTTTCAGCCGCTCGACACTGAGCGACACGACCGTGAATCTTCGGTCGAAAATCATAGGTAGAGATCATGAACACGTACCAACGCCTGCTCCGCGGCCCCCTGTTCACCTGCCTCGGCGATCCCGGAGAGGAGGCGACGCCGCTGCCCGATACCACGCGATATCTGGAGGATGGCGCGATCTGGATCGTCGACGGCCATATCCAGGCCGTCGACGCTTTCGAGGCGCTGGTCGACCGGCTGCCGGCAGGCATCGAGATCGTCGATTACCGCGACAAGCTGATGATGCCGGGCTTCATCGACAGCCACGTGCATTACGTGCAGCTCGACATCATGGCGTCCTATGGCCGCCAGCTGCTCGACTGGCTCAACGACTACACCTTCCCCGCCGAATGCCGGTTTGCCGACGCCGCTTATGCCCAGGCCGGCGCCGAGCGGTTCCTGGACGAGATGCTGCGCGTCGGCACCACGACCGCCCAGGTGTTCTGCTCTTCGCATCCGGTGTCGGTCGACAGCTTCTTCAGCGCCGCCCAGCGTCGCCAGCTACGCATGATCGCCGGCAAGGTGCTGATGGATCGCCACGCCCCGGAGGCGCTGACCGACGACACGCTGGGCGGCGTGCGCGACAGCGAACGCCTGATCGCCGACTGGCACGGCCGCGATCGGCTCAGCTACACCCTGACGCCACGTTTCGCGCCGACCTCCACCCGCGAGCAGCTCGACGCCGTGGGCGGCGTGCTGCGCAACGCTTCGGATCTCTATCTGCAGACTCACCTGTCCGAGAATCGCGGCGAGGTCGCCTGGGTGGCGGAGCTGTTCCCGGAAAGCCGGGACTATCTCGACGTCTACGAGCGGTACGATCTGGTCGGGCCGCGCAGCACCTTCGCCCACGGCATTCACCTGAATGACGAGCAGCGTCGGCGGCTGGCCCAGCGTGGCGCCAACGTCGCCTTCTGCCCGACCTCGAACCTGTTTCTGGGCAGCGGGTTGATGGATCGCCTGGCGTGTCGGGACGCGGGGCTCGCGACATCGCTGGCCAGCGATGTCGGTGGCGGCACTTCGCTCTCGGGGTTCGGCACCCTGCAGGGCGCCTATCAAGTCGGTGCTCTGCTCGGCCAGGCGCTGACCGGCTGGCAGGGGTTCTACCGTCTCACCCTCGGCAACGCGCGGGCGCTGCATCTGGATGACAGGATCGGCAGCCTGCAGGCGGGGTTCGAGGCGGATATCGTCGTTCTCGACCCTGAATCCACCCCGTTGATGGCGCGCCGCCTGTCGCAGACCAAGACCCTGTCGGAGCGCCTGTTCGCCATGATGATGCTGGGCGACGACCGCACGGTCGCGGCAAGCTGGGCCAACGGGCGCCTGGTTCACGACCGCGATGCGGTAGCGGCGTGACTCTCGATTTCTGACTCCCGATTCCCGTGCGCGCGTATCCCGCGGCTTCCTAGCCGATCGCTGCCTCCGGTAGCGGATAACGGCGGTCCGAGGTGCCGGCCTTGACCACCTGGCCCGGCACGTCGTGGCCGATCATCGCCGGCAGCAGTTCGGCGGCGATGATCAGCCGTTCGAGATCCACGCCGGTATCGACGCCCATCTGCTCGAACATGTGAACCAGGTCTTCGGTGCAGACGTTGCCGGTGGCGCCGGGCGCGTACGGACAGCCCCCCAGGCCGCCCAGCGAGGCGTCGAACCGGGTGATGCCGTTCTGCCACGCCACCAGCGCATTGGCTAGCCCCATGCCGCGCGTGTTGTGGACGTGAAGCGTTACCGGCAGCCACGGCCAGCGGCTCAGCGTCTCACGACAGAGATCGGCAATCTGGCGCGGATTGGCCATGCCGGTGGTATCGCAGAGGGAGATCCCCTGCACGCCCAGCGCCAACAGCTTTTCGGTGATCGAAAGCACCCGCTTGAACGGCACCTCGCCCTCGAACGGGCAGCCAAAGGCCGTCGAGATCGAGGCGTTGACGAACACATCGCTACCCTTGGTGATCTCGAGAATATTGGCGAAGCGCTCGAGCGATTGTTCCGCCGTCATGCGCAGATTGGCACGACCATGGCTGTCGCTGGCCGACAGCACCAGATTGATCTCGTCGACACCGCAGGCCAGCGCGCGCTCGGCCCCCTTCTCGTTGGGCACCAGCACGACATAGTCGACCCCCGGCACGCGCTCGATGCCACGCATGACCTCTTCGGCGTCGCGCAGGTTGGGAATCGCCTTGGGCGAGGTAAACGACGTCGCCTCGATCTTCGCCAACCCGGTACGGGACAGCGCGTCGATCAGCCGAATCTTCTCTTCCGTCGGCACGAAGCGCGATTCGATCTGCAGACCGTCTCGCGGCGCCACGTCATTGATGGCGACGCGGGTCTGGGTGTTCGTCCCGGTCATCGAATCGGTCATCAGATCACTCCTCTTTCACGCATTTTCGCCTGGGTTTCGCGGTCGATCCCCAGCTCGTCGAGCACATCCTGGGTATGCTGCCCCAGCGCCGGGCCGCCACCCTCGATCCGACCCGGCGTGCGGCTCAGTTTGGGCAGCACGCCGGGCACCTTGAGCGATTCGCCATCGCCCAGCCGAATGGTCTCGATCATCTCTCGCGCCAGATAGTGCGGATCGGCGACGATGTCTTTGGCCGTATAGGGGTAGCCCACCGGCACGTGAGCGCTCTCCAGCACGTCGAGCACGTAGTCGCGCTCGTGCTGCCGGGTCCAGTCCGCGATCGCCCCGTCGATCAGTTCGGCGTGGCGGCTGCGGCCATCGTTGTGGGCGAAGCGCGGGTCGTCGGCGAGATCCTGGCGGCCGATCGCCGTCATCAAGCGCTTGAAGATGCTATCGCCATTGCCGGCGATCAGGACGTACTCCTCACCCACGCCTTCGCCCGACGCGCAGGGATAGGCATTGGAGGGCGTGATGCCCGGCAAGGCGCTGCCGCTGGGCTCGCGGATCACGTCTGCGCCGTCGTATTCGGGGATCAGGCTCTCCATCATCGCGAACACCGATTCGTAGAGCGCGACATCGATGTACTGCCCCTGCCCGCTGCGATGACGCTCCTGCAACGCCAGCAAGGCGCCGATCACGCCGTACAGCGCGGACAGCGAATCGCCGATGCTGATACCCACCCGCACCGAGGGCTGGTCCGGGTGGCCGGAAAGATAGCGCAGCCCGCCCATCGCCTCGCCGATGACGCCGAATCCCGGGCGGTCGCGATAGGGGCCGGTCTGGCCGTAGCCGGAGATACGCACCATGATCAGGCCGGGATTGCGTTGACTCAGCGTCTCCCACCCCAGGCCCCACTTCTCGAGCGTGCCGGGGCGGAAGTTCTCGATCACGATGTCCGCCTCGTCGACCAGACGCCGCACGATCTCCTGGCCCTCCTCGGAGCGCAGGTCGAGTGCCAGCGAGCGCTTGTTGCGAGTCTGGACGTGCCACCACAGCGAAGTGTCGTCCTTGAGCACGCGCCACTTGCGCAGCGGATCGCCCGTTCCCGGCGGCTCGATCTTGACCACATCCGCGCCGAATTCCCCCAGCAACTTGCTGGCGAAAGGCCCCGCGATCAGCTGGCCCAGCTCCACCACCTTGAGTCCCGCCAGCGCCTGTGCATTGTCGCTGACCGCCTTGTCGTCGCCGGTCGCCATGTCGCTCTCCTCCGTGAATGTCCAACGGTGTCGAAACACCGCTAATGATGTGTCTTCTATCGATGGTCAGAGGTTGACCCAGCCGACGCGCGGCAACAATTAGGCGATCGTCAAGCTAGGCTTCGTCAGCGACGAACGCTACAGTAGGGCGTCAATCGCTCCGCTCCGATGCCAATCGCCATGAAACGACTCGACTTCGTCACCCTCAAGCTATTCGTCGCGATTGCCGATTCGCGCAGCCTGACCCGTGCAGCCGAACGCGAGCACCTGGCGCTGGCGGCGGTCAGCAAGCGGATCAGCGATCTGGAAACGCAGCTTTCGACGACACTGCTCTACCGGCGCCCGCGTGGCGTCGAGCTGACGCCCGCCGGCCACGCCCTGCTCCATCACGCCCGCCACATGCTCGACAGCCTCGATCATCTCAACGCCGATTTGAGCGAGTACAGCGTGGGGATCCGTGGCCACGTGCGCCTGCATGCCAACACCTCGGCGGTGATCGAATTCCTTCCCGACGACCTGAGCGATTTCACCGCGCGCTACCCGCAGATCCGCATCGACATGCAGGAGCGCTTGAGCCACGAGATCATCGCAGCGGTGCGCGACGGCCTCACCGATATCGGCATCTTCTCCGCTCATATTCCCGCCGAAGGATTGTCGATCCACCCCTATCGCCGGGATCGGCTGGTCCTGGTCACGGCCCGGGATCACCCGCTGGCCACACGCCAGCGCCTCGCCTTCGCCGAGACGCTGGATTACGACTTCATCGGCCTGGAGCAGGACTCCTCGCTTCACGCCCTGTTGCACCAGGATTCCCAACGTCTGGCGCAGCCGCTGCGGATGCGCATCCAGGTACGCAGCTTCGAAGGCATCTGCCGGATGATCGATCGCGGCATGGGCATCGGCATTCTCCCGGCCCGCGCCGTCGCCGCCTATCGGGAAAGCCTGTCGCTGGCGACGATTCCGCTGATCGACGAGTGGGCGGAACGGGAACTGGTCATCGGCGTCCGCGATCTGGAGGCCCTGCCGCTGATCGCCCGCCAGATGGTCGAGCACCTCGCCGGCGCCAGTTCGCGGGATCCCGGCCCCGATACTGATACTGACGCCGATGCCGATGTCGGTGCCGATGCCGAAGACGCCCGCAACTCGGCTTCCGCTGGTGTTACGACGAAGGTGTAAACCCTTCGAAAAGCGCGAAGGCTCGCTTGTTCAAATGCCAATTTTTCCCGCCGACGCCGCTCGCTAGAGTCCTCTCGAGACACACCGCTGCGCCATGTTCGCTGTCGATCGATCGTGAGCAGCGGCCAGAAGGCAACGAGCAACGAGCAACGAGCGAAAGCGCAGCTCGATAACAACACGAAGAGGAACACGCCATGACCCCACGTAGCCTGAAAACGCTGATCGCCGGCGGCCTGCTCTTGAGCGCCGCCAGCACTTCCCAGGCCTTCGAGCAGAGCGGCAAGGTAGACTGCATCGCCCCGGCCAATCCCGGCGGCGGCTGGGACTTCACCTGCCGCTCCGTCGGCCGGGTGCTCGGCGATCTCGGTCTGGTCGACGGCAACGTGCAGACCACCAACATGCCGGGTGCCAGCGGCGGCGTCGGCTTCTCCCACGTGGTCCAGAAGCGCGCCGGACAGGAGAACCTGATCGTCGCCGCCAGCACCGTGACCACGACAGGCCTGGCACGCGGCCAGTTCCCGGGAATGAACGCCGGCATGGTCAACTGGATCGGCACGCTGGGAGCGGACTACGGCGTGATTGCGGTCGCCGCCGACTCTCCCTATCAGTCGCTCAATGAAGTCATGGCAGCGCTCAAGGAAGACCCGCGCGCGCTGACCTTCACCGGCGGTACTGCTTCCGGCGGCTGGGATCACCTGAAACTGCTGATGACCGCCAACGAGGCCGGCGTCGATGATCTGGCCCGCATCGCCTACCTGGGCTACAACGGCGGCGGCGAGGCAGTGACCCAGACCCTGGGCGGCCATGTGGACGCCTTCACCGGCGACATTTCGGAGGTGGTCAGCTTCATCGAATCCGGCGACCTGCGCCCCCTGGCGATCCTCTCCGAAGAGCGCCTGCCCGGCAAACTGCACCAGTGGCCGACGGCACGCGAACAGGGCATCGACACGATCGCCCCCAACTGGCGCGGGTTCTACATGCCGGCGGACGTCTCCGAAGACGCCTATGAGTGGTGGGTGGACACCGTCGACACGCTGTACGCGAGTGACGAGTGGAAAGGCGTCATGACGCAGAACGGCCTGATGCCCTTCGAGATGCATGGCGAAGCCTTCACCACGTTCGTCAACGACCAGATCGCCCAGATCGAAGACATCTCGCGCCAGATCGGGCTTTCCCAGTAACCGTAACCTGCCCCACGCGCTCGCTCGGGTTCCCGGGCGGGCGCGTTTGCCTGCGAGCCGCGAAGGCTCTCGAACAAAACTGCCTGCCGCGACGAAAGTTGTAGCCAAACCGCCTACGCTTGAATGAATCGATCCTCGTCATCAACAGGCTCATTCATGAATGCATCGGTTACCAATGCAGCGTTTATCAATACCCTGATCGTGCAGTGGCTTGATGCGCTGCCTTTCTGGATCATGGCAGCGGCCATCATCGGCGTGACCATCGTCGCCCACGTACTGCTCAAGTACATTCACTTCCGCCTGCGAAGGCTCAACGACAGTCGTCTGCATCTGATGAGCACGACGGCAATCGCCATCCACCCACCGCTGGTTGCCGTCCTGTGGACATACGGATTGTTTGGCGCGGCGTATTTCCTGATTCCGCCAGCCGTGCAGGGTCACTCGCTGATCATGACGGCGGCGCACTTCTGCGCGGCGCTGCTGGGTGTATGGCTGCTGGTGCGAATGTCACGACGTCTCGTCAAGGTCATGGATCGCTGGGCCGGCCGGCGCAAGTCGATGCTGGAACGCTTCCTGGTGCCGTTCATGGTGAGGTGCCTGGCAGTACTGATACCCATCTTCGTCCTGTTCTCGTTGTTCCCGATTTTCGTCACCTCGGTACGCCTGGACACGGCGCTGCACAACCTCGCCAGCCTGATCCTCATCGCCAGCATCGCGGGCATACTGATCCACGGCGTCAACATCAGCGAGCGAGCGCTGAGCGAACGCTACCGCTTCGGTGACGAGGAGGACGCTATCGCACGCAAGGTGCATACCCAGATCACCGTGCTGCGCAAGTTGATCAACTTCATCATCATCGTTCTGGCCGTCGCCTCGATGATGATGGTGTTCGAGAAAGTCCGCCAGCTCGGCACCAGCATTCTGGCCTCGGCAGGCATTCTCGGTGTGGTACTGGGCTTTGCCGCGCAGAAGGTGTTGGGCAACCTGATCGCCGGCATCCAGATCGCGCTGACGCAGCCGGTGCAGCTGAACGACGCGGTGATCGTCGAAGGCGAATGGGGCTGGGTCGAGGAGCTGACGCTCACCTATGTCGTCGTGAGATTGTGGGACTGGCGGCGGCTGGTCCTGCCGATCACCTATTTCGTCGACCACGCGTTCGAGAACTGGACACGCCGCGACAAGGACCTCATCGGAACGGTCATCCTGTACGCGGATTACCACTTGCCCATGGAGCCGCTGAGAGAGGAAGCGCAACGTCTGGCGGAAGCCTCGCCGTTGTGGAACCGCCGCGTCTGCGTCGTGCAGACACTGGAGATGACCGAGCGCAACAAGCAGCTGCGCGTGCTGGTCAGCGCCACCGGCGGGCCCAACACGTTCGATCTGCGCTGCGCGATCCGTGAAGGGCTGATCGATTTCATCTGCCGGCACTACCCGGAGTATCTCCCCACCGTGCGTCTGCAGATGCCAATGCGCAACGGCGGCAACGAACCTCAGCCGCCGCTGGCGGAAGCCATGGGCGACAACGCGCTACCCAATGACGCCGACGGCCAGCCGAATTCCTGAGTTCGATCCTGATGTGCAATTAGAGTTCTGACGTTCAAGTAGCCCTCAAGTGGCACTCAAGTGGCGCTCAATCGCGATGATAGGCGTCGTCGAAGCGCTCGATATCGTCTTCGCCGAGATAACTGCCGCTTTGCACTTCGATCAACTCCAGCTCGATCTTGCCGGGATTCTCGAGGCGATGAACCACGCCAAGGGGGATATAGGTGGACTGGTTCTCTTCCAGCAGGAATATCTCCCCGCCGCGCGTCACCCGAGCGGTGCCGCGTACCACGATCCAGTGCTCGGCACGATGGAGGTGCTTCTGGAGTGACAGCCGGCCGCCGGGGGTCACCCGGATATGCTTGACCTGATACCGCTCGGCGGCATGCACGCCATCATAGCTGCCCCAGGGGCGATGAACACGGCGATGCTGGTCCCACTCGGGGCGATTCTGGCGCTTGAGCGTTTCCGCGATGACCTTGACCGCCTGCGCGGCGTCCCGATGCGCGACCATCACCGCGTCCGGCGTCTCGATCACCAACAGATCGCGTATGCCGACCGCCGCCACCAGACGGCTGTCGCTGTGAATCAGGCAGCCGTTCACGTCGTCGGCGACCACATCGCCGCGAAGCGCGTTGCCGTTACCATCCTTCGGGGAGATCTCCCACAACGACTGCCAGGAGCCCACATCCGACCAGCCTGCGTCGAGCGCAACCACGCTGGCGTCCGCGGTATTTTCCATCACGGCGCAGTCGATCGACTCGGCGTCACAGCCGACGAAGGGCTCTGCCGCGACCCGCAGGAAATCGAGATCGGCCTGGCGCCCTTCCCAGGCTTTCGTGACCGCCTCCAACATCGCCGGACGCTGCTGCTCGAGTTCCTGCAGGTAGCGGTCCGCTCGCATCAGAAACATGCCGCTGTTCCACAGGTAGCGGCCGCTGGCGACATACGCCTGTGCGGTCTCCGCATCGGGCTTTTCGACGAAGCGCCGGATCGGCATCGCCTCGGTGCCGGACGCTTCGTCCGGCTCGATGTCGATACCGGTCTCGATGCCTATTTCGATATAACCGTAGCCGGTCTCCGCACGGGTCGGCGTCACGCCGAACGTCACCAACCTGCCCTGCCTGGCCGCTGCCTGCGCCGGCACCATCGCCTGAATCAGCGCCTCGGGGCTGGCGATCGCATGATCGGCCGGCAATACCAGCATCAGCGCAGCCGGATCACGGCTCATGGCCTGCAACGCAGCCAGCGCGATGGCCGGTGCGGTGTTGCGCATCGCCGGCTCGAGCAGGATATCCGCCGACCAGCCCGCTTCACGCAACTGCTCGGCCACCAGAAAGCGGTGCGCCTCCTGACAGACGACGATCGGCTCCGCGACATCCAGAGGCTCGAAGCGCGCCAGCGTTTCCACCAGCATGCTGCGCGCCCCCGTGATCCGGAGGAACTGCTTGGGATGGCTCGCCCGCGACATCGGCCACAGGCGAGAGCCGGAACCGCCGGCCAGGACAACGGGAATCAGCATGGGCACATCCTTGGCTTTGCTGTGGTGGAAGAGCGCTCGACGCTATCGAGCCTAGCGACAAAAAAGCCCGACACCAAACGGTATCGGGCTTCAGGCGATGACATGAAACTGCCTGGCTTCAGTGGGCCTTGCGCTGACCGACCTGCAGCGAATCGCCACGCCCCACCGCGAAGTAGAGCAGCCCGGCCGCGCGGACTTGTGCCGGCTCGAACAGGTTGCGCCCGTCCACGATGACCGGGGTCTTCAGCGTGCGCTGCAAGTGGGCGAAATCCACCGTGCGGAAGGATTTCCACTCCGTGCAGATCACCAGGGCATCGGCCCCGTTCAACGCCGCGTCGCGCCCATCGGCCAGCATCAGGTCGCTGCGTTCACCGTAGATGCGATGACATTCTTCCATTGCCTCCGGATCATAGGCCTGAACCTTGGCACCCGCCGCCCAGAGCGACTCCATCAGGTGACGGCTGGGCGCTTCGCGCATGTCATCAGTATTGGGTTTGAACGCCAGCCCCCAGACCGCCACCGTCTTGCCTTCCAGCTGCCCATCGAATGCCTGGTTCAGCTTGCCGAACAGGGTCGCCTTCTGGCGGTCGTTGACGGCTTCGACGGCATTGAGCAGTTGCGGGTCGTAACCGATCTGGCTGGCAGTTCGCGCCAGCGCCTGAACGTCCTTCGGGAAGCAGGAGCCGCCGTACCCGCAGCCGGGATAGATGAAGTGGTAGCCGATTCGCGGATCGCTGCCGATGCCACGGCGAACCTGTTCGATATCCGCTCCCAACCGCTCGGCCAGGTTGGCGATCTCGTTCATGAAACTGATCTTGGTCGCCAGCATGGCGTTGGCGGCGTACTTGGTCAGCTCCGCGCTGCGCACGTCCATGAACATCAGCTTCTCGACGCGGCGGTTGTACGGGGCATAACACTCCCGCATCAACGACTTGACCCGATCCGACTCGGTGCCCACGACGATACGCGCGCCATGGGTGAAGTCCTCGATGGCTGCGCCTTCCTTGAGAAACTCCGGGTTCGAGCAGACATCGAAGTCCAGCTTGGCGCCACGCTCGGTCAGGGTGCCGGCGATGGCTTCATGAACGCGGTCCGCCGTACCGACCGGCACCGTGGACTTGTCGATCACGACCTTATAATCATCCATGTACCGACCAATGGTCCTGGCGACCGCCAGCACATACTGCAGATCGGCACTGCCATCCTCATCGGGCGGCGTGCCCACCGCGATGAACTGCAACGTGCCGAACGCCACCGCCTCCGCCGCATCGGTCGTGAACGATAGACGCTGCTGGCCGACGTTCTCGATGACCAACGTTTCCAACCCGGGTTCATAGATCGGAATCTCGCCCTGCTTGAGGCGCGCGACCTTTCCTTCGTCGATATCCATGCACATGACTTCATGGCCGGCATCAGCCAGGCAGGCGCCAGTCACCAGGCCCACATATCCGGTACCGAAAATCGTGATTCGCATTGCTATCCCTTCAACCGTCGTATGCAATCAGCGTGTAAAAAGCGCGGCTGACCGCGCTTGGTGCCCATTTCAGGCCTCATGGTAATCGGTTTTTGCCGACATGGCCCGAATCGCCCGGGGAACGCCAGTACAGCGTGAGGAGTCCTGCCACGATCAGGTTGTGCACGTAGATACCCGTCCAGAAGGAGAGATAGGACTCGAACTGATTGACCACCAGCCAGTAAAAGAAGAAAGCCAGCGCAAACAACGCCACGTCGTTGGGCATGTCGCCGCGCTTCCAGGCTTTCCAGCTGATGACAGCAACCCATGCGACCAGCGCGCCCATCACGGCCAAGCCGAGCACGCCATAATTGACCAGTGTCTCCAGCAGGAAATTATGCAAATGGCCGAAGTGCGCTTTCACGAACTCGGGAAGCCACGACGTATGATCGATGACCAGCTCGCGCCCATTGCTACCCCATCCCAGCCACGGTCTTTCAGCGATCCAGTGCGTAGCCGCGACCCAGGAATGAATCCGAATACCGATGCTGGTATAGGGGAGCGTATCCAGCTTCCCGGAGAGCAGCTGCGCGATGACCTGATCCTCGGTGAACACCCGGTCAGTCAGCACATGCCCGAACGAAGCGGCGACGATCCCGCCAGCCACCACGAGAACAACGCCAATGGAAATCGTCGTTCGGTTCCATAGACGGACCTGGTAACGCTTCCTGGCGTACCATCCGACCACTGCCAATGCAACGACCGAGGACACCAGCAGCGCCAGCCAGACGGCTCGAGTCTGACCGAACAGGATCCCCACCAGTGTCATCAGCGTCAGCCCCAGCCAGAGGCATGCACGCCCCCATCGAAGCCCGCCGGACCAGCAGAAACGCCTGGCAAAGGCCATGAGCCCAATCAGCGCGACCCCAAACAACATCGAGGCATGCTGATTGTTCTGGATGCCAAAGCCGACGCGCTCGCCCTGCAGGCCAGCGGCCCATGAATCACGCCCTTCTGGGAAGATCACCGTCGTCAGCAGGAACGCCAGGAGCGCCAGCCCCCAGACCCAGAAAACATGGCGGAGACTCCCACGCAGCCACCAGGCAATGGCAATGAAAATAAAAAGCTTCGCCATCCGCTCGGTATCCGGGTTGGGCCTGGCCCACTGGGGATGATCGGCAATGGCGAGCCACCAACTGAGAAGCTGCACCAGGCAGATCGCAACCAGCAAGCCCAGGGCAGCGCTCCTTCGGCGCCAGCCACCAAAAATCAACAGGGAAACCAGCCCTAGAAAAGCCATATAAGGCTCGATGACATCTTTCAGCGGGTGCGCTGCAATACCCAGAGCGGCGTATACCAATACCAGTGCAAACCCCAGCCGCCAGAGACTCTTGGGGCAATCCCAACCCATGCCGTTACCTCACAAATTGAAAACAGAGCAACATTAAACCGCGCCCACCGGGTCCCATGTTTTCCGGTAGGCAGCGAGGTTAATGAACCCTCGATAACTTGTCAGCAGAATAATATCGGGATCTTACCGGGGGCGGCTTTCGATGGGTTGCCGGTCTCCCGACGCCCGAGCAGCAGGCGCCATGCCCTGCCTGAAGCCATCGCAGCGCCTGGAGACACCGCCGCCGCTGCCTTGGCTTCACCGCATCCCTGGCGAATGAAAGCAAAGCGGCTTCTCGATGGTTTCTTCACCGCGAATTCAGTAGAACGAGCAAAACAGAGAACCGCATGGCGCTGGGCTGGTTTTATCTCACGGTCTTCCTCAACGCCGTTATCTCTCGTTTCCCGTTAATATCCTGACGGCAGACAATCCGGCTTGATGACCCTATCGATAACAAGACATGCACCAGTGGAGACACTGAGCGCCTCGGCAGTCTCAGAAAGAGTTAAAACCCAGTTTAAAACCGACCCGCCGTCATCGAAACAAGCCATCTCGCCGGATAATGAGACTTATCGAATTCTCTTGTACTCCAGTAACGTGCTCAGCATTTCATGCACACAGCTCTGGCTCAACGCGTACTCGGCCATCAGGCTGTGCAGGCGTTCCTCGAACGCCGGAAGCGTATTTTCCGGCTCCGCTTCTACCGATCGACCGGATCGAGACCCACCGTCGAGATCACGGAGCGCCTGGGCAAAAGCATCATCGAGTTCACGAAACTTACGGAGTTTTTCACGTTCATCCATCGTGCGAGGCATAATAATTAATTGGGATCCTGAAAAATGGCCCGAAACGGGCCGCAACAAGCCTGATTAATAAATAGTTGTGACTAGCGTAGAACGGAATGAATAATTTGCTGCCGAAAAATAATCGATGACTATCCAAAGAGCCAGCCCAGTCTAGCCAAATTCGCCTCAAAAATCACCAAAGCCGCCCCCGTTCAGGCAAGCCAGTGAATCTCATTCCGCCTCGGCTATCAAGCCCAGGCGGCTTCGAACGGGTTGGAGAGAAAGATCTGTAACGGAAGGTCTGTAACAAAAGGCCTACTAGGAAGACCTGTAGGGAAGGACCTGTTGCGGCTCCAGCCCCCCGGACCGTCCAGATCGCCAGCGATACCGCAGGCCAGATCAACGCCACCACGAAAGCAGCATCACGGAGACCGGGCGCGTCCGGGCTATCGAACGCCACCGGAGCGGAGCGCCATACGATGAAACGCCACATCACTATAGATCGGCGCCGGCATCGCGCCTTCCACACGGGGCATGGCCGAAGCCGGGGCTACCCAAGTGGCTTTCTGCGCCCCGCTTCACGCCAGGCAGCCAGGCACTTCTCGAAGGCCGAATCCATGCTGCGCACACGAACATCAAAAATTTCTCAAATGGGCCTAAAGCAAAATTGGGTAGCGCCGATAACAGGGGTAACGGCCACGGGGCCGTTGCAGCAGGATCCGGCATTACCTGCCATCGCGCAGCGGATCAGGCCCAAATTGCCCTCTCATGTGAGAAAGGAATACGACAATGGCAGTTATCAATACCAACATCACCTCGCTGATCGGTCAGCAGAACCTGAACAAATCAGCCAGTTCTCTCCAGACCGCCATGGAGCGTCTTTCTTCCGGTTCGCGCATCAACAGCGCCAAGGATGATGCAGCCGGTCAGGCCATCGCCAACCGCATGAGCAGCCAGATCACCGGCCTGTCTCAGGCACAGCGCAACGCCAACGACGGTATCTCTCTGGCCCAGACCACAGAAGGTGCGCTGAATCAGGTCAACGACAACCTGCAGCGCATCCGCGAGCTGACCGTTCAGGCGACCAACGGTACCAACTCGCAGGACGATCTCAATTCCATCCAGAACGAAATCAATCAGCGTCTAGACGAGATCAACCGTATCTCCGACGAGACGGGTTTCAACGGCACCAAGGTGCTCCAGTCTGATTCAGGGTTGAAAATTCAGGTCGGCGCGAACGACGGTGAAGCGATCACCATCAACCTGAAGGAAATCAATGCCGAAACGCTGGGCCTGACCGGCTTCAACGTCAATGGCAAGGGCGAAGTTGACAACACTGCAGCTACCAAAGATGACCTGACCCTTGGCGGCTTTGAATCGCAGGGTGTCACCAACGGCGTTGAGCGTTTCACCAACGAGCTTCAAAATACCGCAGCGACCGCTAGCGATGTTCTGGGCAGTGTCTCTGACGGTGCTGAAATTACCTATTCAGGTAAGAACACCGGTATGGGGTCAGCGGCGACCGTAACTGGTGGCACCTATACTTATGACGCCAACTCCGATAGCTATAGCTTTGATGCTCAGGATGCTGCCTTCTCAGATGTGGCCAAACGCCTGATTCCTAGTGAAGCTGGCGCCACCAATACCATGACCATCAATATCGAAGATGGCTCAGGTGGTGGCACTCAGGATGTCGTTGTCGACAGTGATGGCAACCTGTCTTCTGCCGACACGGGCGACGCACTTTACCTTACCGCGGATGGGAACCTATCTCAGACCAATACGGATGGCTCTGGCGGTACACTTGCTCGTGCGACAGTTGATAGCGTGCTGGAAAGCATGGGAGCGCAGTCTGTATCTGCGCCATCAGCACCCACATCAAATGTTGTTACTGGCGCCAACGCTACTAACACTGTTACCTTTGGTGCACTTACAGAGGGCCAATCGGTCACGATTAATGACCTGACTTTCACTGCGGGTAAAGGTGGGGCAACAAATACAGAGGTCGCTAACGCATTCTCTACTTATCTTAACAATAATGATGCCACTGTTTCTCAGGGTGAATTTACAGGCGATGCTACTGGCTTCAACGGACTAACAAACATTACTGTCAGTTCGAACAGCAATGACCTAGTCTTCACTGCTAGCGGTGGTACTGGAGATGAAACAGTACTGGACGCTGCCAGTGTAGGTGATTCAACCACTGCTACTATTACAACTGACGGCCAAGCAGCCGGCACCGGCGGCAGCATCACTTTCAACGGTACCACGTATAGTGCCGACACTGCGAACGGTGCCATTGACGTAAAAGACGCCACTATCAGCGCCGACAAGCTGGCTAAACAGATGGAAGGCAGTACCTTCACCGTGAATGATGGAGGTAACGAGTTCGCTGTTGACGCCAATGGCAACGTTGATCGTAATTTGCAAGCACTGCAAATCACCACAGATTATGGTGATGGAACGGACGCGGCTAGCCTAGACGTCGAGTTCGGCAACATGAAGGCGGGGGAT
The DNA here is from genome assembly GCF_001858555.1 of Salinicola sp. MIT1003. Lineage (NCBI taxonomy): Bacteria > Pseudomonadati > Pseudomonadota > Gammaproteobacteria > Oceanospirillales > Halomonadaceae > Salinicola > Salinicola sp. MIT1003. The sequence continues at coordinate 123,350 of NZ_MCAP01000003.1, forward strand.
GCCTACACTTTGGATGGTGTCACCTTTACCGCAAGCCAAGACGTCACCGCCGAACAGGTAGCTAACGCTTTCGCGACAGCAATCAAAGATGGCGATTTTGACTCGGGCTTGGGTGATTTCGGTGCCTCTCCGTCATTCAACACTATGGACACCTCTAGCGACTACACCACCTCAGTTGATAAAGGTACTCTTACCATCACCACCACAAGCAGCAGCGATGGTAGTGGCACTTCTGCTTTTGATACTGGCGGTAGCGATGTTGCTACTACAGGAAGCGCAACGGTAAACACTAACACTACAGATGTTTACAGCAATGCTGATGGTGCACTGGTCACCGAAGCCTCTTCTACTATTGAGCGATTCGTTCAAGAAGATGGCACTGTAACGGATGGCAGCGCCCGTCAGGTCTTCGTTGGTCAAGAAGGCGAATTGACCTTTGACGCTGTTACTGAAAGCGAGCGTTCAGAAAACCCCTTGGGGCAACTTGATGATGCACTGTCTCAAGTTGATTCTCTTCGCTCTGACTTGGGTGCCATCCAAAACCGCTTCGATTCGGCGATCACTAACCTGAGCACCACCGAGACCAACCTCTCTGCTGCTCGCTCGCGCATCGAAGATGCCGACTATGCGACCGAGGTGGCCAACATGACCAAAAACCAGATTCTGCAGCAGGCGGGTACCTCGGTCCTCGCGCAGGCTAACCAACTGCCGCAGTCCGTACTGTCTCTGCTGGGTTAATTCCCTCAGCGGTAACGGTAGTCATCTAGGCCGGCGCAAGCCGGCCTTTTTGCATCCTGCTTTCGATTGCCGAGCAGACGACAAAATGCTTCTTTAATTGGCCCAATGACTGACGCTTCAGTGTGTTTTCATGTGTCAAACCCATCCTTTCCAGGTAGTTCCAATGACAGTGGAAGACTATGAATTCGTGTTGGCAGAGCTGCAGCGGCTCATCGACGATGCCAAGGCGCTGATGGCGAAATTCGAAGCTGCGGAATTCAACCAGCAACTGCCGGGTGAATACGACGCACTACATGAGCTCTATACCCGGGCGGTGAAGGCTCAAAAGCGTTATACCTATGAGGCATTGGATCTCATCGAAACCGACACTTCGGCATTGGAAAATTTTAATTTTAATTAAATTATATCAACTTCAATAAACAGTACGTACCTACCGATTCGTCACCCTATACTCTTTTTATTCTTTTTATATGCTCTAGGCCTCATTCCTCACTTCAGAATCCTGGGTTCCCGTCGATAACTCCAGTAATCATTGTCTTCACCGTCTCTGCGCTGGCACGCGAGGGGTGATGACAACCTGATCTTGCCCAGCGTTGGTGGACACCGACTTAAGCGATCATTCGGGCCTCGAAGGCCACCGGGCTGATCATCCCGA
>NZ_MCAP01000004.1:0-119038 GCF_001858555.1 Salinicola sp. MIT1003
CCCGCCATCCGTCGCTGAATAATCGTCACCGATCGCTTAAACGCCATTCGCTCCCGCCAGTCGTGTTGGTTTCCGAACAGGCGATGTTGGAAACTCGGCACTTTTCCCTATCACACCTGCCATGCATCGGTTGCCAGAGATTGGACATTGGTGTTTAAGACTAAGGTGTTAAATATTTTAATGGTTTATAAATCAAGGCGATAAACTTCTTTTCCCGGTGACGGTGCTGGTTTCTTTTTTGGTCGTATAGCTTTATGAAACGGCTGTTCTAGGATGCTCGAAAGAGAACAGGGAACGGCGCCACTCATGTCATTACAACTCGACAATGTGACACTGTCGGTGCGGGGCGAGACCTATATCGACAATGCCTGCCTGACGCTGGAGCCAGGATCGTTCAATGTGCTGCTGGGACATACGCTGGCGGGAAAGACGACGTTGATGCGGCTGATGGCCGGCCTGGATATGCCGGACCGGGGAACGGTGCGTCTCGGGGGGCGGGACATGACTCATGTGCCGGTACGCCAGCGCAACGTCTCGATGGTCTATCAGCAGTTCATCAACTATCCCACGTTGACGGTTTTCGACAATATCGCTTCGCCGCTCAAGCAGGCCAAGGTATCGCGCCAGGAGATCGCCCGGCGGGTCGAGGAGACCGCCGAGATGCTGGGCATCCAGCACCTGCTGGGGCGTTACCCGCAGGAACTCTCCGGCGGCCAGCAGCAGCGTACGGCGATGGCTCGCGCGCTGGTCAAGGATGCCGACCTGGTACTGTTCGACGAGCCACTGGTCAACCTCGACTACAAGCTTCGCGAGGCGCTGCGGGTGGAAATGCGCAAGCTGTTCGAGTCGCGTCATACCATCGCTGTCTACGCCACCACCGAACCCGCGGAGGCGCTGGCGCTGGGCGGCACGACCACGCTGCTGCACCAGGGCCGGATCGTCCAGAGCGGCCCCAGCGACGAGGTCTATCGCCACCCTTGCAACCGGGAAGCGGCGAGCCTGTTCGGCGAGCCGCCCATCAACCTGATGTCGATGACGATACAGGGCGACGAGTGTCGTATCGCCGACTTGCGTCAGCCGCGGCCGGACGTGTGGCGTTCGCTGCCGGCCGGCGAGTACCAGGTCGGTATCCGGCCGCACCACTGGTCGCTGCAGCCGCTCGATGAGCCTGCGTTTCGCCTGCCGGTCGTCGTTCGTGTGGCGGAGATCAGCGGCTCCGAGACGTTCCTGCATCTATCGCATGACCGGATCGACCTGGTGGCGCATTTGATCGGCATTCACGAGTTCGACGTCGACCAGGCTCTGGAGATGCAGGTGGCCTGTCGCCAGCTGTTCGTGTTCGAGCCGGACGGGGATCTGGTGCTGTCGCCATCCTCGCCGCGACCAACGCTTGCCAGCGTGTAAGGAGAGTCGGACATGGCGGAAATTCGCTTGGAGCAATTGGCGCACAGCTATCACGGCACCCCTTCGAAGCCGGCCGATTACGCGCTGAGGCAGATGGATCATGTCTGGGAGCAGGGCGGGGCCTATGCCTTGCTGGGCCCTTCGGGCTGCGGCAAGAGCACGCTGCTCAACATCATCTCCGGGCTGTTGGTGCCATCCGAGGGGCGGGTGCTCTACGACGGCAAGTCGGTCAACGACCTCAGCCCGCAGCAGCGCAACATCGCCCAGGTTTTCCAGTTCCCGGTGGTCTACGACACCATGACGGTGTTCGGCAACCTGGCGTTTCCGCTACGCAACCAGGGCCTTTCCCGTGACCGCATCGACCAGCGTGTGCGCGAGGTGGCCGAGGCGCTGGAGATCGAGCCGCTGTTGAGCCGCAAGGCGCACAATCTGACCGCCGACGAGAAGCAGAAGGTGTCGATGGGGCGCGGTCTGGTGCGCGACGACGTGGCGGCGATCCTGTTCGACGAACCGCTGACGGTGATCGATCCGCAGCTGAAGTGGCGGCTGCGGCGCAAGCTCAAGGAGATCCATCAGCGTTTCAACGTGACGATGGTCTACGTCACCCACGATCAACTTGAGGCTTCCACCTTCGCCGACAAGATCGCGGTGATGTACCAGGGCCAGATCGTCCAGTTCGGCACCCCGCGGGAGCTGTTCGAGAATCCGCAACATCCCTTTGTCGGCTACTTCATCGGCAGCCCCGGCATGAACCTGCTCGACATCGTCCTGGGCTCGTCAGGGGTCGAGCTCGGGGGGCGAACGCTGCCGGTGGATGAATCGGTCGTCGCGCAGCTGCGCCGAGGGGGCGAAGGGCGTCTGCAGCTTGGCATCCGGCCGGAGTTCGTGCAGCTCGTCGCTCCCGAGGTGTCGGCGCTGCACGGCCAGGTGGATCTGGTCCAGGACCAGGGCACCTTCAAGATCGTCGATGTGCGTCTCGACACGCCGTCGGCGCCCGTGATCAAGGCGCGGCTGGGGGAAGAGGAGCCCGTACCGGAAGGGCGTGTCGGGCTGGCATTCCCGGCGGCCTGGCAGCGCTTCTATCGTGATGACCGGCTGGTGGAGATCGCGCCATGAAACCCTACAACAACAAGGCCTGGTGGCTGGTGCTGCCCGTCTTCGTGCTGGTGGCGTTCAGCGCCATCATTCCGATGATGACGGTGGTCAACTACTCCGTGCAGGACATCTTCGACCCGAGCACGCGCTATTTCGTGGGGACGGAGTGGTATCGGGAGATTCTAGCGGATCCGAGGCTGCACGATTCGCTGATGCGACAGTTCATCTACTCGTTCTGTGTGCTGGTCATCGAGGTGCCGCTGGGCATCATCGTCGCGCTGTCCATGCCGAGGCGGGGGCTGGGCGTGCCGGTCAGCCTGATCCTGCTGTCACTGCCGCTGCTTGTGCCGTGGAACGTGGTGGGGACGATCTGGCAGATCATCGGACGGGAGGATATTGGCCTCTATGGCTGGATCCTCAACAGCCTCGGGCTCGACTACAACTACGCCTCCAACCCGCGGGATGCCTGGGCGACGGTGCTGGTGATGGATGTCTGGCACTGGACGTCGCTGGTCGCGCTGCTGTGCTACTCCGGGCTGCGTTCGATTCCGGACGTCTACTACCAGGCGGCGCGGATCGATCGCGCCTCGTCCTGGGCGGTGTTCCGCTACATCCAGCTGCCGAAGCTCAAGAACGTGCTGCTGATCGCGGTGATGCTGCGCTTCATGGACAGCTTCATGATCTACACCGAGCCGTTCGTGCTCACCGGCGGCGGGCCGGGCACGGCGACGACGTTCCTGAGTCAGACCCTGACCCAGATGGCGCTGGGCCAGTTCGACCTGGGCCGGGCCGCGGCGTTTTCGCTGATCTATTTCCTGATCATTTTGCTGGTGACCTGGGTGTTCTATACCGCCATGACGCATAACGACAACAAGGGATGACGCCGCCATGAGATTGCGTAAAAGCCTGGTGATGCTGGTCTATCTGCTGTTCGTGCTGGTGCCGATCTACTGGCTCGTCAACATGTCGTTGAAGTCGAACCGGGAAATTCTCGGCGGCCTCACCCTGTGGCCGGCGGCGCCGACGCTGGACAATTACCGAGTCATCTTCACCGAGCCGACCTGGTACACGAGCTATCTCAATTCCCTCAGCTACGTGTCGATGAACATGCTGATTTCGCTGCTGGTGGCGCTACCGGCCGCCTATGCGTTCTCGCGCTACCGCTTCCTGGGCGACAAGCACATGTTCTTCTGGCTGTTGACCAACCGGATGGCGCCACCGGCGGTTTTCCTGCTGCCGTTCTTCCAGCTCTATTCGGCGGTGGGGCTGTTCGATACGCCGATCGCCGTGGCGCTGGCGCACTGCCTGTTCAACGTGCCGCTGGCGGTGTGGATTCTCGAGGGCTTCATGTCGTCGGTGCCCAAGGAGATCGACGAAATGGCTTATATCGACGGCTATACCTTTCCCAAGTTCTTCGTTCGCATCTTCTTGCCGATGATTCGGCCCGGCATCGGTGTCACCGCGTTTTTCTGCTTCATGTTCTCGTGGGTGGAGCTGCTGCTGGCACGGACCCTGACTTCGGTCGACGCCAAGCCGATCGTGTCGCAGATGACCCGCACGGTATCGGCATCCGGCATCGACTGGGGCGTGCTGGCGGCAGCCGGGGTGGTGGCACTGCTGCCCGGCATCGCCGTGATCTATTTCGTGCGCAATCACGTCGCCAAGGGCTTTGCCCTGGGCCGCGTCTGATCGGCTTGCCGGAAAGGGAGGAGATCATCATGGGCTGGATGGCCTGGACACTACCGACGGCACTGTTCTTTTCGGCGATCGCGCTGATGCTGGTGGCGATGACGGTCTGGCAGACCGTATCGCCCGGGCGCGAACGCAAAGGGTTCCTGCCGCTGGTCACATCGCGCGGCGACCGGCTGTTCATCGGCCTGCTGGCATCGGCATACGTGCATCTGCTGGTGCTGGCATTGACCGACTGGCCGCTCTGGCTCGCCACCGGTCTCTGTATGGCGGGAATGGCAATCATCATGAAATGGGGGTAACGCACCGACCGGGATCATTATCTGCATCGGATAGCGCCACGACAGGAAAAAGCGAAGGATAACAAACGGGGTTAACGCTATGTTCGATATCAAGCACGCCAAATCGTCTCGCCGAACGCCGCTAGGCATCGGCGTCGGGGTCAGTCTCGCGGGGCTGATGGCCGTATCGGGAGTCGCGGTTGCCGATCAGTACCAGGACGCCGCCAAACGCTGGCTGGACGACGAGTTCTCGACCTCGACGCTCACGCCCGAGCAGCAGATGGCGGAGATGCAGTGGTTCATCGACGCCGCCAAGCCGTATCGCGGCATGCAGATTAATGTGGTTTCGGAAACGCTCACGACTCATAAATACGAATCCGAAGTGCTGGCCCGGGCGTTCAGCGAGATTACCGGTATCCAACTGACCCACGATCTGGTTCAGGAAGGGGACGTGATCGAGAAGCTGCAGACGCAGATGCAGTCCGGCCGCAATATCTACGATGCCTATGTCAACGATTCGGACCTGATCGGCACCCACGCGCGCTACGGCAAGGTGGTGCCAATCTCCGACATGATCGAGGGCGACGGGGCCGAGGTCACGTCGCCGACGCTGGATCTCGACGACTTCATCGGGCTCTCGTTCACCACGGGGCCTGACGGCAAGGTCTACCAGCTTCCCGATCAGCAGTTCGCCAATCTCTACTGGTTCCGCGCCGACTGGTTCGATGATCCGGAGATCAAGCAGCAATTCAAGGAGAAGTACGGCTACGAGCTGGGCGTGCCGGTGAACTGGTCTGCCTACGAGGATATCGCCGACTTCTTCACCAACGATGTCCACGATATCGACGGCGTACGCGTCTACGGCCACATGGACTACGGCAAGAAGGATCCCTCGCTGGGCTGGCGCTTCACCGATGCCTGGTTCTCGATGGCGGGAGCGGGCGACAAGGGCATTCCCAACGGTCTGCCGGTCGACGAATGGGGGATTCGCGTCGAGCAGTGCCATCCGGTGGGCTCGAACGTTACTCGTGGCGGCGCGACCAACGGCCCGGCAGCGGTCTTCGCGACCCAGAAGTACATCGACTGGCTGCACGCCTATGCGCCGCCGGAAGCGCAGGGCATGACGTTCTCCGAAGCGGGGCCGGTGCCGGCGCAGGGCAATGTCGCGCAGCAGATCTTCTGGTACACCGGCTTCACCGCCGACATGACACAGCCAGGCCTGCCGGTGGTCAACGAGGACGGCACGCCCAAATGGCGCATGGCGCCGTCACCGGTGGGCCCTTACTGGGAAGACGGCATGAAGAAGGGCTATCAGGACGTGGGGTCCTGGACCTTCATGGAGTCGACGCCCGAGAAGAACCGTCTCGCCGCCTGGCTCTACGCGCAGTTCGTGACGTCGAAGACGGTCTCTCTTCAGAAGACGCTGGTGGGGCTGACGCCGATTCGCGAGTCCGACATCCAGTCCGACGCGATGACCGAAGCCGCGCCCAAGCTGGGCGGGCTGGTCGAGTTCTATCGTAGCCCGGCGCGGCTGCAGTGGTCGCCGACCGGAACCAACGTGCCGGACTATCCCAAGCTGGCGCAGCTGTGGTGGCAGTTCATCTCCCGCGCTGTCAGCGGCGAGACCAGTGCCCAGGAAGCGCTGGACGGTCTGGCGGACGCGCAGGATCGAATCATGGAGCGCCTGGAGCGCGCCAACGTCCAGCCACAGTGCGGGCCGAAACTCAACGAGCCGCGTGATGCCCAGTACTGGCTGGACCAGCCCGGCGCGCCCAAGCCCAAGCTCGATAACGAAAAGCCGCAGGGCAAGACCGTTCCGTATGACGAGATGGTGAAGTCCTGGCAGGAAAGCTGAGCGAATCCTCGGCCCGAGGCTGCAACTCGAGATGTTCGCGTCGCCTGGGCGATGACCTTCCCGCCGGTTGTCCGGCGGGATTCTTTTGCTCCGCTTTCGCCCGCAGCGGCGCTATTGTGCGCCTGACCTCACGACTTTTGACCGGGTGATAGATACCATGGAGGGACAGCAGGAGTAGAACATGTCACTGAATTCGTTGTTCGAGCATATTCATCAGTTACCCAGCGTGCCCGCCGTGGTCACCGAGTTGATCGCCAGTCTGGATAACGACAAGATCAGTATTCACCGCGTCTCGACCACGATTCATAAAGACCCCAACCTGAGTCTGAAGTTGTTGCGCTCCGCCAATTCCGTGCGATACGGCATGGGACGAAACGTGGCGACGATCGACGATGCCTTGTTGTTGCTGGGCTTCGATCGCGTGCGCATGCTGGTCATCGCCTCTGGCATGGTCGGTTTGCTCAAGGAAGTGCCCGGTCTCGACCGTCAGGCGTTCTGGCACGAGTCGTTCATGGTTGCCAATCTCAGCCGTACGATCGTGCGGCATAGCCAGTTGCAAGACCTGGTGCCGGAGACCGCTTTCACCTGTGGCATTCTGCATCATGTGGGGTCGGCGTTGATGCACATCGGCCACCCCGAAACCATGCGGCGGATCGACGCGCTGGTCGCAGAGGGCGCGCCGCGAGCCGAACTGGAGGCCGATCAGTTCGGTTATACCTTCTGCGAGGTAGGGGCCGAACTGGGGCGTCGGTGGCGCTTTCCCGAGGCCATCTGCAACGCGCTGACCTATCAGGGCAAGCCGCTGGAATCCGTGCCGTTCTCGGCGTACGCCGCCGTCGTTCATCTGGCCATCGGCCTCTATCACAATATCGCCAATGGACGGCGTGAAGAGCATGCCCTGGGCGAGATGCCGCGGGACGTTCGTCGGCCGCTCGCACTGGATCTGCTTTCGCTTTACGAGGAGATCCTGCAGGTCATGCGCACGGATAACGAACTGGACGTTTTCCTGGATTGAGCCCTGAGTCGCCGTACGCGCCCCGTGGAGGGGCGATCAGACGATCGAGGCATTGGCGTTCAGATCGCTGGCCTCGGTGAATACGCGGCACAGGCGTTCGATACCGGCCTGATCCTCGGCGCTGAAACGTGCAGGAACGGGGCTGTCGATGTCCAGCACGCCCCATACCTTGTCACCGACGACGATCGGCACGACCAGTTCGGAACGCGACGCCGCATCGCAGGCGATATGATCCGGCACCGCATGGACGTCGTCGACGCGCTGGGTCTGGCGCGAGCGGGCCGCGGCGCCGCAGACGCCCTTGGAAAACGGAATCGGATTGCAGGCCGGCAAGCCCTGGAATGGGCCGAGAACCAGTGTCTCGGGTTGGCGCTGGAGATAGAAGCCGACCCAGTTCAACTCGCCTAGCGTCTGCGTCAAAAAGGCGCTGGTCTGGGCGGCGTTGGTCAACCAGTCGCGAGTATCGAGCAGGGCTTTCAACTGGCGTTCGAGGGAATCGTAGTCGGTCATCACGGGTTTCCTTGTCACGTGAACAGGGTGTCGAAACCAGAAACCAGCGCCCTGGGGCGCTGGTTTCCGATTCGCTACGGTGGCTGGCGAGAACCGGCCAGCGGATTCGCCGACCGGTGTCTGGCGACCGGCTTACTTCCAGCCGGGAACGGCGCCACCTTCGAACAGCGCTTTGGCCTTGTCGGCGACGGCGTCCGACTGGTAGGCCTTGACCAGTTCCTGAATCGCTTCGCGGTCCTGGTCGCCGCCACGCACCACGATCAGGTTGACGTAGGGGGAGTCCGGGCCTTCCTTGATCAGCGCATCATCCAGCGTCAGACCGGCGGGCTGCGTGAAGGTGCTGTTGATGAAGGCCAGGTCGACGTCCTGTAGCACGCGCGGCATCTGGGCGGCCTCGATCTCCTTGAACGAATAATCGTGCGGATTCTCGGTGATGTTGATCGGCGTCGCTTCCAGGTTTTTCGGATCGTCGAGCGTGATCAGTTCGAGGTTGTCCAACAGGATCAGCGCGCGACCTTCGTTGGTCGGATCGTTGGGTACGGCGATGGTCGCACCGTCGGGCAGATCGTCGATGCTGTCGTACTTGGCGGAATAGGCGCCGATCGGATAGACGAACGTCTTGCCGGCAATGGCGAAATCATAGCCGCGGTCGTTGACCATCGAGCGCATGTAGGGCTCGTGCTGATAGGCATTGGCGTCCAGGCTGCCATCGGCGAGCGCCGCATTGGGCGTGACGTAGTCGGTGAACTCGACGATCTCGACATCGAGGCCGTACTTTTCCTTGGCGACCTGCTTGGCCACCTGCATGACATCGGTCTCCGGACCGGCCATGGTGCCGACCTTGATGGTATCGTCGGCGGCGTGCGCGGTGCCGACGGCCAGCCCCAGGCTCAGCGCGGCGGCACTCAGTGTACGTGTCAGTGAAATCGGCATTGGCGAGATTCTCCCTGAAAGATGTGGCAATGCAATCGGAAACGACGTTGGCGCTCTTGTGGCGTCTCATGACCGCCGAAATATAACGGAATAACGGCGATCACGGTAATTCATTCTGGTTATTAGTCTAATCCGCTCTGCGCAAGCCCTTCACTTGTGATCGCTCTTGCGCACCAGATAGTCACCCAGGCTCTGAAACAACTGCACCATCACGACCAGCACCACCACGGTGATCAGCATCACGGTCGGGTTGAAGCGGTTGTAGCCGTAGCGGATGCCCAGGTCGCCGAGCCCGCCACCGCCCACGGCGCCCGCCATGGCGGAGTAGCTGACCAGGGCGACGATGGTGATCGTCAGGCCGTTGATGATGCCGCCACGCGCCTCCGGCAGCAGGACCTTCATGATGATCTGCATCGGCGTCGCGCCCATCGACTGGGCGGCTTCGACCAGGCCGGGAGAGACTTCGTTAAGCGCGCCTTCGACCAGCCGGGCGACGAACGGAATCGCGGCGATCGTCAGCGGCACGGCGGCGGCATTGGTTCCGATGGAACTGCCGACGATCATGCGGGTGAACGGAATGATCGCCACCAGCAGGATGATGAACGGCACCGAGCGCCCGACGTTGGTGACGATGCCGAGTATCGTGTTGACGGCCGGCTGAGCGAGGATCTGGCGCGGCCGGGTCACATACAGCAGCACGCCGAGGGGGACGCCTGCCAGCGCCGACAGAATGCCGGCGACGGCGACCATGTAGAGCGTTTCCAGCGTGGACTGCCAGACGAGATCAATCAGTGCGCTGGACATGACCCATTACCTCCACTTGCAGATCAAAGGATTCGAGCGTCGTCAGTGCCTGCCGTGTCTGCGAAGCACTGCCCATCAGTTCGGCGATCATCAGGCCGAGCGTACGCCCCTGAATGGATTCGACCTTGGCCTGGAGGATGCTGACATCAATGCCGTGTTCCCGGGCCAGGCGCGAGATCAGCGGAGTGGACACGCTGTCGCCGGAGAAGGTCAGCCGCACCACGGGATGGGTGGTTTCGCTGGGCTCGGGTTCGAGCCGCTCGATCAGCGCCTGGGGCGCTTCCAGCTTGAGGAAGTCGTTCAGAAACTCCCGTCCCAGTTGCGTACCCGGCGCCGTGAAGAAGTCGCCGACATCGGCGTCTTCGACCAGGCGGCCATCGGAAATCAGCCCCACGCGATGGCAGATGGTCTTCACCACCTCCATTTCGTGGGTGATCAGCAGGATGGTCAGCCCCAGCTGCCGGTTGATCTCCTGCAGCAGCGTCAGGATCGAGGCGGTCGTCTGCGGGTCGAGTGCCGATGTGGCTTCGTCGCACAGCAGCACCTTGGGGCGGCTGGCCAGCGCGCGGGCGATCGCCACGCGCTGCTTCTGCCCGCCGGAAAGCTGGGCCGGATACTGTTTCGTCTTGTCCGCGAGCCCGGTCATCTCCAGCAGCGGAAGGACGCGCTCGCGAATGGTCTGGCGCGACTGGCCCATCAGTTCGAGCGGCAGGGCGACATTGTCGTAGACGGTGCGGTTGGTCAGCAGATTGAAGTGCTGAAAGATCATGCCGCATTGATGGCGTGCCTGACGCAGCGCGGCGGCATCCATCGCGGTCAGATCCTCTCCATCGATGAGAACCCGGCCGGCGCTCGGGCGCTCGAGCAGGTTGACGCAGCGAATGAGCGTCGACTTGCCGGCGCCGGAGAGGCCGATGACGCCGTGAATCGTGCCTTTGGGCACCTGCAGGTCGATATCTTTCAGCGCCTGCACGGCGCCGGGCCCGCTGCCGTAGGTTTTGGAGACGTTGTCCAGAGTGATCATTAGGCGTGTCGAAAGCGTCTGTCTGGGAATCGGGAGAGCGGGTAGGGTGTCTCGCGCCATAGGGACTGCCGGCGCCAGCCCCGCTTCGATGAGGGCGCTAGTATACGGATCTCGCCGGACCAGAGCGACCGCTGGCGTCGGCATCGGTCGCGAGATACCGTAAGCGACGGCGGCCGGCTTGCCGCCACACAGTTTTCGCTCTCAGTGACAACTCTCTGCCTCAAAGGCTCAAGACTCTGTTTCAAGACACTTTTGAAAGACAACAAGGAGAAAGTCGATGCTGCCGTCACTCGATGATCAGGCCCTGAACCAGCTCTTTCTGGAAGCGCATACCCATAATGCCTGGCAATCGCGGGAAATTAGCGAGGAGACTCTGCGCAAGCTCTACGAGCTGGTCAAGATGGGACCGACCTCGGCCAACTGCTGCCCGGCGCGCTTCGTTTTCGTTCGCTCGGCGGCGGGGAAGGACAAATTGCTGCCGTGCGTCTCTTCCGGTAACGCCGAAAAGACGGCGACGGCTCCCTGCACGGTTATCGTGGCCTACGACAAGCGCTTCTATGATCAGTTGCCGACGCTGTTCCCGCACACCGATGCGCGCAGCTGGTTCACCGGGAGCGAAGCCTTCGCCGAGCAGACGGCGCTACGCAACAGTTCGATGCAGGCCGGCTATCTGATCCTGGCGGCGCGGGCAATGGGGCTGGATACCGGGCCGATGTCCGGCTTCGATGCCAAGGCACTGGATGAAGCGTTTTTCGCCGGTACCGATTGGACGACCAACCTGCTGGTCAATCTGGGTTATGGTGACGTTTCCGGCGTCAAGCCGCGTCTGCCGCGCCTGGCATTCGAAGAAGCTTGCCAACTGGCTTGAGCCAACGGACCAAACGATCGACTTTGCCGTGTAGAACCCCCGCTCGGTCAGTTCCGTCGGGCGGGTTTTATCGCAGCCACCAAAGTGCCGCCGAAGCCGCTTCAGGACTCCTTCGGCCGCGGCAGCAAGCCGCCCAGCACGATGCGCTGAATATTGTCGACCGTGGCTTCGAAGAACTCGGGATCAGCCAGCGTCTTGCCGGAGATCGCTTCGATCTGTACGGCAAAATCGGCGTAATGCTGCGTGGTGCCCCAGAGCAGATAGATCAGATGATGCGGGTCGACCGGCAGTAAGCTGCCGTGCGCTATCCAGCCTTCGATGACTTTCGATTTTTCCTCTACCAGCGCGCGCAGATCACTATGTAGTTCTTCCTTCAGCAGTGGCGCGCCCTGGATCATCTCCAGGCAGAAGAGCCGCGACGCCTGCACATGATCCCTCGACAGCTCGACCTTGATACGAATGTAGTGATTGATGGCCGCTTCCGGGGACTGGTCGGCATCGATGGCGCGTATCGGTTCCAGCCAGGTATTCAGGATTTGCTGCAAGACCGAGATGTAGAGCTTTTCCTTGGAAGGAAAGTAATAGAGCAGATTGGTCTTGGAGACGCCCGCCTGATCGGCGATGGCGTCCAGGCTGGCCCCGCGCAGACCGAACTGGGAAAACAGCGATAGCGCCGCATCTCGAATACGTTGCTTGCGGGCTTCACTGGCAGCGGCGCGGCCAGGGGAGACGGCGGCGCTAGGCGTGAGTGGCGTCATGGACATCCTGGTTGGTAAAGACCTGAATGGCGTGCCAATTCTCTACCCAAAGGCATCGAGCCGTGGCCATTACAGGTCGATAACATTCGCTGGCACTTTACCACGTCGGTTCGGGCCTGGCGCCATCGACCTCGGTCAACGACTCGGTCAGCGACGAGCCTCGCTGCGCACCGAAATTGCGCGAACGTGCCATTCCTTGCGTCATTGCTGAGCGACTTTTCTTTCTGGTTGGACCAAATGGTCTGACAGTCTGGTTGCGTCGCGTCCCAAGTCATTGAAAACGGATACGGTACGACGCGTTGGCACGTCTGTTGTAAAGGGATTGTCAGGTGTCGGGGCCGACAGAGGCCGGCGGCAGATCTCGATAATGAGAGCCGAATGACGAGGTGACTCATGCAACTAGGTGTCTTTATCCCTATCGGTAACAACGGCTGGCTGATTTCCGAAAACGCGCCGCAGTACATGCCGACCTTCGAACTCAACAAGGCTGTGACCCTGAAGGCCGAAAGCTACGGCTTCGAGTTCGTGCTGTCGATGATCAAGTTGCGCGGCTTCGGCGGCAAGACCGAGTTCTGGGAGCACGCGCTGGAGTCCTTCACTCTGATGGCAGGGCTGGCGGCCGTGACCTCGAAGATCAATCTCTACGCTACCGCGGCGACGTTGGTGATGCCGCCGGCGATTACCGCGCGCATGGCGGCGACCATCGACTCGATTGCGCCGGGGCGTTTTGGCATCAATCTGGTGACCGGCTGGCAGAAACCGGAATACAGCCAGATGGGGATGTGGCCGGGAGACGAGTACTTTGCCAAGCGCTACGCCTACCTCGATGAGTACACCACAGTGCTGCGGGATCTGCTGGAGACGGGGCGCAGCGATCTGAAGGGCGACTTTTTCCAGATGGACGACTGTCGCCTGAGTCCGCGCCCCGAACAGGGCGTCAAGATCGTCTGCGCCGGCCAGTCGAGTGCCGGCATGGCCTTCACCGCCAAGCACGCCGACTACAGCTTCTGCTTCGGCAAGGGGCTGAATACGCCGACGGCGTTTGCCGATACCGCCGAGCGTCTCAACGCGGCGGGCAGGGAATCCGGACGCGATATCGCTTGCTACGTGCTGTTCATGGTGATCGCCGACGAGAGTGACGAAGCCGCGATGGCGCGCTGGGAACACTACAAGGCCGGCGCCGATCAGGAGGCCCTCGACTGGATGGCCGACCAGGGCAGCCAGGACAAGAGCTCGGGCAAGGATACCAATGTGCGCCAGATGACCGACCCGACATCGGCGGTCAACTTCAATATGGGGACTCTGGTCGGCTCCTACGCCAACGTCGCGCGGATGCTCGACGAGATCGATACCGTCGAGGGCATCGGCGGCGTGATGCTGACGTTCGATGACTTTCTGGCAGGACTGGATATCTTCGGCGAGCGCGTGCAGCCGCTGATGAAGACCCGGGTCGAGGTTGTCAACGCACCAGCCGAGACAGCGGAGATGGCAGAATGAGCGGGCTCAAGCAGACGCCGGTGGTCCGCCGTGATGATGTCTCCGCCAACGACGAGATCGTGCTGGACGGTCGGCCGGAAGCGATCGCGATGCCGTGCTCCGAGACGGCATTGATCGTCGTCGACATGCAGAACGCCTACGCCACCCTGGGCGGCTATCTCGATCTGGCCGGTTTCGATGTCACCACCACCGGGCCGGTCATCGAGCGAATTGCCAAGGCGATCAAGCTGGCGCGCGCGGCGGGTATCCAGGTGATCTTCTTCCAGAATGGCTGGGATGCCGAGTACGTCGAGGCCGGCGGCCCGGGATCACCCAATTGGCATAAATCCAACGCGCTCAAAACCATGCGTCAGCGCCCCGAACTGCATGGGCAACTGCTGGCCAAGGGGACCTGGGACTACGCACTGGTCGACGATTTGAAGCCTCAGCCTGGCGATATCGTGCTGCCGAAGCCGCGCTATAGCGGGTTCTTCAACACGGCGCTGGACAGCATCCTGCGTTCGCGGGGTATCCACCACCTGCTGTTCACCGGTATTGCCACCAACGTGTGCGTCGAGTCGACGCTGCGTGATGGCTTCTTCCTGGAGTATTTCGGCACCGTGCTGGAGGACGCGACCTATCAAGCCGGTCCGCCGTCGGCGCAGAGCAGCGCCATCTTCAATATCGAAACCTTCTTTGGCTGGGTGTCGAGCGTCGAGGCTTTCGAGGATGCCTGCGCGGCTCGAACCGACGTCCGACAGCCACACGCTTCACCCATGACTTCATCAGCAGCAGGAGAGTGACCGTGCCCAAGACAAGTGTGATCCCCGCCGGTTCCGGTGCGCCTCTGGCCCCGTTCGTCCCGGGTAGCCAGGCCGACAATATCCTTTACGTTTCCGGCACGCTGCCGTTCGACAAGGAAAATAACGTGGTTCACGTCGGTGACGCTGCCGCCCAGACCCGCCACGTGCTGGAAATCATCCAGAGCGTGGTCGAGACCGCTGGTGGCAGCATGAATGACGTCACCTTCAACTCGATCTTCCTGCGCAACTGGGAAGACTACGCGGCGATCAACGCCGTCTATGCGGAATTCTTTCCCGGCGAGAAGCCTGCCCGTTACTGCATCCAGTGCGGGCTGGTGAAGCCGGATGCGCTGATCGAGATCGCTTCGATCGCGCATTTGCCTCACTGAGTCGTTGATTGACGCTTTGCCGGGAGGATCTCGTCAATGCACTACGAAATACTGGGACGCACGGATCCCGACGCCCCGACGATTCTGCTCTCCGCGGGATTGGGTGGCGCCGGTCGTTTCTGGGAGCCGCAGCTGGCTTCGCTGGAGACGACACACCGGGTGGTGATCTATGACCACCTCGGCACAGGCAAGAGCCCGGCCGAGCTACCGATCGGTTACGCGATCGATGACATGGCGCAGGAGGCGCTGGCCCTGCTCGACCGATTGGACATCGAGCGCGTCGATTTCATGGGGCATGCCCTTGGCGGGCTGGTCGGGCTGCAGATGGCGCTGCTGGCGCCGGCCCGGCTCGATCGATTGGTCGTGATCAACGCCTGGAGCCGTGTCGACGTCCAGAGCGAGCGCTGTTTTCGGGTACGCCTGGCGCTGCTCCAGGACAGCGGCGTCGAAGCGTATCTGCACGCGCAGCCGCTGTTCCTGTATCCCGCCGACTGGCTGTCCGCCAATCACGACAGGCTACTGATCGAAGAAGCCCATGCCCTCGAACATTTCCCGGAAAAGCAGAACGTGCTGGCCAGAATCGGCGCACTGTCGGCCTTCGATGTCGATGCTCGGCTAGGAGAGATCGATACGCCCACGCTGGTGATTGCCTCGCGGGACGATCTGCTGGTCCCGTACACGCAATCCCGGCACCTTGCCGAGGCATTGCCCAACGCACGGCTGGAAATGTTCGACTATGGCGGGCACGGCCTGACGGTGACCGTTCCGGCGGCGTTCAACGCTTCGGTAGAGCGATTCCTGACAATCCGATCACCACTCCGATGATGTGATCGTCACCGTTGAGAGACAGGAGGAAGGTTCCATGATGACGTCGTTACGAAAACCTGAATATGCCATGGAAGCACCAAGTACGGTTTCGCCATCGGAGTTTCGCGAGGCAATGTCGCATCTGGCTGCCGCGGTCAATGTGGTAACCACCGATGGCCCCGCCGGGCGCGCCGGCTTCACGGCGTCTGCCGTGTGCAGCGTGACCGACGAGCCGCCGACGCTGCTGGTCTGCATCAATCGCAATGCTTCGGCCTATCTCGCCTTCGCGGACAATTCAACGCTCTGCGTCAACGTCCTGAGCGCCGATCATCAGGACGTCTCCAACGCCTTCGGCGGCAAGACGCCGATGGCGGAACGCTTCGCCCACGCCGAGTGGACGACGCGGGAGACCGGCGCGCCGGTGCTGGCGGATGCATTGGCGCATTTCGAATGTCGGATCAGTCAGCGCGTGCGGGTCGGCACGCATGAGGTGATGTTCTGCGAGATCGTGTCGATGGCGACCTGTGACGAGAGCCAGTGTCTGCTCTACTTCGACCGCCGCTATCACCAACTTCCCAGGCTGGTCGCCAACGGTTGAAAGCCGCCGCGCCACGGGCTGCGGGAGTCTTTTCTCGCATCGCAATAAACAAGAGTGGGGGGTAAAACAATGACAATCTCTACATCCCGCATGGTCGAGCGTGACGGCAAGGTCGAACTTGCGCTCGGCGACGACGTCCGCGACAGCGCCTGTTTTAACCACGACATCGCGCCGACGACAGCCAGCGAGCGAACCTGGTCGAAATGGAACATCGCCGCGCTCTGGGTCGGACTTTCGATCTGCGTGCCGACCTACACCTTGGGTGGGGTGCTCACCGCCTATTTCGGGCTGAGTGTGGGCGAGGCCTTGGTCGCGATTCTGCTGGCCAACGTGATTCTGTTGATTCCGCTGACGTTGAACGCCTTTCCCGGGACCCGCTACGGCATTCCGTTCCCGGTCGTGCTGCGCTCGTCATTCGGCATTCGCGGTTCGAACGTTCCTTGCCTGATCCGCGCGCTGGTCGGTTGCGGCTGGTTCGGCATCCAGACGATGTTCGGCGGCCTGGCGATTCATCTGCTGCTATCCGCGATCATGCCACCGTGGCAATCGCTGGACGGCTGGGGACAAGTTCTCGGCTTCTTCATTTTCGCGGCGATGAATCTCTGGGTGGTGATTCGCGGTGCGGAGTCGATCAAGTGGCTCGAGACGCTGTCGGCGCCGTTGCTGTTGCTCGTCGCCATCGGGTTGATGGTATGGGCGCTGCCGCACGTTTCGCTGAGCGAGTTGATGACGCAGCCGCCGTCGCGCCCGGAAAGTGCGTCGGTAACGACCTACTTTCTCTCGGGACTCACGGCGATGGTCGGATTCTGGGCAACTCTGTCGCTGAACATTCCGGATTTCAGCCGCTTCGCCAGGAGCCAGAAAGATCAGATCGTCGGGCAGATCATCGGGCTTCCGCTGACCATGTTCTTCTTCGCCGCGTTGGGGGTGGTGATGACGGCGGCGTCGGCTTCGCTGGTAGGTGAGACCGTCTCCGATCCAGTCACGTTGATTGGTCACATCGATAGCCCCGTCTGGGTATCGGTCGCCATGGTATTGATCGTGATCGCCACGATCTCGACCAATACGGCGGGTAATATCGTTTCGCCGACCAATGATTTCCAGAACCTCGCCCCCAAGTTGATCAATCGCACGGGCGGCGTGCTGTTGACCGGATTGGTCGGTACCTTGCTGATGGGATATGACCTGCTGCAGAAGGCGGGGGTGATCGTCTCCGACGTGACGCTTGAGAGTCTCTATTCCAACTGGCTGCTGGGCTACTCGAGCCTGCTGGGGCCGATCGCCGGGATCATGGCGGTGGACTACTTTCTGATCAAGCGTCAGCGTCTGGACGTGGCCGCGCTCTACCGCGATGACGGACGCTACCCGGCAATCAACGTGGCCGGCTTCATCGCCTTCGGCGTACCGGTGGCGTTGACGCTGATGTCGTTGACCACGGGGCTGTGGCAGTGGTTCTACGACTATGGCTGGTTTACCGGCTCGCTGCTGGGCGCAGTGGTCTACTACGTCGCCGGCAAGACGCTGGATCATTCACGAGATGCGCCTTATGACATTCACACGGCGGACTCTGCCACGGTTGGTTAGGGTCTGTTGACGTTTCAGCGCGAACCGCGTTGCTGCGCCAAATGGCGCCAGGCCAGGCGCGGGATGCAGAGAAGGGTGGTTCCCTTTTCCAATCCCGCAACGCCGCATGGCGCCATTTGCCGCGCAACCCGAAGGGCCGGGCCAGTTTTTGCACGGTGCTGCGTTATTCGTCGTTCATTTGGAATGACCAAACTACGCTCCTCACGCCTTGCCCCGCACAAAAACTGGCTCCGGCGCGGCCGTGCATGAAACGTCAACAGACCCTAGATAGGCTGACCAGTTGAATGTGCTGGCTGGTCGAAACGAAAAAAGGCCACCCGTTCGGGTGGCCATCAACGCTGGACACACCCTTTTAGCGAGATTGCCCGGAGACCGGCGCGCCTGCAATCGGGAACAAATCGGCGCGATGAATTGCGGGCAATCTTAGAGTCAGTCGGCGAGGGCGTCAATTTCCTGGCGGGCAGCGGTGGCGTGCTAGAATTCCCGCTCTTGTGGGTCGCCGAGGGCGTCTGCCGTCGGCGGCTCGTCATCCGCTTCAGGCGAGGGAGAGGTTCATGTTTACCGGGATCGTGCAGGATGTGGGGACCGTGGTGGCGATCGAGGAACGTGAGCAGTTGCGCACGCACGTGGTATCGATGGCGCCGGCGATGCGCGAAGGTCTGACGCTGGGCGCATCGATATCCCACAACGGTTGCTGCCTGACGGTGACATCCATCGATGGCGACAATGTCAGTTTCGATCTGATGCGGGAAACCCTGCGCCTGACCAACCTGGGCGATCTCGCCGCGGGGGACCGGGTCAATCTCGAACGGGCGGCACGTTTCGGCGACGAGATCGGCGGTCATTCCATGTCCGGCCATATCATGGGAATGGCCAGGCTAGTGGAGATCGACGAGGCGCCCAACAATCGCCGGTTGTGGTTCGAGCTGCCAGCGGCGCTGGCGCGCTTCGTGTTCGACAAGGGCTACATCGGCATCGATGGCATCAGCCTGACGATCGGCGCGGTGGAGGCCGAGCGTTTCTGCGTCAACCTGATTCCCGAAACGCTGGCGAGGACGACGATCGGCGAGCGCTTGCCGGGGGATCGGGTCAACATCGAGATCGACCCGCAGACCCAGGCCATCGTCGAAACGGTGGAGCGCGTGCTGGCTTCGCGCGATCATTCGACTGGCGGGGCGTGACGATGAGAGCGGTCGTCGCGACAGGTCGCGCCGTGGCGTTGGCTTGGGTAACATAGACGCCTTTGCGCCAGGATCAATCGTTTTGCGATTTATCGTTCTTCGGTGCGCCGTGTTCGGTCAATGGAGTTTCTTCGATGAGCAGCAGTATCTACGGCGACTATATCAAGTCGGTCATCCGCACAGTGCCCGATTGGCCTCAGCCCGGCGTCAATTTTCGTGATATCACGCCGCTGCTTCAGAACAGTGCCGCGTTTCGCAAGCTGATCGACAGCTTCGTGCATCGCTATCAGGAGCTCGAGGTCGATGCCATCGCGGCGATCGACGCGCGCGGGTTCATCGTCGGCGCGCCGCTGGCCTACGAGCTGGGCTGCAGCTTCGTGCCGGTGCGCAAGAAGGGCAAGCTGCCGTTTCGAACCATCAGCGAGACCTACACGCTGGAGTACGGCGAATCGACGGTCGAGCTCCATGCCGATGCGTTCCGCGAGCGCGACCGTATCGTACTGATCGACGACATCATCGCCACTGGCGGCACCATGCTGGCAGCCGCGTCGCTGATCCAGCGCAGCGGTGGCCATGTCGTCGAGACGGCAACCATCCTCGATCTGCCGGAACTGGGCGGCTCGGCCAAGATTCGTGAGGCCGGCTATAGCGTCTTCGCGGTTTGCAGCTTTACCGAAGACGAGTAGGAACGAAACAAAAGGCCCGCCGCCGCCATCGCCCGATGGCGGCCCGATCAACAGGTTGGACCCGCCATGACCGTCAATCGCTATCAGCACCATTTCACCGTTTCCTGGGATCAGATCCATCGCGATGTCCGGGCGCTCTGTCATCAGCTCGTCGAGCGGGATTTCCAGGGCATCGTCGCGATCACGCGCGGCGGTTTGATTCCGGCGGCATTGATCGCCCGCGAACTCAACATCCGTCTCATCGATACCGTCTGCATCAAGAGCTACGACGAACAGTCCCAGGGCCAGCTGGATGTCATGAAAGGCGTCGACCATGATGGCGACGGCTGGCTTCTGGTCGATGACCTGGTGGACACCGGCAAGACCGCCCGGGCCGTGCGCGAGATGCTGCCCAAGGCGCATTTCGTTACCGTCTACGCCAAGCCGGAAGGGCGACCGCTGGTCGACCAGTATCTGACCGAGGTGGCCCAGGACTGCTGGATTCAGTTCCCCTGGGATCTGGGACATGCTTACGTCGAGCCGCTGGTGGATCAGGTGCGTTCGCCAAAACCCTGACCGATGCGGAGCGAGTCGATGTCTCAATCCCCGTTACCCGATAGCTGGAATGCCTACCTCGGCGAGGAATTCGGCGCGCCTTACATGCAGGCGCTGCGTGCTTTTCTCGCCGAGGAAAAGGCGGCCCACAAAGTCATCTATCCTCATTCGTCCCACTGGTTTCGCGCTTTCGAGTTGACGCCGCTGGCACAGGTCAAGGTGGTGATACTGGGGCAGGATCCCTACCACGGGCCCAATCAGGCTCACGGGCTCTGCTTTTCGGTACGCCCGGGCGTACCGACGCCGCCATCGTTGCAGAACATCTACAAGGAGTTGGCAACGGATGTCGGCACGAGTCCGGTCAATCACGGTTTCCTCGAAAGTTGGGCTCGTCAGGGCGTGATGCTGCTGAATAGCGTGTTGACGGTGGAGCGGGGCAATGCCGGCTCCCATCGCAATCGCGGCTGGGAAACCTTCACGGATCGCGCCATTCAGGCTATCAACGAACACTGCAACGGCGTGGTGTTCCTGCTTTGGGGCAGTTACGCCCAGAAGAAGGCGAGCTTCGTCGATCGCGGCAAGCATCTGGTGCTGCATGCCCCGCACCCTTCGCCGCTATCGGCGCATCGCGGTTTCTTCGGCACGCGTCACTTCTCGCAAGCCAACGCCTTTCTCCAGGCGCGCGGCGCGACGCCCGTCGACTGGCAATTGCCCGTCAGCGTCGCCTGACCCCCGGCTCGTCGCGTACAATACCGGCGTTTCCTCCATTTAGACGAAGGCGCCATCATGAGTGTGCATCCCATCTCCCATCCGCTGGTCAAACACAAGCTTGGACTGATGCGGGCGGCCGACATCAGCACCAAGAGCTTCCGTGAGCTGGCTTGCGAAGTGGCGAAGTTGCTGACCTACGAGGCGACCCAGAACCTGGAGATAGAGCCGGCGACCATCGAAGGCTGGAATGGCTCTCCGATCGATGTCGAACAGATCAAGGGCAAGAAGGTCACCATCGTCCCCATTCTGCGTGCCGGACTGGGGATGCTCGATGGCGTGACCGATCTCATTCCCAGCGCGCGTATCAGCGTCGTGGGGCTCTATCGCAACGAAGAGACGCTGGAACCGGTTCCCTATTTCGAGAAGTTCGTGAGCGACCTGGACGAACGTCTGGCGATCGTGATCGACCCGATGCTTGCCACCGGTGGGTCGATGGTGGCGACGCTGGACATGCTCAAGCAACGCGGCTGTCAGCAGATCAAGGTGATCGTGCTGGTCGCCGCCCCGGAGGGGATCGAGCGGGTGCAGAAGGCCTACCCCGATGTCGAGATCTATACCGCCTCCGTCGACGAGCGTCTCGACGAGAATGGCTATATCGTCCCTGGGCTGGGTGATGCCGGCGACAAGATCTTCGGCACGCGGTGATCGAGCGTGCCGAGGTCACGGGGGTGCTGCTCGCGGGAGGGCGCGGGCAGCGCATGGGAGGTGTCGACAAGGGCTGGCTGAGCCTCGGAGGCATTCCACTGGTTCAGCATGCGTTACAGCGCCTCTCGCCGCAGGTCGGTCAGGTCGTCATCAGTGCCAACCGTCACGTGGATCGCTATCGGCATCTGGGCTACCCCGTGGTTTCCGATCCGATGCCCGACTATCCGGGGCCCTTGGCCGGCGTGCTGGGTGCCCTGCAGACGGTTTCCACGCCCTGGGTACTGCTGGCGCCCGTGGATATGCCCTGGCTACCGGCCGACATGCTGAGCCGCCTGGCGAACGGGATCGGTGAAGCGGATATCGCGGTCGCACATGATGGCGAGCGGCTGCAGCCTCTGATCGCGCTGGTGCGCAGCTCGCTACGAGAGGATCTGTCGCCATGGCTGGCGGCGGGCGGCGGCAAGGTCGTCGCCTGGTATGATCGGCATCGCTGGTGTCAGGTCGACTTTTCGGCCCACCGCGCACGGTTGGCCAATCTCAACACGCCGCAGCAGCATGCCTGGGCGGAACGGCATGAAGTCGACGTGAATGCGTCGCAGGGCAACCATGACGAATAGCCGCGCCGAAGCGCTCGAATGCGATATCCCCTTGCTGGGTATCGCCGCCTGGAGCGGCACCGGCAAGACGACACTGCTGGAAGCCTTGCTGCCGCGCCTGCGCGAACGAGGCTGGCCGGCGGCCGTGATCAAGCATGCCCACCATGAATTCGATGTCGATAAGCCCGGCAAGGACAGCCACCGCCTGCGCGAAGCGGGAGCCGCGCCGATGATGGTGGCGTCCGGCCGCCGTTTTGCGCTGATGATGGAAACGCCCGATCGGCAAGAACCCGATCTGCCGCTGCTGATAGCGCAGGTTGCGGCCCTGAAACCCGCACTGATTCTGGTCGAAGGCTTCAAGACCTGGCCGATCCCCAAGCTGGAGCTGTATCGCGGTGACCACGGCCAGCCGCTGGCCGCCGGTATCGACCCCTGGGTTCAGGCATTGGCCTGCAAGCCCGAAGAGATGCCTGCCGAGATTCTCGATCGGTTGCCGGCGGGACTGGCACGTCTGGACCTGGATGATCTCGACGGCATTCTTGACTGGATCGTCGATTGGGCAGCGGGACAGCGCATCACAAAGCGCTGAATGGCAGCGGTGCAAATGGCTGAAACCATGGAATGTCCCCGAATCTTGCCCGATGAATGACAGGCGTCGTTACGCCATCCACACTACACTCAACGTTTGACCCAATGACTGGAAAGCGAGGCGAATTCAGCATGACGCTCACGCATCTCAACGCGCGTGGTGAAGCGCACATGGTCGATGTCGCCGACAAGCAGGAGACGCGGCGGGAGGCCCGAGCCCGTGGCAGCGTTCATATGCAGGCAGCGACGCTGGCGCTATTGTCCGAAGGCGGGTTGCCCAAGGGCGATGTCCTGGCTACGGCGAGAATCGCCGGCATCCAGGCTGCCAAGCGGACGCACGAACTGATACCGCTCTGTCACGCATTGGCATTGTCGAAGGTCACCATCGAATTCACGCTGGACCCGGCCGAGAACTGCGTCCATGTCGAGGCATTCTGTCGGCTCAATGGCCGTACTGGCGTCGAGATGGAAGCACTGACGGCGGTCTCGGTTGCGTGTCTGACGCTCTATGATATGTGCAAGGCGGTCGACAAAGGCATGACCATCGATGGGGTGCGTCTGGAAGAGAAGCGCGGCGGACGTTCGGGGAACTGGTCGCGGGAGCCGATGCCCGAGCCGGCGTCGGTGACAGGCAATGATCCGTCAGCGGAAGCGGAAGTGTCGGCGGAAGCGGAAGTGTTGGCGGAAGAGTCGGCTGCGATATCGCCGACGAGCGGAGTGAAGATTCAGTTTCTGGCGGAACTGCGCGAGCGCTTCGAGACTGCGGAGTGTGTGCTGGAATGGGCCCGGCTTCCTTCCCGTGATATTGCCGGCGTCAAGCTGGCATTGATCAACCAGGATCCGAAGTACAAGGCGTTGCTGAATCAGCGTGTCCTGTGCGCGCGCAACGAAGCCATGAGCCAGAACGAAGCCGCGGTTGCGCCGGGTGACGAGATCGCGTTCTTTCCACCGGTTACCGGCGGCTGAGCGAGAAGGAATCGCCATGAAGATTGTCATCAACGTACAGGAAGACGCTTTCAACACCGAGGTGGAACAAGCGCGCCTGACGGAAGGGCGTTCCGATATCGGTGCCATCGTCAGCTTTACCGGGTGGGTCAGGGACTTCAACGAACGACCGGATGTCTCCGCGCTGACGCTGGAGCATTTTCCCGGCATGACGGAAAAGGCGCTGCATGTGATTGCCCGCGAAGCTGGCGAACGCTGGGCGCTCCAGGGCGCCACCATCATTCATCGTGTCGGACGTCTCGAGCCAGGGGATGCCATCGTGCTGGTCATGACCGCCAGTGCGCACCGCCGAGCGGCGTTCGAGGCGTGTGATTTCATCATGGATTATCTGAAAACACGGGCCCCTTTCTGGAAAAAGGAGCATACCGATAGCGGCTCTTATTGGGTGTCCGAACGGCAAAGCGACCGCGAAGCCGCGAGTCGCTGGGAGCATTCATGACCGTTTTGATAGACAAGTTCTCGCGCCAGGTTCGCTATGTCCGAATCTCGGTGACGGATCGGTGTGATTTTCGCTGTGTCTACTGCATGAGCGAAGAGATGACCTTCCTGCCTCGGACACAGGTTCTGTCGCTGGAAGAGCTGTCGCAGGTGGCGCGAGCCTTCACGGAGCTGGGCGTGGAAAAGATTCGCCTGACCGGTGGCGAGCCTCTGGTGCGCAAGGGAATCGATGATCTGGTAACGGATATCGGCACACTGCCGGGGTTGAAAGA
This sequence comes from Salinicola sp. MIT1003, assembly GCF_001858555.1. NCBI lineage: Bacteria > Pseudomonadati > Pseudomonadota > Gammaproteobacteria > Oceanospirillales > Halomonadaceae > Salinicola > Salinicola sp. MIT1003. Next base: position 24,610 of record NZ_MCAP01000004.1, read on the forward strand.
CTTCGCCATGACGACCAACGGTGCCGGGCTGCGTCGTCATGCCCGGGCGTTACGTGAAGGTGGCATGACACGTCTCAACGTCAGTCTGGATTCGCTGGACCCGGAACGTTTCAAGCGACTGACGAGAACCGGGGATTTGGCCAAGGTCATCGACGGTATCCATGCGGCGCAGGATGCCGGTTTCGAGTGTATCAAGCTCAATGCGGTCATATTGCGCGGTCGCAATGACGACGAGGTTCTCGACCTGGTGGCCTTCGCCCGCGAAGAGCAACTGGATATCAGCTTCATCGAGGAAATGCCGCTGGGTGATGTATCGGATCATTCCCGTGGCGAGACTTTCTATTCCAGTGACGATGTTCAAGCCTCGATCGAGTCTCGTTACGCTTTGATTCCATCTCCGGAAACGACATTAGGCCCCTCGCGTTACTTCCGGATGCCCGATAGTGATAGCCGGGTGGGCTTCATCTCGCCTCATAGTCATAACTTCTGCAGTACCTGCAATCGGGTTCGCGTGACGGTCGAAGGGCGATTGCTGCTCTGCCTAGGCAACGAGCATTCGGTGGATCTGCGTGCCACCTTGCGTCAGTATCCAGGAGAGCTGGAACCCTTGAAGGAACAGATTGTCACAGCCATGGATTTGAAGCCGGAGCGCCATCATTTCTCGACCGACGGTGATGTACAAGTCGTCCGGTTCATGAATATGACCGGAGGTTAATGCGCTTTTTTCCGGATGCCCAAGACATTTGTTCGACAAAAGGCACGCGAATTACGCGTGCCTTTTTTGATTTAATTTCTTGCCAAAAAGGGCAGCAAGAATATACTTTCATCAAAACAGCCGGTGTAATGCCGTGTCGGAATCTAGCAAGGAGAGGACGATGTCCACCGAATCACTGGAACGCATTGCTCGTAATAAGAATGTTGCTCGAGCTGCAGCGCGTCAGCTGAGCATGGAGCAATTGCACAAGCTTTCCGAAGTCATCGGGGAAGTGATCGAGCAGAAGCAGCAGGAAGATCAGGAACGCCTGAAAGAAGAAGCCGACAAGCAGCAGAAACTGGCCGAGATTCGCGAGGCGATGAACAATGCCGGATTATCGATGGATGATCTGGTCGGCGAGCAGCCGCGCAAGCGTCGGGGCCGCCCGCCCAAGAATGGCAGCAAGGGCTGATCCGCGCGTAATGTCACGTCGCATGGGTTTGCCTGAATAGTGTATTGCCTGAATGGTGTAACGCCTGGATTGGTATATCGCCTGGATTGGTATATCGCCTGGATTGGTATATCGCCTGGATTGGTATATCGCCTGGATTGGTATATTGCCAGGATGGCCACACGCGACATGGCTGCCGGCTAAGTGAACGCATCGAGCCGCCATGTATTCGCCTTATAGAAAACGCGTCTGCTATAAAGCAGACGCGTTTTTATTGGGGCCCACCTGATGCACATCTGCATGGCATCAACCAGATTGTTTTCGTTTTCTGAGGCGTCTGATCTCGCTATTTCGAAACGCGCTCGTGTTCTCGCGGAGATGTCGCACGGATATGTAGAGTTCGGCTCATGTCCGTTTTCATGATTATGGCGTCTACCGCGTTAGCGTGAGGAGGCCGTGCGAACTTCATGCTCCGGCTGGGGGTCGGCCGGCATCAGTTGAAGATGAATTTCCGGCAAGGCGGGGAGACGCTCGTGTAGCCAGTCGCGCAGCGGGCCGAAGAGTTGCTGTCGAAGTTGCAGTAGCGTATCCGCTCTGATCGCGTCTATTCGTTCATCCAGCCAGTCTGCCAGGGCATCCTCGTCCAGAGGCAGTGATATCTCGCTATCCCACATCAGCCGGCCGATTCGGGTCCAGCCCGTTGCGGTCGGCAGTACATTCAGCGCAATCGACAGCGAATGCGCATGCTGACGAGCGGAAACCGGATGCGTGCGCTCACCGGGACGGGCGCGCGAGACAATCAGTTGCGGTCGTAGGTGGTGCTGAGCTCTGGGTAACAACGCTTCCGCTTCCAGGGCAAGAACGGCGCCGTTCTTGACCAATTGGGGGACATCGATGCCGAGCTCGGACGCCAGTTCGCGATGAGCTTCCTGGTGCGAGGCTTCCCCATGTACCGGCAGCAGCAGTTTTGGCTGTATCCAGCGGTAGAGTTGACGCAACTCTTCTCGCGCCGGATGCCCCGAGGCATGAAGGGCGGGGTCGGTATGTTCGTCATGCACGTTGACGCCGAGCCGCTTGAAGCCGGCCTTGAGCCGTTCGATGGGGCGCTCGTTGCCGGGGATGGCCCGGGCCGAGAATATGACGTCGTCGTCCGGTTGCAGGTCCAGGGCAGAGTGTCTCCCCTGAGCCATGCGTGACAATGCCGAACGGGGTTCCCCCTGGCTGCCGGTGGCGATAATCAGGACTTCCTCTGGGTGGAGATAGCCGAGATCGTGAGCCGGCACTCGGGGCGGGAAGTCATCCAGGTATCCGAGTTGCAGGGCAATCGACACCATGCGCTCCATCGAACGGCCCAGCAGTGCCGCTCGGCGTCCGCTGCGTTCTGCAATATCGCCCAGCGCCTTGATCCGGGCGATATTGCTGGCGAAGCAGCTGACGACGACACGACCCCGGCAGTTCCGGATCACTGCCTCCAGCGCACTGGCGGCTTCCGCTTCACTGCGCGAGTGGCCTTCCACATCGGCGTTGGTGGAATCCGCCACCACGAGATCCACCGGGGCCAGCGCCTGGAATTGGGCCGCGGATAACGGTGGGCCGATGAGCGGGCGCTCGTCCCGTTTCCAGTCGCCGGTATGCAGAATGCGATGGCGAGGCGTGATGATCGAAAGGGCGCAGCTTTCCGGTATCGAATGCGTCACCGGTAAAAAGGTGACTTCGAAAGGGCCGGTCGTCACGCTGGCACCGGGCTGGACGGGCTTGAGCGCGTCGGTCTTCAACCCCTGTTCGATGAACTTGGCTCGCAGCAGCTCGATGGCCAGCGGGGTGGCGTAGACGGGGCAGTTCCAGCGTGGCCAGATCCAGGCAAGGGCGCCAAGGTGATCCTCATGGCCGTGGGTGATGTAGACGGCAGAAGGCACCATCGCGTGGGCTGCCAGATGCTCGACATCGGGAATCTGGAGGGGTTGATCCGGCAGATCCTGACGAATCATCATGCCGCAGTCGACGGCTATCCAGTCGTTTTCGTAACCATAGAGCGACAGATTCATGCCGATCTCACCGCAGCCTCCCAAGGGATGGAACAGCAGCGGTGGGTAAGTGCGGGGGCGGATCTGTGCGCGCGGACGGAACATCGTCATCCTTAAAGGGTGAAATCTGGCTTCACTATAAGTCATGCCTCTCGACCCGCTCAAACCCATCGCGGCGCTGGCTGGCGCTCGGCATTGGGGTACAATGCCGCTCTCATTGACGTGGCAGGCCATGTCGGGGCGCTGAACGGGGTTTCAGGGTGTTTCCGAACCAGGGCGTGTTTTCGAGTCAACGCGTATTTTCGAATCAAGGCTTGTTTTCGAGCCAACGCATATTTTCGATTCAAAGCGTATTTGCAAAGAGTATTTCCGAGAGCCATGCCGCACAATTACCGTTTGATCGTTTCCTGCCCCGATCGCGTGGGTATCGTTTCGCGTGTGTCGGGTTTCATCGCTGCCCAGAACGGCTCGATCATCGAAGCCAATCAGCACTCCGATCTGGATACGGGGCGCTTTTTCATGCGTTACGATATCCAGTCCAACGCCTTGAGTGCCGACGCTTTCCGGGCTTCATTCGCGCCCATTGCCGGTGAGTTCGAGATGGACTGGCGACTGAGCGATTCCGCCCATCGCCCGCGAGTGGTGATCATGGTGTCGCGGGAATCCCACTGTCTGGTCGATCTGCTCTACCGCTGGTCGGCCGGGGAGCTCGACTGTGATATTCCTTGTGTGATCTCCAATCACGAGGACCTGCGGCCTTTGGTGGCGTGGCACGGCATCCCGTTCCATCATGTGCCGGTCGACCCTCGGGACAAGGCTCCCGCCTTCGCCCGTACCGAACGCCTGATCGAGGAGGCCGAAGCGGACAGTGTGGTCCTTGCCCGCTACATGCAGATCCTGCCGCCGGATATCTGCCAGCGCTATGCCGGCCGCGTGATCAATATCCATCACAGCTTTCTGCCGTCTTTCGCCGGCGCCAAGCCCTACCATCAGGCGTTCGAACGTGGCGTCAAGCTGATCGGCGCGACCTGCCACTATGTCACCGAAGAACTCGATGCAGGGCCGATCATCGAACAGGACATCCAGCGCGTATCGCACTGCCATACGCCGCAGGACCTGGTGCGTCTGGGTCGTGACGTGGAAAAATCGGTGCTCTCTAGGGGATTGCGCTGGCACCTGCAGGATCGAGTACTCATCCACGGCAACAAGACCGTGGTGTTCTCGTGATGCCTATTGCTTGAGGCTCAAGGCGACACCGAGCCGGGATCGGTGTCGTCGAACAGCCCGAGCTGGCGCTGGTCCGGTTCCGGCATCAGGCGTACCCCCACGCCCAGCAACCGAACCGGCCGCTCTCCCCGACGCCAGGCGCTCTTCAGCAGTTCATGGAACCGTGCGTGGACGATACCGCGAGCGCCTGTCTCCTGCGTCGTGCTGGCAAAGTCATTGAAACGTACCTTGACGAACTGCTTGGCAATGGCCGGGTCGCCGTGCCGTGCCAGGCGGTCGTGGAGCTTCTCGATCAGAGGCTCCAGCGCCAGGTGGCAATCGGCGAGACCGGGAAGATCGTGGTCGTAGGTGGTTTCGACGCTGACTGATTTGCGTTCGCGGGAGACGTTGACCGGCCGCTCGTCGATACCGTGAGCCAGCTCGTACAGTCTCCGGCCGAACTTGCCGAACTGATCCAGTAGCCGGTCCAGTGGCTGGGTTCGCAGGTCGTGGCAACTGGCGATTCCCATGGCATCGAGTTTGGCGGCCATCGCCGGACCGACACCGTGAAGCTTCTTGACGGGGAGGTCGGTGATGAAAGACTCCGTTTCCTCCGGCGGGATCACGAACAGGCCGTCGGGCTTGTCCCAGTCGCTGGCGATCTTGGCCAGAAACTTGTTGGGTGCGGCGCCGACCGAGACGACGATTCCCGTTCGCGCGAGCGCCTCTTGCTTGAGCCAGCGGGCCATCCAGGTAGCGCTGCCCTGGAACTGGGTGACCGCCGTGACGTCGAGATAGGCCTCGTCGAGGGAGAGCGGCTCGACCAGCGGCGTCAGCTCGTGAAAGATGGCCTGAATCTGTCGCGAGACTTCGCGATACTTGTTGAAGTCTGGCGACAGCACTTTCAATTGCGGGCAGAGACGCACCGCTCTCGCCGTGGGCATCGCGGAGTGTATGCCGTACTTTCTGGCCGGGTAGTTGCAGGTAGCGACGACGCCGCGTCGATCGGCGCTACCGCCGATCGCCAGGGGAATATCTTTCAGGGCAGGATTGTCACGCATTTCCACGGCAGCATAGAAGCAGTCGCAGTCGGCATGCAGAATCTTGCGCATGGAACCGGAGGCGGGCGCCTCAATGCAGGCCGGAGCCGTTGCCGCCGCGGATGACGCCGACCCCCAGCCCCTCGATCTCCAGATGCTGGTGTTCGAGATCGACCACGATCGGCGCGAAGTCGGCATTCTCGGCGCTCAACGTGACGTGACTGCCCTCGCGCTGGAAGCGCTTAACGGTGACCTCGTCGTCTATCCGGGCGACGACGATCTGGCCGTTGCGTATCTGCTGGGTGCGGTGCACGGCGAGCAGGTCGCCGTCGAAGATGCCGGCATCCTTCATCGAGAGGCCGCGCACGCGAAGAAAGTAGTCGGCACTGGGTGAAAAGTAGTCGGCCGGCAATGGGCAGTAGCGATCGATATGCTCGGTGGCGAGAATCGGGCTACCGGCGGCCACGCTGCCGATGATCGGCAAGCCGGGAGACTGGGGCTGGGACTCCGCGGGCTCGATTTCGTTGCCATTGGCCGGCAGCCGGATACCGCGGGAAGTCCCGGGGATCATGCGGATGACGCCTTTTCGATCCAGCGCCCGCAGGTGTTCCTCGGCAGCGTTGGGAGAGCGAAAGCCCAGGGCCCGAGCGATTTCGGCCCGCGTCGGGGGGTAGCCGAATTCGCTCATTGTCTTGACGATGAAGTCATAGACGTTTTGCTGCCGTGCGGTGAGCGGTCTCGCCATTGGTTTCTCCCGGGCCTGTGTCATCGTTATGGTCATCGATCAGGCGTGTTCATGTATACAGCCTGGAATTGTATCCAGTCATTGCCGGCGTGGGAAGTCCTTCGCGGCTCGCGTTGGCAGCCGCGTGGCCCTGGCCCGATCAAATGCTGGATTGTGCCGTCCGTTGCGGAATGATTAGAATCATAATCGTTCTAAGTCGCTGTTCTCTGGTTGCCGTTTTCTGGCGCGAGGTATGACATGGCCCAACCCGATACCGTCACGCGTATTCTCGATACGGCGGAGGTCCTTTTTGCCGAGAAGGGTTTCGCTGAAACCTCGCTGCGCAACATCACCACGCGGGCCAAGGTCAATCTGGCTGCGGTGAATTACCATTTCGGATCCAAGAAGTCGCTTATTCAGGCGGTGTTTGCCCGTTATCTCGATCCGTTCTCGGAACGTTTGAATGCGGCGCTCGATGACCTGGAAGCCCGCTATCAGGGCAAGCAGGTGCCGCTGGAAGTCCTGCTGGAACAGCTCGCCACCACGGTTCTGGAAGTCCCCGCCGAGCGCAACAGCCTCAAGGTATTCATGAAGCTGCTGGGCCTGGCTTATGCGCAGGCCCAGGGCCATCTGCGGCGCTATATCCAGGAACACTATGGCGACACGTTTCGCCGCTTCGTGGGGTGCCTGCGTCTGGCAACGCCGGATCTTCCCGACGCCGAGCGATTCTGGCGTCTACATTTCATGCTGGGCACCGTGGTCTTTACCTTGTCCGGCCTGGATGCCTTGCGGGATATCGCCGACAGCGAATACCAGGAGCACATGTCGATACGGGAGCTGATCCGGCATCTCCGTCCCGTGGTGGTCGCCGGCATGCAGGCGCCGCTACCCGAGTCGTTGGAGAAACTCGGCTCGGCCGCCGAGTAGACCAATGGGCCCCGGTAGCGGGCTGCCTCTGTCATGCATCCCCCGTGTCGTCTAGAATCGGGCGCTCAATGGTCTCAGGTGTTTGCTATGACTCAACCTCTCGGTCCGGTCATGCTGGATGTCGAAGGCACTCGGCTACGTGATGAAGAGCGGCAGTTGATCTCTCGTGCAGAGGTTGGCGGCGTACTGTTGTTTGCTCGAAATACACCGGACGTTGCCACTACCCAACGGCTGATCGGCCAGATCCGCAAATGTCGTCCCGATATCCTGGTCGCCATCGATCAGGAAGGTGGTCGGGTGCAGCGATTGAAGGAAGGAGTGACACAAATTCCGTCCATGGCCACGCTGGGGCGGCAATTCGCCGAGTCTCCCGAAGCGGCGCTGACGCTGACGCAGGACACTGGCTGGCTGCTGGGCATGGAGATGGCGGCCTGCGGCTTCGATGTGACCTTTGCCCCGGTTCTGGATCTCGACGACGACCAGTCGCCGGCCATCGGTTCGCGGAGTTTTTCGCCGGATCCCGAGGTGGTGACAGCCTTGGCTGGCGCGTTCATCGAAGGGCTCCACGAGGCGGGAATGGTGGCGATCGGCAAGCATTTTCCCGGCCATGGCGGAGTGCGCCAGGATTCCCACTTCGATGTCGCGGAAGACCCACGCTCGCTGGCGGAGCTGCGCGAGCACGATCTGATTCCTTTCGCCCGGCTGGCCGGCAAGCTGGATGGCATCATGCCGGCGCATGTCATCTATTCGGCCTTCGATGATCGGCCGGCCGGATTCTCGCCCAGTTGGCTCGGCATGCTGAGGGAGGAGCTGGGTTTCAAGGGCACCATCTTTTCGGATGACCTGACCATGGCCGCGGCGCACGCCGCCGGATCGCCCCGCGAGCGGGCCGAGGCTGCCTGGAGCGCCGGCTGCGACATGGCCGTGATCTGCAACGCGCCCGATGCGGCGCGCGAAGTCGTTGCTGCCTGCGAAGGCCGACAGGCCCAGCGTATCGCCAAGCTTCGCTATGCACGCGCGCGTCCCAGCCTCGAATCGCTGGCCGCCATCTCCCGGTGGCGGCGCACCCACGTACGTCTGGAAGCGCTCAGCGAATCCGAATGACGTGCACCGTTTTTCGTTCTTCGGCGGCAGTATCCGATGGTCTGCCGCCGCTCATTGCATGGTGAATCATAAACGATGACTCAATCCCCACCGATCGATGCCCTGAGCTCGATGCAGGAAGTCATGGACAGTGCGGACTGTCTGATCGATCAGGCACAGGTCGAGCGAGCGCTGGACCGCATGGCGGCCGATATCACGCGCGAACTGGGAGACAAGCTGCCGGTTTTCTACTGCGTCATGAACGGCGGTCTGATCACCACCGGGCATTTGCTGACGCGGCTCGGGTTTCCCTTGGAAGTCGATTACCTCCACGCCACGCGCTATCGCGGCGGGATGCGAGGCGGCGAGCTGTTCTGGCGGGTGTCGCCGGAAGTGCCCATGGCCGGTCGTCACGTGGTGATCGTCGATGACATCCTCGACGAGGGCGCGACACTGGCGGCGATCCTGGATTACTGTCGGCAAGCCGGCGCGGCGAGCATTTCGACAGCGGTGCTGGTCGACAAGCGTCACGATCGCAAGGCATCCCCCGATCTCAAGGCCGACTATTGCGGGCTGGAAGTCGTCGACCGCTATGTCTTCGGCTTCGGCATGGACTACAAGGGGTACTGGCGTAACGCGCCGGGAATCTTCGCGCCCAAGGGGATGTGACGGCACGCCCGACCCGTTGGCGAATCGCCAGCCCGGCGTGCTCGGGGGCTGCCATTTCCCAATCTTCTCCTGCTCCGATTCGGCCCGCTCAGCGCGGGCTGAATCGTCTCTGCAGTCCGGTCTCGTTCATCATCCGCGTCGAGATCTCCTCGATCGAAAAGCGGGTGGTATCGATGTAGGGAATGTTGTGACGCCGGTAGAGCGCTTCGGCCTGGCCGATCTCCTGCATGCATTGGTCCATCGAGCAGTAACGGCTGTCGGGCCGACGTTCGGTACGAATGGCCGATAGCCGACGAGCATCGATGGTCAGCCCGAACAGCTTATGGCGATGCTTGGCCAGCGATGGCGGCAGGTTGAGGATGCCGTTGTCGTCCAGGTCGTCTTCCGTCAATGGATAGTTGGCTGCACGGATGCCGAACTGCAGTGCCAGATAGAGCGAGGTCGGCGTCTTGCCGCATCGGGAGACGCCGATCAGGATTACGTCCGCCTCCTGGTACTGGTGCGTGCGCGCGCCGTCGTCGTTGTCCAGCGCGAAATTCACCGCCTCGATCCGATGCATGTAGACATCGTCGCGGCCGATCGCATGCGTACGGCCAACGGTATAGGTCGAATGAGTCTCCAGTTCTTCTTCCAGCGGAGCGAGAAAGGTGGAGAAGATATCGACCTTGAATGCCGATGCCTGGGAGACGATGTCACGAATCGCCTGGTCGACGATGGTATCGATGACGATGGGGCGCATGCCGTCGCGTTCGCCGGTCGCTTCGATGATGCTGACCAGCGAACGTGCCTTGTCGAGGGTGTCGATGTAGGGCTTGGTGACCTGGATGAAATCCGTATTCTCGAATTGCGAGAGCAGGCTGCGACCGAGCGTTTCCGCGGTAATGCCGGTACCGTCGGAGATGAAGAAAGCAGTGCGGGGCATGGCATTCATCCGTGTGTGTCGAAGGCTCATTGTCGGCCGAAATTCCCTGTTCGGGCAACTCGCTGGCATTCTGGGCGCGGCTTGCCGTGGCTGACTACAGGAATCCTGAAAACCTCGGGATTCTTGTAGAAATACTCCAAACTCTACGCCCTTAAACTTCTGGCTAAGCCGAAAATCGCCTGTTAGCTTCTGGCCCATCGAGGTGCAGCGGAACGCGCCATATACCGTTGAAGAAGGTCCGTGGACCATGGCCGGACGAGACGACCAGGAGATGACTTTGGAACCGTTCATCATCACTTTCGAGCAATTGGGAATGTCCGACGTCGAGCGCGTCGGTGGCAAGAATGCGTCGCTGGGAGAGATGATCTCCAACCTGGCGGACGCTGGCGTCACCGTGCCGGGCGGGTTCGCGACCACGGCGCATGCCTATCGCGAATTTCTGGCCCATGACGGCTTGAACGATCGAATCAACGCAGAGCTCGCCAGGCTCGACGTCGACGACACCGAAATGCTGGCCAAAGTGGGTGAGAAAGTCCGGCAGTGGGTGATCGACACGCCGTTGCCGCCCGCCTTCGAAAGTGCGCTGGCCGACGCCTATCAGACGCTGCAGGCGAAGCACCCCAATCTCAAGGTGGCGGTGCGCTCTTCGGCGACGGCAGAGGATCTGCCCGATGCCTCGTTCGCCGGGCAGCAGGAAACCTTTCTCAATATCGACGGCTTCGACAACGTCAAGCGGGCGGTCCACGAAGTCTTTGCCTCGCTGTTCAACGACCGCGCCATCTCCTATCGTGTCCACCGCGGCTACGCTCACGAGAACGTGGCGCTTTCCGCCGGTGTGCAGAAAATGGTGCGCTCCGAGACGGCAGCGTCCGGCGTGATGTTCACGCTTGACACCGAATCCGGCTATCGGGATGCGGTTTTCGTCACCGGTGCCTGGGGGCTGGGCGAGACGGTCGTGCAGGGCGCGGTCAACCCTGACGAGTTCTACGTTCACAAGCCGACACTGGCCGCCGGCAGGCCTGCCGTGCTGCGCCGTACGCTGGGTTCCAAGCGGATCAAGATGGTCTACACCGATGACGCCGCGGCGGGGCGGTCGGTCAAGACCGTCGATGTCGCCCATGCGGACCGTCAGCGGTTCTGCCTGAGCGATGAAGACGTGATGGAGCTGGCGCGCCAGGCCGTGACCATCGAACAGCACTATGGTCGGCCGATGGATATCGAATGGGCGCGTGACGGCGACGACGGCAAGCTCTACATCGTCCAGGCCCGGCCGGAAACGGTGGTGTCGAATCTGGAAGGCGGCACGCTGGAGCGGTTCACGCTCAAGAGCAAGAGCCGCGTGCTGGTCGATGGCCGCGCCATCGGTCAGCGCATTGGCCAAGGCAAGGTCAAGCTAGTGGAATCGCCGGAAGACATGCACAAGGTGCAGACCGGCGACGTGCTGGTGACCGACATGACCGATCCCGACTGGGAGCCGATCATGAAGCGGGCCTCCGCCATCGTCACCAATCGCGGTGGTCGAACCTGTCACGCGGCGATCATCGCCCGCGAACTGGGCATCCCGGCGGTAGTCGGCTGCGGCGATGCCACCGAACTGCTGGAAGACGACATCGAGGTGACCGTCTCCTGCGCCGAGGGCGACACCGGCCATGTCTATCAGGGCAAGCTCGAATTCGACTGCCAGACCACCAGCGTCGACGCCATGCCGGAAATTCCGTTCAAGATCATGATGAACGTTGGCAATCCGGACCGGGCCTTCGCCTTCGCGGGGCTGCCCAACGAAGGTATCGGGCTGGCGCGGCTGGAGTTCATCATCAATCGCATGATCGGGGTGCATCCGCGGGCGTTGATGGACTACGACAAGCTCTCGCCTGACCTGCAGCAGACCATCGATCTCCGCACGGCAGGCTATGCCGATCCGGTCAGCTTCTATGTCGACCGGCTCGTCGAGGGGATCTCCACCCTGGCGGCGGCGTTCTATCCCAAGCGCGTGATCGTGCGGCTGTCGGACTTCAAGTCCAACGAATACGAGAATCTGATCGGCGGCAAACTCTACGAGCCGGGCGAAGAGAATCCGATGCTCGGCTTCCGTGGCGCCTCGCGCTACATCTCCGACGATTTCCGCGCCTGTTTCGAGCTGGAGTGCCGGGCCTTGAAGCGCGTTCGCGACGAGATGGGACTGAACAACGTCGAGATCATGGTGCCGTTCGTGCGCACGCCCGCCGAAGGCAAGGCCGTCGTCGATCTGCTCGAAGCCAATGGTCTCAAGCGTGGAGAGAACGCTCTCAAGATCATCATGATGTGCGAGCTGCCGTCCAACGCGCTGCTGGCCGACGAGTTCCTCGAGCACTTCGACGGCTTCTCCATTGGCTCCAACGACCTGACACAGCTGACGCTGGGACTGGATCGCGATTCCGCCATCATCGCGCATCTGTTCGACGAACGGGATCCGGCGGTCAAGAAGCTGCTGTCGATGGCGATCCAGGCCTGCAAGGCGCAGGGCAAGTATGTGGGGATCTGCGGTCAGGGCCCGTCGGATCACCCGGAACTCGCCAAGTGGCTGATGGAGCAGGGGATCGATTCCGTGTCGTTGAATCCGGACGCGGTGCTGGAGACCTGGTTCATGCTGGCGGGCGAAACATTGGGCTGAGCCCGACGGCAGAACCACCGAGCCGGCGCGAGGATATCGTGCCGGCTTTTTCCTGCGCAGACATATCGTTCAGGCCGTTGGCGTTGGCGTTGGCGTTGGTGTCGGTGCCGCGAGCCGCGTTGCCTCAGGTGCGAATCCAGTTGCGCAACTTCACCAGCAGCAGTTCGCCGTCGGACATCTCGCGGCGCGCTTCCAGAATGTCGGTCAACGCGTCAGGGCGGTCGGTAATGATGTTGTCGACGCCCATGTCGATATAGCGCGACATGTCGCCAATACCGTTGACGGTCCATACCGCGACTTCACGGCCCGTGTCGTGGATGGTTCTCAGCAAGCTCGGTGTGGCCTGAGTGTGGCGCAATCCGATGATGTCGGCATCGGTAGTATTGAGCGCGCCAGGCAGCACGAACTGCATAAAGAGCGTGGTGCGGATGTCGTCGTCGATCGTCTTGACCCGTTCGATGACCTCCGGCGACAGCGAGGCAAGGACGGCCCGGTCTGTCATGTCGGCGGCGTTCAACTGCGCGATCACCTTGCGGGTCAGTTCCTCGGCCGTGCCGGGGGCGGGCTTGAGCTCGACGTAGAGCCCGATACGGCCCCGCGCGTTGTCGAGAATCTGCTGAAAGGTCGGGATGCGTTCGCCGACGAAGGCATCGCCGAAGTAGGATCCCACGTCGACCTGCTCGATCTCCGCCAGCGTCATGTCGCTGATCCGGCGGTCGACGCCGGTCAGGCGGCTCAGATTATCGTCGTGGGACACGACGATCCGGCCGTCACCGCTCAGACGCACGTCCAGCTCCAGATAGTCGGCACCGTCGGCAATAGCCTGGTTCATCGATGCCAGCGTATTCTCCGGCGCTACCAGCGAACTGCCGCGGTGGGCGGTGATGGTGACATGGTCGTTGATCTCGAAGCCGTGCAGTATCCAGCCCGCCTGGCCGAGCGCAAAGATCAGCAGCAGGATCTCTGCGCCCCAGGCGATGACACCGGAACGGTGGGGCGTCGCGGCGGGGCGAAACACGGTGGCGCGTCCCACGGCGCGGTGATAGAGCGTGATCACCAGCATGCTGTTGGCCGCGATACCCAGGAACGTGAGCGCGATGGTGGCGACGATATACAGCGCCAGATAGGTCAGCATGGCAGGTACCAGCACGCTGTTGCGTTCCGGTAGATGGCCGAGCAGTACGCCGCCCAGAGCATTGAAGCTCAAGGAGAAAACGATCGGTATGGCTGCCACGAGCAGCGCGATGCCGACCACCAGCAGTGCCATGGGGAGACGTCGCCCCTGGGTCAATTCGCGGCTGCGCTTCAGTGCGGCAACGGGCTTGAGGTCGTCGAGCATCATCGCCGGCAGCGCCAGGAACCAGCGAAAATAGAGAGCGGCGCTCAGCAGGACGAGGATCAGGAAGATGGGTGTGGCGACGGCCAGGAACTCCCACAGGACCGGCGGTTTGAGATGAATCAGGATGTAGGGTTCGATATCGCCGAGCATGGCATCGTAGAGATGAGCCAGACCTACGGCAAACGGCGCGGCCAGCAGCAGATGGCTGCCTACCTGAAGAAAGGTGAGCGTCACCAGCGCCGGGAATCGGCGCAGCAAGTGCCATAGCGAGCCCATGGCCGCCCGATAGCGGTTGCCGGCCGGGTTCGAGACGACGAGCATCATCCCGGCCTGTTGAAGGAAGATCACCAGAAAGCTGAGCCCAGTCGCCGTGAGCAGCCAGAGTAATCCCCAGGGCGAAAGCGCAACGTCCATGATCTGACCGTTGCTGAGCACCGGGCGGCCGATGCGGTGAAGCAGGCCGGAGAGGGTGTTGGCCGACAACGGCACCCAGACGGCCGATGCCAGCAGCGTGAAGAAGAGATGGAAAGCGACCAGCGAACGTAGATGGGCGCGAATCTGTCGGGCGATGTCCTGAATCAGTGATCGAGGGGCTAGCATGGCTTGGAGGCGGCGTTCCTTCCTGAATCGAGTGAGCGCGGCGGAATGACCGCAAGGATGAATGGATTGTCAGTGTTGTCGTCAAACCGTCATCCGCGCAAGTCCAGGCTTGTCTGGCATCGAACGAAAAAGCCGCCCTTGGCGGGCGGCTTGAGACGGTTCCGGGACAAGCACTGCCTAGAACTGCCAGCCTACCGAGGCGGTGAACGAATCCACTTCGTAATCGCTGTCAAAGTCGTAGCGTTCGTATTCCGCACGCAACAGCAGCGGATGGAAGTTGAGCTGAGCGCCGGCGCCGTAAACGGGATCGATGCCGTCGTTGTCGTCCAGATCGATCGAGGCGTTACCAAGATGACCATCGACATCGGTTTCCCACTTCGCCATGCCCGCCTTGGCGAAAAGCTCGAACCAGTCGGTAATCGGCAATTTCCCGACCAGGCTGAGGCCATAGGCCTTGCTCTCGAGGTCCGTGTTCGATACACCATTTCCCTTCAGCTCGACCTTGCCGAGATCGGCGTAAAAGGCCTCGGTGGCGAAATAACGGCTGTATTCGTAGCCGACGAACGCCTTGTAGACGTTGTCGTCGTCATCGACATCGAAATCGTCGCTGCCGGATTCGATGAAGTCGCCGACATCGCTGTCGTCGTTCTTCAGCGAGCTGAAACCGGTCCCCACGCCAAGATAGAGGCCGTCGGCGTTGGCGGCCTGGGCCGGCGGGGCCAGGGCAATCAACGATACGGAAGCCAGGGGGAGAGCGAACAAAGCCTTGAATTTCACGTTGTAACTCCTTGTGGAAACTGTCGCGGTCCGTGTGTCTATAGCGATATCAAGCCTTTAGCATGAATGGTCTGCTCGGCCAATCATGAGAAGGTATGCAAATCACGATTTGACCAGACCGTGGCGCATATTGTCAGAACAGCGATGAGACGCATAGCCTTACGTACTCCCCGTGATGACAGGAATGGCCCGGGCAGACATCGAAATCGGAATGACAGCCGCTGGAGAGCAGGATAATCATCACGCCTTGCTTGTGCTTGCCAGAAGCTTTCCCATGGCCGACAGTCACTTGTATCAAGTTTCCCATCAGGTCGAATGCCATGTTCTCTACTATCAAACGATGGTTGCCAGCTGTCCGGGCGCATAGCAGGAAGCGCATCATCATCTGTGGCAGCGACAGCGCTCACTATGGGCTGTTGCAACGACTTCGCTCGCATTGCGATGTCCTCGCGCTCGTCACCACCGAGCCCTGGCAGCACAATATTCGTCTCGATGACGTGCCGCTTCGCTATCCCAGCGAAGTGCCATCTCTCTACCGTCGTCTATCCATCGACTGCCTGGTCATTGCCACGGAAGACGATCGCCTGGAAATAGAGCGTGCCACTGCCGACGATGCGCATTGGCAGCCACAATGGCGTATCGGCGAGTCGCTACTGGAAGAACTCGATGCCGGAGACAGGCGGCGTTAGTTCCCGGCTCGCGGTCTGCTCGGTACCTGCAAGACGAAACCGGGCGTCTGGTGAGGTGACGAGATGAGGAGATGACGGGAGGAAGAGACAAAAAAACGCCCCGCATGGCGGGGCGTTTCGGTGACCTCTTCTTGAAGCTGCGAGCATCGGAAGAGACGTGTCAGGCTTCCTGGGCGACCGGAATGACAGTAGCGGCCGCTTTCTGGAAATCCTCTATCTCATGGAAGTTCAAGTAGCGATAGATTTCTCCCGCCATGGCATTGAACTCGCCCATGGTAGCCTTGTACTCATCGACCGTTGGCAGGCGGCCTTCGACGGCAGCGATCGCCGCGAGTTCTGCCGATGCCAGATAGACATCAGCGCCGTCGCCCAGACGGTTGGGGAAGTTACGGGTAGAGGTGGATACGACGGTGGATTTCGGCGCCACGCGTGCCTGGTTACCCATGCACAGCGAACAGCCCGGCATTTCCATGCGCGCGCCAGCCTTGCCGTAAATACCGTAGTAACCTTCCTCGGTCAGTTGATGTTGGTCCATCTTGGTCGGCGGCGCAAGCCATAGTCGTGTCTTCAGGCTACCGGCGGGCTGCTTTTCGAGCAGTTTGCCGGCGGCACGGAAGTGACCGATGTTGGTCATGCACGAACCGATGAACACTTCATCGATCTGCGTGCCGGCCACTTCGGAAAGCAGTCGCGCGTCGTCCGGGTCGTTGGGCGCGCACAGCACCGGCTGGTCGATCTCGGCCAGGTCGATCTCGATGACCGCGGCGTATTCAGCGTCGGCATCGGCACGCATCAGGCTCGGGTCGGCCAGCCAGGCTTCCATCGCCTCGATGCGGCGCTCCAGCGTGCGGCGATCGCCGTAGCCTGCGCTGATCATCCACTTCAGCAGCGTGACGTTGGAGTTCAGGTACTCGGTAACGCTCTCTTCACCCAGCGTAATGGTACAGCCCGCTGCGCTACGCTCGGCGGACGCGTCGGAAAGCTCGAACGCCTGCTCGGCGGTGAGATCTTCCAGACCTTCGATTTCCAGAATACGGCCGGAGAAGATGTTCTTCTTGCCGGACTTGGCCACGGTCAGATGGCCCTGCTGGATGGCGTAGTAGGGAATCGCATGGACCAGGTCACGCAGGGTGATGCCCGGCTGGCGCTCGCCCTTGAAGCGCACCAGTACCGATTCCGGCATGTCCAGCGGCATCACGCCCGTTGCGGCGGCAAAAGCGACCAGGCCCGAGCCCGCCGGGAAGGAGATGCCCATCGGGAAGCGGGTGTGGGAGTCGCCGCCGGTGCCGACCGTGTCCGGCAGCAACATGCGGTTGAGCCAGGAGTGAATGATGCCGTCGCCGGGACGCAGCGAGACGCCGCCACGGTTCATGATGAAGTCGGGCAGGGTGTGATGCGTCTCGACGTCCACCGGCTTCGGGTAGGCCGCCGTGTGACAGAAGGACTGCATGACCAGATCGGCCTGGAAGCCGAGGCAGGCCAAGTCCTTCAGCTCGTCCCGCGTCATCGGGCCGGTGGTATCCTGGGAGCCGACGGTGGTCATCTTCGGCTCGCAGTACATGCCCGGACGCACGCCGTCCATGCCGCAGGCCTTGCCGACCATCTTCTGTGCCAGGGTGAAGCCCTTGCCGGTGTCGACCGGCTGCTCCGGCTTGCGGAAGATGTCGGAGCCCGGCAGCCCGAGTTCGTTGCGGGCCTTCTCGGTCAGGCCGCGACCGATGATCAGCGGAATACGACCGCCGGCACGGACTTCGTCGAGGATGACCTGGGTCTTGAGCTGGAAAGTGGAGACGACTTCGTCGCTGTCGTGCCGGGTCACCTTGCCTTCGTAGGGATAGACATCGATGACATCGCCCATTTCGAGCTTGTCGACGTCCATTTCGATCGGCAGGGCGCCTGCGTCTTCCATGGTGTTGAAGAAGATGGGCGCGATCTTGCCGCCGAAGCAGAAACCGCCGGCGCGCTTGTTGGGCACGTGGGGAATGTCGTCGCCGAAGAACCACAGCACGGAGTTGGTGGCGGATTTGCGCGAGGAGCCGGTGCCGACCACGTCACCGACGTAGGCGACCGGGAAGCCTTTGGCCTTGACCGCTTCGATCTGTGACATCGGCCCTTTGGTGCCGGCGACTTCCGGCTCGATGCCGTCGCGCGGGTTCTTGAGCATGGCGTTGGCATGCAGCGGAATGTCCGGGCGTGACCAGGCATCCGGGGCAGGAGAGAGATCGTCGGTATTGGTCTCGCCCGGCACCTTGAACACAGCGATGCTGATTTTCTCGGGCAGGGCCGGCTTGGCGAGGAACCATTCGGCTTCGGCCCAGGATTCGAGCACGCCTTGAGCAATGGCGTTGCCGTTCTTGGCACGTTCGGCGACATCGTGGAAGGCGTCGAACATCAGCAGCGTGTGCTTCAGCTGTTCGCCGGCTTCCTGAGCGAGTTCACTGTCGTCGAGCAGTTCGACCAGCGTGGCAATGTTGTATCCGCCCTGCATGGTGCCGAGAAGCTTGACCGCATGGATCTTGTCGATCAGTGGCGAGGTCGCTTCACCCTTGGCGATAGCGGTGAGGAAGCCTGCCTTGACGTAAGCGGCTTCATCGACGCCCGGTGGTACGCGATCGGTGATCAGTTCGAGGAGAAATGCCTCTTCACCAGCGGGCGGCTGCTTCAGCAGCTCGACCAGTTGGGCGGTCATTTCGGCGTTCAACGGCTTCGGCGGCACGCCTTCGGCGGCGCGCTCCTCGACATGTTGGCGGTAAGCTTCAAGCACGGTGGAGAGCCTCATCTAGTGTTAGAGCCCGCATGAGCGATGTGTTTCGTAGCCGCGACTTTGTAACCGTTATATGGGTACGTTTCGGTCGGCAACAGATCGGCTGCGGTGGGCGCAGCGAAGTCTACGTGAAACTGTCGACAATGTTAAGGAGCCGTCATCGTTCGGGCGGAACAGGGGCAGGCGGAGAAAACCGCGAAGAAAGTCAATGTCACCATGGTCGAGCAGATGGGTGTCGAAGTCTGGTTGGCCAGGCGCTACCATGGAGCGAAATTTCATCGAATCCACTTTGATTCAACGCACCGGAACCTGAGTGTTTCATCAGGCTCCAATCAACGATCTGGTGACGGATATCGCTCGCCGCGGTTCTGTCCCGTTTTTCGGCGAATCGCGCCGTATCCGACACGCGGTTCGAATCGTCGTTACCCGTGTGCGCCGCTTTTATTCATGTACTCGGCATTGCCTGTCGAGTGCTCGACGAACGTCAATGACTACCGAACGAATGACTGCCCATACCGATTGCATTACCGATGACCTGCTGTCTGCCGAGCTGCTCGACTTTCTGCCATGTGAAACCCCGAGGCGCTGGATAGAGGCGGCGCTGGAAAATCCCGCACTGTTGCTGATCGACCACGCACAGTGCGAAAAGAAGGCGGCGTCGACGGCCATGAGCCTGATGTTTCGCTACGTGGATCGCCCCGAACTCCTGACCAAGATGTCCCAGCTCGCCCGCGAGGAGCTTCTGCACTTCGAGCAGGTGGTCGGGCTGATGCAGGAACGGGGCGTCGACTATTCCCACATTCAGGCGTCGCGCTATGCCGAGGGCCTGCGCGAGCACGTGGCGCGCGAGGAGCCGCACCGGCTGATCGACATCCTGATCGTCGGGGCCTTCATCGAAGCGCGTTCCTGCGAGCGTTTCGCCAGGTTGATTCCTCACCTCGATGAGTCGCTTGCCAAGTTCTATCGCTCGTTGGTGCGGTCGGAAGGGCGCCATTTCGAGGATTACCTGGGGCTTGCCGAGCGCTATGCGGGAAAGGAAGTGGTCGCTGAACGGGTGGCCCGCTTTGCCATTCACGAACAGGCCCTGATCGAAGGCGAAGACGCCATGTTTCGCTTTCACAGCGGCGTGCCGGCAGCCCGTGCCTCCTGATCACCGCTTTGGAACCATGGCTCTCGAGCCATGGCACGACGACGGCTGTCTCGTTCGTGGCCACCGGGCGGCTGTACCTCTCACCGGATGAATGGAAAGCAATGAACCCAGGTCCAGCTACAACAACAATTTCGCTCTTCGGACACTTCGGTTATCAGCAGGGCGAGCGGGCTCTGACGCAGTTCAGCTATGACAAGGTGAAGGCGCTGCTGGTCTACCTCCTGATGCAGGAAACACCGGTCAGTCGTGCCGCTCTGGCTGAGATGCTGTGGCCGGATCAGGGCGTCAAGTCCGGCCGAACCAACCTTCGCCACGCCTTGCACTGTCTGCGTCACAGCCTCGGTGATCTTGCCGAGGTATCCCTGTCCGTCACCCGGCAGACGATCGCCTTCGATCTGCCGGCTTCCGTCGTCTGGGATCTCCGCGCGGCGGACGAGCTGCTTCAGCAGCCGCCCACCGTGGCGACTCTGGAGCAGTTGCTCGACCATTATCGGGGCGATCTGCTGGCGGAGCTTCATCTGGGGCAGTGTGTCGCTTTCCAGCAGTGGCTGGTGCGTACGCGAGGCGAGTGGCGCCAGCGGCTGATCGAATACGCGGAGCGGGTTCTGGAGGCTGCCTCGGCGCTACCGGAGGCGTTGCTACGGACCCTGATTCATCGTATTCCCGACTACTGCCCCTTTCATGAGCGTCTCGTACGACAGCTCGCCGAGCATGGACAGTTTGCTGCTGCTCGGGAACAGTTCAACGCCTTCCTGCAGCACCTGGCGCTTTCGGGACAGCAGCCGGAGCCCGGCTTTTTGCAGTTGGCGCGATTCTGGTCGGAAGTGCCAGCGCAGGGAGTGGCCAGCGCCGACTGGCTGAGTCAGGCGGGCTCGCCCGCCGCTCAAGCGGCGCAGCCGGGTGCTTTGGGTTACGTCGCCCAAGACATCGATTACCGCCAGATTACGGTGATGGCGATCGCTCTCAGGCCGGTGGATGCCGGCAACGATCTCGGCCGGGCGCTGGCATGCCTGAAAGCGCAGGGGCGACTGTTTCAGTGGCTGGAAACCCAGTGCCGGCATCTAGGCGGTTTCTGGCAGACCGCCGTGGGCAGCGGGATCGGCCTGGCGTGTTTTGGTACTCATGGGCCGACGCATCAGCTGGCCGAACTGGTGGCGCTGTTCGAACACTGCCGACAAGGCTTGGCCCGCGAGCTCGACAGCGTTTGGGAAGGTGATGATTCGCCCCCGCGATTCACGCTGACGGCCGGACTGGATAGCGGGCGAGTGATCTGGTTGCCGGAGCGACAATCGATCGACCCGTTCGGTGACGTGACACAAGTGGCATTGGCCATGATGGCGGCAGCGCAGAGCAGCGAGCTGGTGATATCGCTCAATGCCAGCCAGCATCTGCCGCCCGCGTTCGATCTGCAATCTCGCCTGACACCGCGTCTGATCAGCAGTGACGGTCGTGTCCAGCGACGTGGGCTGGTGCTGGGCGTGGAATCCTCTAGACGCGAGGCCTTGCCGCCCAGCCTGATGGGGCGCGAGGCGGAGCTGCGCCAGTTACGGGATGCGCTGGCTCGGGTTTCCCTGGGGCTACGCCAGAGCCTGCTGGTGCTGGGAGATACCGGCATCGGCAAGTCCGCCTTGATGATCCATTTCCGTGAATACCTCCAGCACGAGGACGTCGCGGTGTTCTGGCGGCCCACGACTCGGCTGTCCAGCCAGACCTCGTACGGGCTGATCCAGTCGCTGCTCGGGTGGTATCTGGAACAGGAGCCGGATGGCGAAGCGCTCGGCCAGCTGATCGATCGCACTGCTGTACTGCAGAAGATCGACAGCGAGCGCCGGCGGCTGCTGATCGATGTGCTGGGCCGCGAACCCCTGGCGCGCGAAGATGCCGACGAGGCAGTGGAGCTGGTCACCCAACTGGTCCAGGCATTGATTCTCGAGATGGCCTTCCGTCGTCCGCTGGTGATCATCGTCGATGACCTGCAATGGCTGGACGAACCCTCTCTCAAGGTATTGCTGAATTTGCAGGCCAGACTGCCGATTCATACCGCTTCGTTGCTGATAGCCTCGCATCAGAATCGTGAAGTCCCTCCGATCAGGTTGAACTGGGATCAGCAGGTGATTTTGGGGCGTCTCGATGGTCGCCAATCAGCGGATATGCTGGACTATCTGGCACGTCGTCACCGACTCAAGCTCGGACCCCGGCTGCGCGATCAGTTGATCCAGCGCTGCGAAGGCGTTCCGCTCTACCTGCAGGAGATTTGCCGCCGGTTGGAGATCGATCGGCGCGAAGGTCGACGGCTAAATGTCGACAGTCTGCCGAGCGGGTTGCTGGGATTGCTGGCCAGCCGTATCGATCAGTTGCAAGGTGACCGCCAGGTCGCCCACATGGCAGCCATCTTTGGCCGTCAGTTCGAAGCCGGCATGCTGCGCGATTGCCTGGAAGTCGGTGACGATGCGCTCAAGGCTGCGCTGGAGCAGATGCGGCGGCTGGAGATCATCGAACCCTGCGAAACCTGCCCTTACGATTTCCAGTTCACGCATCCGTTGCTGCAGGAGGCAGCCTATCTTTCCTGCCCGCAGGACGTGCGTATCGCCCTGCACCAGCGGGTGGTCGAGGTGATCGAATCGCGCTATCCCGCCTGGATCAGCCGTCACCCCGGCGACTTCGCCGAGCACCTGAGGCGAAGCGGTGACCCGGCCCGTGCCGCGCGCTATTTCGAAATGGCCGCCCGGAGCGGGCTCAAGGTGAGTGCCAATCGCACGGCGCTGAGGCTGGCGGAGTCCGGCCTGGCCTGCCTGAACGAGGTGTCCGCCGGCGGCGCCGAGCGTCAGATCAGTCTGCTGACCGTCAAGGGGCAGGCGTGTTATGCACTGGAGGGCCACGGATCGCGAGCGGCGCATGAGAGTTTCCTTCAGGCTCAGGAGCTCTGGCAGGGCGCAGACCTGGATGACGAGGCTGCCGACGACCAGGCGTTTCTGGTGACCTGGGGGCTCTGGGTCGGCGCCAGCCAACGCCACGCCAACCGCGATGCGGAGTTGCTGGCCATGCAGCTGCGCGAGCTGGCCCAGCGCATCGACGACCCCCGTTACCAGCGCCTGGCGCTCTATGCCCGGGCTCACGGAGAGTACTGGAGCGGCAGGATATCGCTTGCCTACGAACATCTCGACCAGATCGACCCGTTGAATCAGCCGATGGTGCTGGAATGGTTGCCATACTCCGATCATCCGCAGGTGGCGGCAGCCTGCTACCAGAGCTGGGCGCTCTGCCTGCGCGGCGACTACCTGCGCGCGGAACAGCAGATGGAGACCGCCATTCGCTTGGCCGAGTCGGTTCGCCATCCGGGATCGCTGGCCCTGGCACTGATTTTTGCCGCCTCGCTCTACCGGCAACTGGGACATATTCACCTGGCCACTGAGCGCGGTCGCCGAGCGCACGAAATGACCCGGACCGAGGATCTCCAGCGCTGGCATTGGGAGGCCGACTGCGTACTGGGTTGGAGCCAGTCGCTGGCGGGGGAGGCGTGCGGCCTGAAACGAATCGAGGCCTGCATCGCGCAGTTGAGCGAGCTGACCGGCCGGGAGCCGCATCAACGGCCTTTGCTGTGGTACGGCGACGCCTGCCTGGCGCTCAACGATGTCGCGCTTGCTGTGACGTATCTGGAGCCTTGCCTCGACCAGGCGCGAACCCGACGTTCGCTGATGATGCCGCAGCTTGCGCTGCAGATGGCTCGCGCCAGGCATCGCATGGGGGGCGACATGCAGACAGTTGCGGCCCTGATCGAGGAGGCGAGAATCTGGGCGGTCGAGGCGGGCAGCGCCCATATGGAGCTGAAGAGCCTGGAAATGTGGCTCTCGTTGGTCGATTCCGGCGATAAGGAAAAGCAGCAAGCGCTGCGCTATCGACTGGGAGAAGTGGCGCTGTCCGATGCGCCGGTTCTGACTCGCTGGCGGACGCTTCTGGACAACGTCAGCGCCCCGACCCGTGCGCCGGATTATCAGCTCTAGCCGTGACTCACGACAGCTTCCTTGCCTGGATCTGTGCATGGAAAAAGCGCCCGGCTCGACATTCGAACCGGGCGCTTTCAGGGCTGCCGTCGAAAATCTGTATCGAACTCGTCAGAGCGCAAACGACTCGAGCGTCAGCGTGTCGTCTTCGACTCTCAGCTGCCATCCCACGCCGGGACGCCAGTCGCCGATGACGTAGCGTTTGGCCGGCTCGCCACCGACGGTGAGATCGTGGACGGCCGGGCGATGGGTATGGCCGTGAATCATGACCTTCACCTCGTGAGCCTGCAGGGTCTCGACGACGGCTTCGGGAGTGACGTCCATGATGTCTTCGGCCTTGTTGGTATTGGCTTCGCCGGACTGCTGCCGTAGCTGCTTGGCCAGCGCCAGACGCTCCTCGACCGGCATCGCCAGTATCTGCGCCTGCCAGGCCGGATTGCGCGCCTGCTGGCGGAAGGCCATGTAGGCTTCGTCTCGGGTACACAGGCTGTCGCCGTGCATCAGCAGGACGCGCTGACCCGCAAGTTCGACCACCGTCGGGTCGTCGAGCAGGGCGCAACCGCTATCCGCAGCGAATGACTCGCCGATCAGAAAATCCCGGTTGCCATGCATGAACGCCAGCCGCGTACCGGCATCGCTGCAGGCCTTCAGTTCGGCAATGATCTGCTGCTCGAACTCGCCACGGTAGTCATCGCCGATCCAGGCTTCGAACAGATCGCCGAGGATGGTCAGCGATGATGCCTGTCGGGCCGGACCGCGAAGGTAGTCGATGAACCCCTTGGCGATGTCCGGCTGGGAGGGGTGAAGATGGAGATCGGCAATCAGCAGTTGCATGCGAGAGATCGTTCCTTTCGATAGTCGGCCAATATCGGGATGAAGATCAGGCCGTGACTTCGGCGCGTTCGATGATGACGTCTTCCGTGGGAACGTCGCTGTGCATGCCACGACGCCCGGTAGCGACCTGGCGGATGCTGTCGACCACGTCCATGCCTTCGACCACGCGGCCGAACACGCAGTAACCCCAGCCCTGCAGGCTCTTGTCGCGATGATTGAGGAAGTCGTTGTCGCCGACGTTGATGAAGAACTGCGCGCTGGCCGAGTGCGGGTCCTGGGTGCGTGCCATGGCAACGCTGCCCTTCTGGTTGGCCAGGCCGTTGTCGGCTTCGTTCTCGATGGGCGCACGCGTGGACTTCTGCTCGAAGTCGGTGTCGAAGCCGCCGCCCTGGACCATGAATCCGTCGATCACGCGATGGAACAGCGTGCCGTCATAGTGGCCGTCCTTGACGTACTGCTCGAAGTTGGCGGCAGTTTTCGGAGCCTTGTCATGGTCGAGTTCGAGTTTGATGACACCGTGGTTGGTATGCAAGACGATCATCGGAAATCCTGAGCGATTCTGGGCTGTCGATAGGTGGCGGCCGGCTTGGCGCCGGCCGCGGGCGTCGCGCTATAATAGCGGTTTTGGGCCGGCGGGAGAAACCGCTGTCCCTGCGTGTTAACCTGCCGTCATCCGGGCCGCATCTTTGGCCGATCATTCGAATTACAGAGGTTGCCTGCATTCCATGAGCGTCGAAAGCAACACGAGCGCCGAGAGCCCCAACGACAACGCCGAGACCCAGCACGGTGCCGATACCCAGCAGGGCGCGCCGAACTTCTTGCGTAACCAGATTCGGGACGAGATCGAGTCGGGCCAGGCCAAGACGATCGTGACTCGCTTCCCGCCGGAGCCGAACGGGTTTCTGCACATCGGCCATGCCAAGTCGATCTGGGTCAATTTCGGCCTGGCGGAGCAGTTCGGTGGGCGATGCCATCTGCGCTTCGACGACACCAATCCCGCCAAGGAAGAACAGGCGTATATCGATGCCATCCAGGAGGATATCCGCTGGCTCGGGTACGAATGGAGCGGGGCGGTGCGCTTTGCGTCCGACTACTTCGATCAGTTGTACGCCTGGGCCCAGCACCTGGTGCGGGAAGGCAAGGCGTACGTCGACGATCTCTCGCCGGAGGAGATCCGCGAATATCGGGGCACGCTGACCGAGCCGGGCCGCCCGAGTCCGTATCGCGATCGCAGTGTCGATGAAAATCTCGACCTGCTCGAGCGCATGCGCCTGGGCGAGTTCGACGAAGGGGCGAAGGTGCTTCGGGCCAGGATCGACATGGCCGCGCCGAACATCAACCTGCGCGATCCGATCCTCTACCGCATTCGCCATGCGCATCACCACCAGACCGGCGATGCGTGGAAGATCTATCCCTCCTACGACTTTACCCATGGGCAGTCCGACGCCATCGAGGGCATCACGCATTCGCTATGCACGCTGGAGTTCGAGGACCATCGACCGCTGTACGAATGGTTCCTGGACCAGTTGCCGGTGCCGTCCAGACCCCGGCAGACCGAGTTCGCACGGATGAACGTCAACTATACGGTGACGTCCAAGCGAAAGCTCAAGCTGCTGGTCGATCAGAACGTGGTCGATGGCTGGGACGATCCGCGCATGCCGACGATCTCCGGGCTGCGCCGCCGGGGCTATACGCCGGCGTCGCTGCGTAAGTTCTGCGACATGACCGGGGTCAGCCGTGCCGCCAACGTGGTCGATATCGCGATGCTGCATTTCGCCATTCGTTCGGATCTCGAGGACAACGCGCCCCGGGCCATGTGCGTTCTCGACCCGCTGAAGGTGGTGTTGACCAATGTCCCGGCGGATCACGACGAGGCTTTCGAGGTGCCCGGGCATCCGGCGCGCGAGGACATGGGCATGCGCCGGCTGCCATTCACCCGCGAGATCTGGATCGATCGCGACGACTTCATGGAAGAGCCGCCGAAGAAATTCTTCCGCCTGGCGCCCGGCAAGGAAGTTCGCTTGCGCAACGGCTATGTCATCCGCTGCGACGAGGTGATCAAGGGCGAGGGCGGCGAGATCGAGGCACTGCACTGCAGCGTCGACTTCGACACGCTGGGCAAGAATCCGGAAGGGCGCAAGGTCAAGGGCGTCATCCACTGGGTCAGCGCGGAACATGGCGTGCCGGTGGAGGTTCGGCTGTACGACAACCTGTTCCTCGACGAGGCGCCGGACCGTGACAAGGACGCCGATTTCCTCGAGCACCTGAACCCGGAGTCGCTGATTGTCGTGGAAGGGATCGCCGAGCCGGCGCTGGCGAAGGTGGAACCCGAAGCGCGCTACCAGTTCGAACGCGTTGGCTACTTCTGTGCCGATCGTCACGCTTGTCGCGATGGCAAGCTGGTGTTCAACCGCACCGTGGGGCTCAAGGATAGCTGGGCCAAGATTCAGAAGAAGCAGAGCTAAGGTAGCGAGAACATGAGCGCGCTGGAGATCTACAACACGCTGACGCGACGCAAGGCGGCGCTGGAACCGATCGAGCCCGGCAAGCTGCGGATGTACGTCTGCGGCATGACGGTCTACGACTACTGCCATCTGGGCCATGCCCGCGTCATGGTGGCGTTCGACGTGATCACTCGCTGGCTGCGTCAGACCGGACTGGACGTGACCTACGTTCGCAATATCACCGATATCGACGACAAGATACTCAGGCGCGCGGAGGAGAATGGCGAGTCGATATCGGCATTGACCGAGCGCATGATCGCGGCGATGCACGAGGACGAAGCGCGGCTCGGCGTGCTGCGCCCCGATGCGGAGCCACGTGCGACCGGCCACATTCCCGAGATCGTGGCGATGATCGAGCGCCTGATCGAAGGCGGTTATGCCTATGCGGCCGACAATGGTGACGTCTACTATCGTGTCCGGCGCTTCGCCGACTACGGCAAGCTCAACAATCGCAACCTCGACGACATGAGAGCGGGCGCGAGGGTCGATGTCGACGCGCACAAGGAAGATCCGCTCGATTTCGTGCTGTGGAAAGCCGCCAAGCCAGGTGAAGCGAGCTGGTCGTCGCCATGGGGCGACGGGCGGCCCGGCTGGCATATCGAGTGTTCGGCGATGTCGACCTGTTGCCTGGGCGATACCTTCGATATTCATGGCGGCGGGCCGGACCTGACTTTCCCGCATCACGAGAACGAGATCGCTCAGAGCGAGGCGGCGACGGGCAAGCCCTACGTCAACGTGTGGATGCACGCTGGTGCGGTGCGCGTCAATCAGGAGAAGATGTCCAAGTCGCTGGGCAACTTCTTCACCATTCGCGATGTATTGGAAGTGCACGATCCGGAAGTGGTCCGCTACCTGCTGGTCGCGAGCCACTATCGAAGCCCGATCAACTACGCGCCGGAGTCGCTCAGCGAGGCGCGCAAGTCGCTGGAGCGCTTCTATCATGCGCTCGATGGCGTCGAGCTGGCCCACGGCGATGTCGAAGGAGTCTACGCCGAGCGATTCTCGGCGGCGATGAACGATGATTTCAATACGCCGGAAGCACTATCGGTACTGTTCGATCTGGCCCGGGAGATCAACCGGTTGCGCGATGCCGAGCCGGCCCATGCCGGGGCGCTGGGGCAGGAGCTCAAGCGACTGGCCAGTGTGCTGGGGCTGCTTGGGCGCGAACCGGCCGAATTCCTCAAGGCGGGGGCTGCCGGTCTGCCGCTGAGTGAAGCCGAGATCGAGACGCGTATCGAGGCGCGGGCCGCGGCCAAGGGCAATCGGGATTTCGCCGAGGCCGATCGGATCCGCGACGAGCTGGCAGCATTGGGTATCGTGCTCAAGGACTCTCGCGAAGGTACCCGTTGGAGTTTCGAGGCGCCTCCGGCCTGATGCTGTCATGGCCTTGAAACGACGAACCCCGCCAATGGGCGGGGTTCGTCGTTTTGGGGGCGTCATGATTCGGGAAACGGGATCATTGCCCGGCCAGGCGAGCGAGGATCGCATCGACCATCTTGGCGGAATGCGTCGCGGCCCGTTCCAGGAAGGCGTCAAAGGAGAGTTCGGACTGCTTGCCGGCGATATCCGACAGCGCCCGAATGACCACGAACGGGCACGCGAACAGATGGCAGGTCTGGGCAATCGCGGCGGCTTCCATCTCTACTGCCAGCATCTGGGGGAAATGTCCGCACACGGTGTCGACCCGTGTCGGATCGGCCATGAAGCTGTCGCCGGTACAGATCAGGCCTTCGTGGACGCGTAGATCCCCGAGGCTTTCGATGCAGGCGCGCGCGGTCTCGATCAGCCCGGGATCCGGGGCAAAGCCTGCCGGCATGCCGGGAACC
The DNA here is from genome assembly GCF_001858555.1 of Salinicola sp. MIT1003. Taxonomy (NCBI): domain Bacteria; kingdom Pseudomonadati; phylum Pseudomonadota; class Gammaproteobacteria; order Oceanospirillales; family Halomonadaceae; genus Salinicola; species Salinicola sp. MIT1003. The sequence goes on from NZ_MCAP01000004.1 coordinate 53,484, forward strand.
TGGCCCATTTCGTAGCCGAAAGCGGTGACGTCGACATCGTGATGGCGCACCTCGCTGGAGATGATCACGTCGCCGACTTCCATGGCCGCACCGAAGCCGCCGGCAGAGCCGGTGTTGATGATGGCGTCCGGCTGGTAGTGGGTCATCAGTTGCGTTGCGCCCACCGTGGCATTGACTTTGCCGATGCCTGACTGGAGTAGCACGACCCGAAGCCCGTGGCGCTCACCGACATGAAAAGTGCCGCCGGGATGATGTTCGATGCGGGCGTTTTCCAGCTGGGAGGCGAGCAGGGCGACTTCCTGCTCCATGGCGCCAATGATACCGATAGTCTGCATGCGTTATCCGTCCTGGTCCGTCAGATCAGTGCGTAGAGTTGAGGTGTCGTCGGTGCGTCATTGTGCATCGTGAAGTTCGGCCGCTTGCAGGGTGTTCTGCAACAAGGTGGCAACCGTCATCGGTCCGACACCGCCGGGTACCGGGGTGATCCAGCTGGCGCGCTCGGCTGCGGTGTCGAAATCGACATCGCCCACCAGGGTGCCGTCTTCCCGACGGTTGATGCCGACATCGATGACAATGGCGCCGGGCTTGACCCAGTTGCCATTGATCAGGCCGGGCTTGCCGGTAGCAACCACCAGCAGATCGGCCTGTCGGACCTTGTCTTCCAGCCCCTGAGTGAATCGATGACAGATCGTGGTGGTACAGCCGGCAAGCAGCAGTTCCAGCGCCATCGGCCGGCCGACGATATTGGAAGCGCCGACGATGGTGGCGTCCAGCCCCCGGAGCGGGATCCCGCTCTGTTCGAGCAGCGTGATGATACCCTTGGGCGTGCAGGGGCGCAGCAGCGGCAACCGCTGCGCCAGGCGGCCCAGGTTGTACGGATGAAAGCCGTCGACATCCTTGTCCGGACGAATGCGCTCGAGCAAGGGGTTGGCATCGAGATGTGCGGGTAGCGGAAGCTGTAGAAGGATGCCGTCGACGGCAGGGTCGGCGTTCAGGCGATCGATCAGCGCTTCCAGGTCCTGCTGCGTCGTGGTGGTCTCGAGCCGGTGGCTGAAGGAGAGAATGCCGGCGTTCTCGCAGGCTCGGTGCTTGTGGCTGACGTAGACCTCCGAGGCCGGATCGTGGCCGATCAGTATGACGGCCAACCCCGGGCGACGCAGCCCGCGCTGGGTTCGATGTTCCACGTCGACTTTCACTCGATTGCGGATTGAGCCGGCAATGGCCTTGCCATCGATCAACTGAGCGGTCATCGACTTTCCTTTCTGAGTGCTGAGGGGGTCGGCGGAAGGCCGACTGAGATCGGCAATTTTCGCACGCCCAGAGATGCAGTCAACGCGCGACGGGGCGTCAGTGCCATTTGCGGCATTTTTTGATGCTGCGCTGCGAGATGCAATCGAGGTTAAGTGCACGTAAGGGCTTGACCCGACAGAAAGGATCCGTAGAATACGCAGCGCATCGAGGGGCTCGTAGAGTCATCGGGCACGAATGGCATCAAACGGGGTATAGCGCAGTCTGGTAGCGCGCCTGCTTTGGGAGCAGGATGTCGGGGGTTCAAATCCCTCTACCCCGACCATGATGATACCGCTCGTGTCGGTGAAAATGCAGCCGGTGTTGGAATGCGCCTATAGCTCAACCGGATAGAGCAACGGCCTTCTAAGCCGTAGGTTGCAGGTTCGAGTCCTGCTGGGCGCGCCACTCGTTACTTGGTGATGTGGTCCCGGTCGATGCGAAAATCGGTATGGTGGGTGTAGCTCAGTGGTAGAGCCCCGGATTGTGGCTCCGGTGGTCGTGGGTTCGATCCCCATCATCCACCCCATGCCGATCAGCTTTGAGAAATGGTGGGTGTAGCTCAGTGGTAGAGCCCCGGATTGTGGCTCCGGTGGTCGTGGGTTCGATCCCCATCATCCACCCCATTTCTTCCTCGGTGATAGTCCTTTCTTTTCGGTACTGCCTCTCTTTTACTGCGCGTCGCCATCTCTGTCGAATGTTGTGGTTCGATGTTCGAGATGCGTGTCAGGTTAGCCTTAAGTCGATATTTATGGCTTCGGGCTTGTATTTCGTCCCGATTGGCACCATTTACCGCCCTAGTCTGCTTGCCAGTAGGCATGGGGATTCATAAAATCGCCCCCTGTTTAGAAATGAGCGCTTTGAAATGACAGTTTTGAAGCCTGGTTTTTGAGTTGCAATCACAGAACGCCCCCGTCGGTAGAGGATCATCTATGCAAGTTTCCGTTGAGACGACATCCCAGATCGAACGTCGCATCACTGTTCAGGTTCCGGCAGCCGAGGTTGACGAGGCCGTTGCTGCTCGCCTGCAAGACACCGCCAAGCGCGTTCGTCTGAATGGCTTTCGTCAAGGGAAGATCCCGATGGCGGTCGTGCGTCAGCGCTACGGTCAAGACGTGCGCAACGAAGTCGTCAGTGAGCTCATGCGTCAACACTACGTGCGGGCGATTACCGAGCAGAGCCTGAACCCTGCAGGCTATCCGTCGATCGAGCCCAAAATCGATCAGACTGGCAAGGATCTGGAGTTCGTTGCCACGCTGGAAGTCTATCCCGAGATCGAACTGAAGAGCATCGACGGTACGGTCGTGGAGCGTCCCAAGACAGAAATCACGGACGCCGATATCGACACCATGATCGAAACGCTGCGCGGTCAGCGGGCCAAGTTCCAGCCGGTTGAGCGCGCGGCGGAAAATGGCGATCAGGTCAAGATCGATTTCCAGGGATTCCTGGGCGACGAGCCGTTCGAAGGTGGCGCCGCCGAAGGGCATGAGCTCGAGCTGGGGTCCAACCGTTTCATCCCCGGCTTCGAAGAACAGCTGATCGGTGCCAAGGCTGGTGAAGAGAAGCGCATCAGCGTGACCTTCCCGGAAGATTACCAGGCCGAACATCTGGCGGGTCAGGAAGCGACCTTCAAGGTGACGGTTCATGAAGTCTCCGCCAAGGCGCTGCCGGAAGTCGATGCCGACTTCATCAAGGAATTCGGTGTGGAAGACGGCGATGCCGACAAGTTCCGTGCCGAGATCAAGAGCAACATGGAGCGCGAGGTCAAGCAGGCGGCGCAGAATCGCGTCAAGCAGCAGGCTCTCGATGCGCTGCAGAAAGCCAATGACGTCACCGTGCCCCAGTCACTGGTCGGCCAGGAGACCGAGGGCCTCAAGCGTCAGGCGGCTCAGCAGTTCGGTCTTGGCGAAGACTTCGATGTCAGCCAGTTGCCCAACGAGCTGTTCGCCGACCAGGCCCGTACTCGTGTCAAGGTCGGTCTGCTGCTGGCGGAAGTCATCAAGCAACACGAGCTGGACGCCAGCGACGACGAGATCCGTGCTCGCGCCGAAGAGTTGGCATCTCAGTATCAGCAGCCCGAGCAGGCCGTCGAGCAGTACATGCAGAACGACGAGCTCAAAGGGCAGATCAAGTCGGCGGTGCTGGAAGACAAGGCCGTTGACAAGCTTCTCGAGCAGGCCCAGGTTAACGACGTCAGCATGAGCTACGAGCAAGTGCTTCAGGCGGCTCAACAGGCCGAGCAATCGGCTGAAGAAGCTGAAGAAGACGAGGCCGAGGAAAGCGATTCCAAAGCATGATGGGTGCTTGGTAAGCGAGCGGCCCGGCCGAAGCCGGGCCGCTAGTCGATGGGCCTGACAATCACCAGCTGTAAGGAAATCGCGATGCGTAACGAGTTCGACATCAGTAATGCTGGCGGCCTGGTCCCGATGGTGGTGGAGCAGAGTGCGCGCGGCGAGCGGTCGTACGATATCTACTCTCGTCTGCTCAAAGAGCGTGTCATCTTCCTGGTCGGCCCGGTCGAGGACTACATGGCCAACCTGGTCGTGGCACAGCTGCTGTTCCTGGAGTCCGAAAATCCTGACAAGGATATTCATCTCTATATCAACTCGCCGGGTGGTTCAGTGACGGCGGGCATGTCCATTTATGACACCATGCAGTTCATCAAGCCGGATGTCTCGACGGTCTGTATCGGCCAGGCGGCCAGCATGGGTGCGCTGTTGCTGGCTGGCGGCGCGAAGGACAAGCGCTTCTGCCTGCCGCATTCGCGCATGATGATCCACCAGCCGCTTGGGGGTTATCAGGGGCAGGCAGCGGACATCGAGATCCACACCCGTGAAATCCTGACCATTCGCCAGAAGCTGAATCGCATCCTGGCGAACCACACGGGTCAGGATATCGACAAGATCGCTCAGGACACCGACCGTGACAACTTCATGGATGGTAGTCAGGCCGTCGAATACGGCCTGATCGACGCCGTGCTGGATAAGCGTCCGGTATCCTGATAGCGTTTGAGTCAAGGTTTCACACGACGGCGTGCTGCGCCGTCGTCCTGACGAGGTACACGAATGGCCGACGGTAAAGGCAAAGACGACAACGGCAAGCTGCTGTACTGCTCGTTCTGCGGCAAGAACCAGAACGAAGTGCGCAAGCTCATCGCAGGCCCGTCTGTCTACATCTGTGACGAGTGTGTCGATCTCTGCAATGACATCATTCGCGAGGAGGTTCTGGAAGCCGACGCCGAGAGCGATGAAGACCGTCTTCCCGTACCCCGAGAGATTCGTAATACGCTCGACGACTATGTGATTGGCCAGGATCGCGCCAAGATGGTGTTGTCCGTTGCGGTCTACAATCACTACAAGCGTCTACGCAGTGGTGGCAAGAGCGACAGCATCGAGCTGGGCAAGTCCAACATCCTGCTGATTGGCCCGACGGGCAGCGGCAAGACACTGCTGGCGGAAACGCTGGCGCGCCTGCTCAATGTGCCGTTCACGATCGCAGACGCCACGACGCTCACCGAAGCGGGCTACGTGGGCGAGGATGTCGAGAACATCATCCAGAAGTTGCTGCAGAAATGTGACTACGACGTCGAGAAGGCCCAGCGCGGCATCGTCTACATCGACGAGATCGACAAGATTTCGCGCAAGTCGGACAATCCCTCCATCACGCGTGACGTGTCCGGTGAAGGCGTGCAGCAGGCGCTGCTCAAGCTGATCGAAGGGACGACGGCTTCCGTTCCACCGCAGGGCGGCCGCAAGCATCCACAGCAGGAATTCCTGCAAGTCGACACCGGCAATATCCTGTTCATCGTCGGCGGCGCCTTCGCTGGCCTGGACAAGGTGATTCGTGACCGTGCCGAGAAGGGCGGAATTGGTTTCAATGCTGCGGTGAAGAGCAAGGAAAGCAACAAGGGTGTCGGTGATGTCCTTGCCGACGTCGAGCCCGAGGATCTCGTCAAGTTCGGATTGATTCCCGAGTTCGTCGGACGCTTGCCGGTGATCGCGACGTTGACCGAACTGACCGAAGATGCGCTGGTCCAGATCCTGACCGAGCCCAAGAACTCGCTGGTCAAGCAGTATGCGCACCTGTTCGAGATGGAAGGGGTGGAGCTGGACTTCCGTGAAGATGCCTTGCGAGCCGTGGCGCACAAGGCCATGGAACGCAAGACGGGCGCGCGTGGGCTACGTTCGATTCTGGAATCGGTACTGCTGGAGACGATGTACGACGTGCCGTCGCTCGACGGCGTCACCAAGGTCGTGATCGACAGCTCAGTCATTACCGGCGATAGCGAACCGCTGCTAATCTACTCCAAGCAGGAAGAGAGTCGTGTCGTCAATAAAGACGGGTGATCGGGACGTGTCGTTCCGTTCAGCTATCTAGCGAGGGGGCCTGATGGCCCCCTTTTTTATGGATTCGGTCTTTCAGGGATTCGCTAGTCTATCGGATGCTACTTGTATCTGGCTGATGACGCCCCCACGTACCTTTCATATTGATATTGCCGCTCTGGTGGCTCACCCATCCGAAAGTTTGTCGAGGAAATGCTGTAATGGCGCAGAGCTCTGACCAGACATTGACGCTTCCGCTCTTGCCGCTACGTGACGTGGTAGTCTATCCGCAGATGGTCATACCACTGTTCGTGGGGCGGGAAAAATCGATCCGGGCGCTGGAAACCGCGATGGAGCACGACAAGCGCGTGCTATTGGTCGCGCAGCGTGAGGCGGCTCATGACGACCCCGGTGTCGACGATCTTTTCAGTATCGGCACGGTGGCCGATATCATGCAGCTGCTCAAGCTTCCCGACGGTACGGTCAAGGTGCTTATCGAAGGGAGCTTCCGGGCCGATATCCAGGAGGTTTCGCAGGACGAGGACGGCTTCATCAGCGCGCAGGCAGTGGCGCGGGATAGTGAGCCGCTGAGCGAACGTGAGCAGGAGTCTCTGGTTCGCGTGCTGCTCAATCAGTTCGAGCAGTACGTCAAGCTGTCCAAGAAGGTGCCTGGCGAGGTTCTCTCTTCGCTGCAGGAGATCGAAGATCCCAGCCGGCTCGTCGACACGATCTGTGCGCACCTGTCATTGAAGATCGATGACAAGCAGGAGCTGCTCGAGATGGATCGTGTGCGCGATCGGGTCGAACACCTGATGGCGCTGATCGAGTCCGAGATCGATCTGCTGCAGGTCGAGAAACGCATCCGGTCGCGGGTCAAGGACCAGATGGAGAAGTCTCAGCGCGAGTACTATCTCAATGAGCAGATGAAGGCCATCCAGAAAGAGATGGGCGAGCTCGAGAACGTGCCCAACGAGGCGGAAAAGTACGAGCAGCGCATCAAGGATGCCGGGATGCCCCAGGAAGCCGTCGACAAGGCTACTCAGGAGCTCGGCAAACTCAAGATGATGTCGCCCACCTCTGCCGAGGCGACCGTCGTCCGCTCGTATCTGGATTGGGTCCTGTCCGTGCCATGGAAAAAGCGGACTCGGGTGAAGCATGACCTGCCGCACGCTGCCAAGGTGCTGGACGAGGATCATTATGGCCTGGAAGAAGTCAAGGAACGCATTCTTGAGTATCTTGCCGTACAAAAGCGGGTCAAGAAGCTCAAGGGGCCGGTGCTGTGTCTTGTCGGCCCGCCCGGCGTAGGCAAGACATCACTGGGCCAGTCGATTGCGCGCGCCACCAACCGGCGCTACGTACGCCTGGCATTGGGTGGCGTGCGTGATGAATCCGAGATCCGCGGTCACCGGCGTACTTACATCGGCTCGCTGCCGGGTAAGCTGATTCAGCGCATGAGCAAGGCGGGTGTACGCAATCCGCTGTTTTTGCTCGATGAAGTCGACAAGATCGGCATGGATCATCGTGGAGATCCTTCCTCTGCGCTGCTGGAAGTGCTGGATCCCGAGCAGAACGACAAGTTCAACGATCATTATCTTGAGCTCGATTACGATCTGTCGGACGTGATGTTCCTCTGTACGGCCAATTCGATGAACATTCCCGGTCCGTTGCTGGACCGTATGGAAGTCATTCGTCTGCCGGGGTATACCGAGGACGAGAAGCTCGCCATCGCCAAGCGCTACCTGGTTCCCAAGCAGCTCAAGGCGAACGGGCTCAAGGAAGGCGAACTGACGTTCAGCGACGAGTCCGTGCTCGAGCTGATCCGCTATTACTCCCGCGAAGCCGGGGTGCGTGAACTCGAGCGCCAGGTCGCCAAGGTCTGCCGCAAGGTGCTTCGTGAACGTCTGGAAACGGAAAAAGGCCAGGGCGCCCAGGCCGGGCAGACTCTGTCGGCGGATGATATCGAACGCTACGCTGGCGTGCGCCGCTACAGCTATGGCCTGGCGGATCAGGAGCATCAGGTCGGCCGCGTCACCGGGCTGGCCTGGACTTCGGTCGGCGGCGAACTGCTGTACATCGAGTCTGTCGTGACGCCGGGCAAGGGGCGGGTCAACAAGACTGGCTCACTGGGCGACGTCATGAAGGAGTCCGTCAGTGCCGCTCACACCGTGGTGCGGGCGAGAGCGCGCCAGTTTGGTATCGACCCCGAGCGCTTCGAAAAGGAAGACCTGCATATCCATGTTCCCGAGGGCGCCACGCCGAAGGATGGCCCGAGCGCAGGCATCGGCATGGTAACGGCCATGGTGTCGGCCTATACCGGGCGGCCCGTACGCTGTGATGTGGCAATGACCGGCGAAGTCAATCTGCGTGGCGAAGTCATGCCGATCGGCGGGCTCAAGGAGAAATTGCTGGCTGCACGGCGCGGTGGTATAAAGACCGTACTCATACCGGAAGAGAATCGTCGGGACCTCAAAGAGGTGCCCGAGAACATCAAGAATGCATTGGACATTCGTTCGGTGAAGTGGATTGATGACGTGTTGTCAACGGCATTGACGAACCATGTCGACGACGATGACAAGCTCGCCGAAGATGTAGCTTCTTCGCAAACCAATGTCAGCACACATTGATCTCATCGATGCGTAAATTTCGTGCGTCAGGCCCGATATGACGCGGTTTTTCTGATGATCTCGATTGACAGCAGAAACTCGGCATTGCTATAAAATGCCCACTTGTTGAAATCGTGATCGCGTCTCTGATTGCGCATCGATGTCCTGTTAATTTCGTATACAGTCAAGGGGTGAAGTGTGAATAAATCCGAGCTGATTGAAGCCATTGCTGCGTCTGCCGATATTCCCAAGGCGGCTGCAACACGCGCTCTCGACGCGATGATCGAGTCCGTGTCAGACAGCCTGAAGAAGGGTGACTCTGTAGCACTGGTAGGGTTCGGGACTTTTGCGGTGAAAGAGCGCGCAGCGCGTACTGGCCGTAACCCGCAGACTGGCAAGCCGATCGAGATTAGCGCTGCCAAGGTGCCGAGCTTCAAGGCAGGCAAGGCGCTCAAAGACGCGGTGAACTGAGTTTCGCTCCGTCGCGCGGGCCGATGTTCCGGCGTCCATGGAAGACTTAGGTTTTCCAGTCGGTGAGAGTCCGCAAAACATAAGCGCATCGCCTCAGCGATGCGCTTTTTTATTGTCGTGCTGCAAGAGCGAACCTTTTGCAGAAAGGATAGCCAGTGTTCGTGCACGGATGCGCCGTGGTGGCATGGCGGTGTACGATACGCGCGCGACACATGGGTAATCGACATGCGAGGACAGCATGCTGCAACGAATTCGTGAGGGCTCCCAAGGGTGGGTGGCAAAAGTCATCGTGGGGGCCATCATCGTGACGTTCGCGCTTTTCGGCGCGGAATCCCTGGTCAGTTACTTCTCGGCAGGTAGCAACGATGCGGCGACGGTCAATGGTGAATCCATCAGTCGTCAAGCGGTCGAAACGCAAGTGCAGCGCGGCATTCGTTCGGGGCAAGTGCCGCCCGAACAGGAGCGGCAGTTTCGCGGTCAGGTGCTCGATCAGCTGATTCGTCAGCGTACGCTGGACCAATACGCGAGCGAGGGCGGGCTTCATATCTCGGATAGTCAGCTGGATCGATTGATCGTCTCGCTGCCCGAATTCCAGGATCAGGATGGTCGCTTCTCCGACGAACTATTCACCAATCGACTGGCGCAGGCCGGTTACACGCCTGCCTCCTTCCGTCGCGAACTGCGCGCAGACACGCTGCGCCGGCAGGTCCAACAGGGGCTCGCGGCGTCAGCCTTCCTGTTGCCATCGGAAAAGGCGCGATTGGCATCGTTGCAGCAGCAGCAGCGGACGTTCCGCTATGCGGCATTGACCGCCGCGGATCTCGAACAGCCCGTCACCCCGAGCGATGCCGATCTCCAGCAGTACTATGACCAGCATCAGGATGATTTTCTTCGTCCGGAGCAGGTCAAGGTCAACTATCTGGTATTGAACCAGGAGGACGTGGCCAAGGATGTCGAGGTCACCGACGAGCAGCTGCGCCAGGCCTATGAACAGGCCAAGGCCGCGGCCCCGCGTGAGGTTTCCCATATTCTGGTGACGTTCGGCGACGACCGGACCGAACAGGAAGCCCGCGACCGCATTGCCGAAGTGCAGCAGCAACTCGAGCAGGGAGCGGATTTCACTGCTCTGGCGCGTGAGTATTCTGACGATTCCTCGTCTGCCGGCGACGGGGGCGATCTTGGTGCGATCCAGAAAGGATTCTTTGGCGACAGCTTCGATGACGCCGCGTTCTCGCTCGATCCGGGGCAGGTGTCCCAGGTCGTGCAGACTCAGTATGGCCTTCATCTTATCAAGGTGACGGGCATCGACATTCCTTCTTTCGAGGAGGATCGCGAGGCGCTTACCCGGCAGGTGAAGCTCGAGCAGTCCGAGTCGCTGTTCAACGAGCGAGTGCAGAAGCTGACCGATGACGCGTATGAGGCAGATGATCTTGCAACGGTTGCCGGTGAGATGGGACTGACGGTTCAGACCAGCGACTGGTTTTCTCAGGATGCCGGTGGTGAAGGCGTCCTTTCCAATCCTGATGCTGCCGCTGCTGCGTTTTCCTCGGATGTGCTCGAAGATGGCTATAACAGTGACGTCATCGAGACAGACGACCAGCAACGTGTCGTGCTGCGCGTCGTGGACCATCGTGAGGCAAGCACGCTACCGCTCAACGAGGTTCGCGACCAGGTCCTGGCGGCGGTCAAGACCGAGCAGACTCGGCAGCAGTTGCAGAAGCGAGCGGAAGAGGTATTGGCGACGCTACGCAACGGGGATGTCGTGTCGGGGCTCGACTGGCAGCAGGCCGATAGCGTGACTCGCGATGCCGATAGCGTGCCGGCGCCGATTCTGCAGGAAGCTTTCCGTCTTTCCCGCCCGCAGGCGGATGCCGTTACCTGGGGTCAGACTGAAAGCCAGAACGGTGTTGCCATCGTTGGCCTCGAGTCGGTCACGGCGGGTGATGCCAGTTCGGACGATGCGGATTTCGTGACACGCCTGGCGCAGCGGCTGCAAGCCCAGATCGCCATTCAAGGCTTGAGCCAGACGCTGGAGGAAGAAGCCGACGTCGAGCGTCACTGACGTATCGAGACAGGGCGGAGGCGTTAGTCTGGGTTCATCGAACCGTCACTGCGACCTTGCCCGACTCCTGCCAACCCTCCTAGGCTGAACGGTATATCTACCGTTGGCCAGGAGGGTTTTTCATGACAGTCACCCGATACTTTGCACTGCTCGAGATCCCGCAAGGATTACCGCAGCCGAGTCAATTCGCCATCAGAGAAGAGGCGTTGTCGGACCTCGCGCCGAACGAAGTTCGCATCCGCAATCGCTGGCTATCTGTCGATCCCTACATGCGCGGCCGGATGAGCGGTGTCACGACGTATGTCGAGCCCTACGCGCTTGGCGAGCCGATGTCCGGCGGCGCCGTGGGCGAAGTCATTGCTTCTCGTCACCCGCACTTTCAGCAGGGAGACCGAGTTCGACACATGGCGGGTTGGCGAGATGTCGCTCAATTGCCAGGGGAAGAGGTCGAGCCGCTGCCGAAGTTTGATGTGCCGGAACAGGCTTACCTCGGCGTGCTGGGAATGCCGGGCATGACAGCGTGGACCGGGCTCAACCTCATTGCCGAGCTACAGCCACGGCAGCGCGTCCTCGTCAGCGCAGCTTCCGGCGCTGTGGGCTCGTTGGCCGTGCAGCTAGCCAAGGCGGCGGATTGCCATGTCGTCGGCGTTGCTGGCAGTCCGGCCAAGTGCGAGTGGCTGGAATCGATGGGCGCCACGGCAGTCAACTACCGGGGCAAGGATGTCGACGCGCTGTCACAGGCGCTTCATGAAGCCTCTCCCGAAGGATATGACATCTACTACGAAAACGTGGGAGGCCCTCTGCTGGAGGCGGCGCTCGCCAATCTTCGCGATCATGCCCGCATTGCGATCTGCGGGATGATCGACCGTTACAACGCGACAGGGCCGTCGGGTGGTCCCGGCAATCTCAACCAGCTGCTGTTTCGCAAGGCGCGCATGGAAGGGTTCATCGTCGGCGAACACTGGAGTCACTATCAGACGTTCCTGGAGCAGGTGGCCCCTGAAGTCGAGCGCGAGGAGATCCGTTACCGCGAAACTGTCGTCGAGGGCCTGGAGCAGATGCCTGACGCCTTTCTGAAGCTTTTTTCGGGAGAGAACGAGGGCAAGATGCTGGTCCGCCTCCCCTGAACCCGACAATATCCCCGATGGGGAGGGCGCCTACCGAGTGGCGCGCTCCCATTCTGCCAAAATGCTGAGCGCCTGTTCGCGATCGTCGCTGCATAGCTGTCTGTCGTATTCGAATTGATGGCAGACGGCCGGACGCCGAGGATCGCCAAACAACCGACACAGATTGTTTTCGTCCAGCTGCACGCAGTGCTCCCCGGCGGGTTTGCCGTTGGGCATGCCGGGGATGGGCGAGGTGATCGAAGGCGCGATGCAGCACGCGCCGCAGCCGGCTCGACAGCTCATCGTGTCTTCCTAATTCAGCGTCGTCGTACCGCGGCTCTCGGCGAGCGCACCCTTGTCGATCCCTTCGAATGCCTGCACCCGGATATGCGCACCGATGGATTGCGCAATCTGATTGGCCAACCAGGTCGCGATGTTTTCGACGGTCGTGGGCGCAGGCAAGATGTGACAGCGCTCTTTCGGCAACTGGAGCTGAAACTGCCCTTGGCCGGAGCGGTAGCGAACGCGCATGATCTCATCGTTGCGGCGGGGATCGACGATATCGGCATCGTCGACGAGATACCCGTTGTCCAGACGTTGCGCCCAAAACGCTTCTAGCTCCGGATCACGTTGACCGTTGCGCCAGATTCTCAGGTGCGAGCGGTGACCATGGGCGATGCGCTGGCAGTTCCCCTTGTGGTGCTTGAGGCCATGGCTGTAGCTATAGATCGCGCCATCGGCCAGTTCCTCCCGCAGACGAATGCGGATCGCCTCGACGCGAGGTGGCGGTCTTTTGCTGAGCTCGTTACTGAGATGTGCTCCCAGCCGCTCCGCAGTGATTTCTCCCCACGGGAACAGCGTGAAGCCTTGGCGCGGAGCGCGCACCTCGAAGGGGAAGGGGAGTTCCGCCGCCATGTGCAGCCCTTCGCTGCACTCCTCGATCCTGACGCCCGCCGCCTGGGTCGGCACGAGCAAGGTGTGGTCCAGGCCGGCGTCGAGACGTGACTTGATCCAGGGTTTGACCTCACCGAAATCGAACAGCATGCCGTCTTCCCCCAGTTCGCCGTCGAGTTCGACATCGACGTGCCAGCTGGCGCCGCTCAGGCCGCGTTGGGGTGACCAGATCGAGGCGTCGATATTGGTCAGGTTGTTCACGAACAGGGTCATCAATCGATTCCTGCAATCTTGTGGGTCTGCAGCGACAGTCGCCATTGAGGATGGCGCATGCAGTACTCGACCGTCGCCTCCATCGGGCTGCCATCGGTAACGATGGCGCCTGGCGCGAGATCCATCGGCTGCAGAAAGAAATGGGTGAAATTCAGTCCAGCGAACGTTTCGGGGTCGACGCCGGCCTGGGGATAGACCAGCTTGAGCTCGTTGCCCCGGGTCTGGCGCAATGCCGTGTCGCCTTTCGGGCTGACGCAGATCCAGTCGATGCCGTCGGGTGCCTGAATCGTGCCATTGGTCTCGACGGCGATCTCGAATCCTCTGGCATGCATGGCAGCGATCAGCGCCGGGTCCAGTTGCAGCAGAGGTTCGCCACCGGTGAAGACCACATAACGCGTGAAGTCGCCTCGAACAGGCGTTGGCCAGAGTTGTTCGAGATGTGAAGCCAGGCCGTCGGCATCGTTGAATTGGCCGCCATTCTGGCCATCAGTGCCGACGAAGTCGGTATCACAGAAAGTGCACTGGCTGGCGGCACGGTCCCGTTCCCGACCCGACCAGAGGTTGCAACCGGCAAAACGGCAGAAAACACTGGCGCGACCGGCTTGGGCGCCTTCCCCCTGCAGGGTGTAGAAGGCTTCTTTGACGCTATACATGCAAGTTTCCGTTCTGGGCTGTCAGACTCGACGCACTGGATGTCGACGACATTCTAGGCGTTACCTTTGGCGCCAGGTCTTGCCTGGCATCAGGTCTCGTCGCGAGATTGTCGTGAGATTCGGATATCAGCGTTTGGCATACGGCAGTGGGTCCGTCTTTCCCTGGCTGGCAAACGCAGCGAGCCGCTCTCGACAGCTGCCGCATTCGCCGCAAGCGGTGGCTTCGCCCAGGTAGCAGGTCCAGGTTTGGGCGTAATCCAGGCCCATCTCGATCCCGTCGGCAAGAATCTGCGCTTTATCGCTATGCAAATATGGGGCTTCGATCCTGACGGCCTCGAAGTTGGCGATGGCGGCCACATCGTTCATGCGTTCGACGAAAGCCGGGCGACAGTCGGGATAAAGGACGTGATCGCCGCCATGGGCGCCATAGAAACAGATCGGTGCCCCGATATTGACGGCATGACCGATCGCCAGAGACAACAGGATCATGTTGCGATTGGGGACCACGGTATCGGCCAGATTGTCCTCGGCGTAGTCAGCCTTGGGCATGGCTCGATCGCTGTCGGTCAGCGCCGAATTGCCGATCAACTGATGAATGGCACGGATATCGACGATTCGGTGCGAGACACCCAAATCGCTGCATACCTGGCGAGCGACATCGAGCTCGCGAGCATGGCGCTGACCATAGTGAAACGATAGCGCATGGACGTCATGGCCCTCGCGCAACGCTCTATGCAAGACCGTGTAGGAGTCCATGCCGCCGGAATAGATCACGACGGCCGGTCTGGACGTAGTCTGGGAAGTCGAGGATGTCATGCTGTCAACCTATAACAAGCAAGCTGTCTGGAACTTGAAGTGATGGAAGGACGGCCGACGCGGCGTACGATCACGTCGCGAAGGCGCCTCTTTCGCCGACCAGGGGGGTTAGAAAGCGTTGTCTCAGCGTCTCTTGTGACGATCCCTGGGCGAGCAGATGAATGAGCTTGCAGTGGGCTGCTTCCGGCGTCATGTCATCGCCGGACAGAATGCCGATTTCCTCGAGTATTCGACCAGCGGCGTAGGTGCCGAGATGGACGCCGCCGAAGGGGCATTGGCTGATGGCGACCAGCACCTTGCCTTCCGCGCTGGCGCGGGCCAGAACACCGAGTAGTGCTTCGTCTTCCGGCAGATTGCCGCTGCCCCAGCACTCGATCACGACGCCCCGGATGCGGTCGTCATCCAGCCATCGGTCCACGTCCTGAGCACGAATGCCTGGCCACAAGGTCAGGCGAACGACCACCGGCGTCGGGCCGGTGGCCAGTTCGAAACGAGGAGCACCCTGAATGTCACTGCAGCGTGCAGCGTAAATGACCGGGGCGTGATCCACTATTTCGCCCAATAGCGGCCAATTGGGGCTTTCGAAGCCCTGAGCGTCCTGAGTGTACCATTTTCGTGTCCGGCACCCTCGCATCAGGCGATTTGCGAAACTCACGCAGACTTCTCGCAAGTCGGTTTGTGCCGCGAACATCAACGAGGCTTCCAGATTGTCGAGTGCGTCGCTGCCCTCGATACCCAGTGGCTTCTGCGAACCCGTGACGATGACCGGTTTGGACAAGCCCTGAAGCTGAAATGCCAGACTGGACGCACACCAGGCGAGAGTATCGGTGCCGTGAAGCACCACGAACCCGGCATAATCCTGATATCGCTCGGTGATCAGCAGTGCCAGCGCAGCCCAGTCGGCTGGCGTGGCACTGCTGGAGTCGATCGGGCGTGGTGTTTCCCAGACTGCATACCGGGGCAGCTTGCCCTGTCGGTCGGGCGGCAGTGTCGACAGCGCTGCCGCCATGCGGGAACCGAAGTTACCGGCGGCCACCAGGCCGCGGTCGCTGTCGCGCATGCCGATGGTGCCGCCGGTGTAAATCACCAGAATAGGGAGAGGGGCTTGGTCGTTAGCTGTGAGGCACATGGCTGTCTAGAGATCGTGGCCCAGGATGACCTGACAGATCGACGAGAAGGTACGTGCTTCCGGCGGGTGGTTCAGGTCGACGCCCAATGCTCGGCTGATATTGGAGGCCGAGATGATGCCGCGAATCCTGCTGCCGCCGCTGCCGTCCGGCTCGGTAATCAACACGTGCTGATCGCCCGAAGACTTCAGCGTTTCGACCAGATCGCCGACGCTGGCATGGGAGATCTTGGCATACGAGAGCGAATGCAGCTCGCTGCGCGGGGTCTGGATCATCTCTGCGGTGACTTCGTCCCGGCCGATCTGGTGTTTCTGCATCGCCAGTGTGATGCGACGCCCGCCAATCAGTTCGCGGGCATTGACCACGCCGGTGAAATTGCCGCTAGCATTAACCAGCATCAGCAGGCGTACCCCGGCCTGCTTCATCGTTTCCAGCGCTTGCGCAATAGAGCTCCCGGTAGGCAGGGTATACGGATGACTGACGCTGAAATCTGTGACCAGCATGGTGGCGGAACTTTCCAGCGTCACGGATTGCGTCTGGGTTGCCGGCTGTACAATGCCGCTGACACCATCCAGGTTTTCCAGGGTCAACGCCGAAAAATGGACCTTTGAAGGGTGAAGTGTGTTGGCCATCGAGAAATCTCCAGCAAGCCAAAATGTTGAAATCGAGATTGGGAGGTCAGGTCCGAAACTGGATTGAAGCGTTACAGATACTGACGTAGATCGCCGCGCACGCTGTCCAGGAAAGTGATGAAACGAGTATCGCGTTCGTCGTCCTGACGATCGATACGGCAACCCAGTTTCATGGTCTTCTGGACCAGGAGTTCGTCGTAAATGTCCAGCGTGACCTTTTTGGGGCTCTCCGCGGAGGGCGTGATATCGCCGTCTTCCAGGGTGAAGGTTTCGAAAAGTGTGGCGCGAACTCGCGTCGTGCCACCTTCGGCCAGCACGCGACGCACGAACAGCCAGCCTTCGCAGGCGAAATTGTCGCCGTTGTCACGTTGGCGCTGGAACACCGTGCGATAGCTCGCTCCCTCTTTCGCGGCGCGATCCGCCATGCTGCGATAGGCTTCGGTAACACGGGACGCCATCGCACCGGTATCCGCCAGCTTGCGCAGTGCCGCCTGGTGTTCGCGCCCCAGTTGTTCCTGGCGCTGAAAACGCTGCCATAGGCGATAATTGGCATGCAGGGAGTTCGCGTCCATGTTGTCTCCGGATAGTGGCGAATAGTTCGGTGGCCTATGATCGCTTAAATGGCGGCTACCTGACCACCCACGGTTCGCCTTTCCCCACACCGGCGGAGCGAAAAAAGAAGATCAGCCAGCGCTAAAGTTTACGGATCATCGGCCGATCAGGAAATCAACATACTAAAGTGCGCCTAAATCGGCGCCTGCTGTCGTGATCGGCGTGTTACAAATTGCGCCAGGCAAAGAGAGGTTATATGGCTTCCATATCGTCACTAGGTATCGGTTCCGGACTGGATCTGAGCGGGTTGCTCGATGACCTGGAAAGCGCAGAGCAGGAAAAGCTCACGCCGATCGTCTCGCAGCAGCAGAGTTACAAGACCAGGCTGTCGGCCTTCGGTACGCTAGAAAGCTCGTTGACCGCGTTGCGCGACGCGGCAACCAAGTTGAGCGATCCCGAGACGTTTACCGCGGTCAAGAATTCGATGACCGGCGATGCCGTGACGGCCAGTACTACCGGTGATGCGGTCGCGGGTCGCTATCAGGTCAGTGTTTCGCAGCTAGCGCAGTCCCAGTCGGTAGTATCGAAGGGCTACGGGCTCGAAGACTCTCTGGAAATGTCTGGCACGCTGACTTTTAGCGTTGGAAAAGATACCTTCAACGTAGAAGTGGCGGATGGCGACACCCTGGCGGATCTCCGCGATGCGATCAATGCTAAAAAGGGTGGGGTGAGCGCCACGATCATCAACGACGGAACGGCTTCTCGCTTGGTGCTTTCGTCAGGTGAAACGGGTACTGACTCCGTCATGTCGGTTAAGTCGGCTGTCGCCGACGATGCGTTGGACCAGGCATTTGGGTTCACCACGACGACCAGCGCCGATGAGAACGGGAACTTGAAGTCCTCTATTGTGGGCGCTTCAATGACACAGTCCGTAGCGGCTCAGGATGCGAAGCTTCAAGTCAACGGCATCGATATCACCAGTCAGTCCAATACGGTCGAAGATGCCCTTCAGGGCGTGACGTTCAATCTGACCTCGACCACGGAAAGCGCAGAGACGCTCAGCGTATCCAAGGATACGGCTTCGATGACGAAGGCCGTCAAAGCCTTCGTCGATGCTTACAACAGTTTTCAGAGCACCGCCGACAATCTGACCTCCTACGATTCCGAGTCGGATACCGCTGGGACGCTGCTGGGTAATTCGACCATGCGCAGTATCGAATCCCGATTGCGCAGCGTTCTCAGCTATAGCGATAGCGACGGTACGTTCTCGATGCTGTCGGATCTCGGGATCGAGCGGCAGTTGGACGGCACGCTGAAAATCGACGACGACAAGCTCAGCGATGCCATTACGAACGACACTGATGGCGTCAGCCAGTTCTTCTCCGGTGCCGATGGCAAGAATGGTCTGGTCGCCAATATCGACGAGACAATGGGCTCGATTCTCGATGACGGGGGCCTGCTGCAGACTGCCACCGACGGTATCGATACCACGCTCAGTCGTCTGGATGATCGATATACGCGGATGCAGGAGTCGATTGACGCCACGGTCGAACGTTACCGAACGCAATTTGCCAGCCTGGATTCGCTGGTGGCACAGATGAATTCGACCAGCAGTTACTTGACTCAGCAATTCGATGCCCTTAGCGCACAAACCAATCAGTGATAGGGCGATAAAATGATGAATATCAGGCGTGGTGCCGGTGCGTATGCCAGGGTCGGGGTCGAGTCGGCGGTCATGTCCGCAGATCCTCACCAGTTGATCGTCATGCTCTTCGATGGTGCGCAAGCGGCCATCAACAGCGCTCGTCTGCATATGCAGGATGGCAATCGTGCAGCCAAGGGAGCGGCTATCTCCAAGGCGATAGATATCGTCAATAGCGGTCTGGCGGCAGCGCTGGACCATGAGCGCGGTGGGGATATTGCTGCCAATCTCGGTCAACTCTACGATTACATTGCACGACTGCTGTTGCAGGCCAATCTGCGTGACGATATCGCCAAGCTGGACCAGGCGGCGGCATTGCTCGACGATATCGGTTCCGGCTGGCGCGAGCTTCGGCATTCGTCGGCCGAGTTGGCTGGAGGAGCATGATCACATGACGTCAGGCTCGCCGGTGATCGACCAGTATCATCAGTTGCTGGAAGTGTCGACCCAGATGCTGGGTCTGGCGCGGGAGCAGCAATGGGACGCGCTCGTTCAATGCGAGGCGGGCTATCTGGTGTCTTTGCAGCGTGTGAAATCTCTGGATCGCGAGCAGTCGTTGAATGGCTCGGAGCGTGAGCAGAAGCGCGATCTGCTCGAGCGGATTCTGGAGCAGGATGCCGAGACTCGTCGCATGCTGGAGTCCCGCCGGGAAGAGCTGAGCCATCTTATCGGCAGCTCGCGGCGGCAGCAGGCGCTAGGGCAGGCGTATCAGGCGGGACGAGGCAGCATTGCTTCGCGCCTGCGCGCGGTGCCAACCGATGAACGGCCGTGAGCGGCATCACGCCGCTAATCGACACCCTGCTGCATCAAGTTCTCGGCAGACGGGTCGATACGCCGGTTGTCAAGGATCAGCCATTGCCGGTTTCAGCGACGGCATCGACGGATGCCATCCAGCCGGCGCGTAGCGACTCGAGATTGCATCAGCAGGGCGGGGAAAGAGTTTCCGCCATGCCCTCTGGCGCAGGGCGTGAAGGTGTCTCTCAGCTACCAGTAGCCCCTGGGCTGGCGAAAGTCCCCTCGGCGCAGTTGCACTTGAGCCATACCGCGACCGAGATTGCCGATATCCTCTCGCGCTTTCCTGCGACTCAATCCCCCTCGATTCGGCCATTATTGGCGCTCATGGCTCATCCGATAGAGAAGCCCGACGTGCTGGCGGCGGCGCTTTCACAGAGCGTGCGGGAAAGCGGCGTTTTCTATGAGTCGCATCTGTTGCGCTGGATGTCCGGTCAATACCCTCGTGCATCATTGATGCGTGAGCCCCAGGCCTGGCTGAGTCTGACCTTTCGACCGTTCACGCCAACGTATTTGCTGACAAGTTACGGCTTCCCCTTTGCCGCAAGCGATGGTCGAGCAGCGCCTCGGCCCGGCGCTTCGTCCGGGACGATGACCGGGGCGAATTCGAGCACCCAGTCCGCCTCGTCATCGAGCATGGGCCGTGGGGGCGATGTTCCCGCAGCTTCCATGGTTTCCGACCGAAGCTTGCCGTCTGCCGCGCGGAGCGGTACTGCCGGGGAGTGGGCGTCCTCGGGGAAGGGCATGGCGGAGGATCCATCGTCGCTTTCGATGACGCGCGCCCACCAGTTATCGCAGTCCTCATCGGATGCGCTGCAAGCACTGGTTCGGCAGCAGCTGGAACTGATCGCGGCACCCAATCTGCGCTGGGAAGGGCAGCTTTGGCCCGGCGTGTCCATGACGATGATGCTGACCGAGCTGCCGCGCGAGAGCATTCCTGACGACGCCGGCGACTCTGCCGGTCGGTCGGAGCAAGAGGAGGGCGCCAGCGACTGGCGTGCCGAAGTTCAGGTTCGTCTGCCATCGCTGGGCGTTATCGATATCATCTTTGTGACGCGTCGCAATGCCGCGCTGCAGGTAGAGGTCAAGCCTGCCGAGGAGACAACCCGGGTTCAGCTCCGTCAGGAGTTGATACCCATGCGCGAACGGTTGGCGTCACTGGGAATGAGCGTGGAGCTGATAGTAGGAGAATCGGAGCATGAGTGACGACGATAGTGTGTCCGACTCTCGGCGACGTGCGGTCGCTCTGGCTTATAGCGGCGAACGCACGGATGCGCCACGGGTGGTTGCCAAAGGCTACGGGAATCTGGCTGATCGTATTCTCGAGCTCGCCAATCAGGAAGGGGTCTTCGTCCATGAGTCTCCTGAACTGGTCGCTCTCCTGATGCAGGTCGACCTGGACGCCCGTATCCCCGAGTCGCTCTATCAGGTGATAGCAGAGTTGCTGGTGTGGATCGGGCAGATCGACCGCTCGATAGTATCCAGAACAGACGAAGAACGTTGATTTCTGGCTGCAAGGTTCAACGCTGAAGTATCCTAGTGTATCACTTCGCTTCAAAGCCTTGTGTAACGTACATGTTCTTACATGTAGTGTGATTTTGATATTGTCCAATAATAACAATAGTTTATATAAATAAATGTTCTGCGATGCGAGATCAATCCGTTACTTCGATACAAATTTGGTTACGGAGCTTGATTTTTTTCATCAAAAAGTCGCAAACTAGCTCCATCATAAAGAGCTGATGTGGCCGATGGCTGCAGGCAGATGAAGCATCCGGTCAACGGGTGCCAATAAGACGATACGCAGGGAATCCAAGCATGCACTCGAATAGTCTTCTGGATGACATCCAGGATCTCAATCTTTCCTATCTTCTGCTGGTTCAGCGCCTGCTGAACGAAGATCGCGAGACGGCCATGTTTCGACTGGATCTGAATGCGGATCTGGCGGATGTCATTGGCAGGCTGTCGATCAAGCAGTTGACTCAGCTGTCGCGTAGCAACCAGTTGCTTTGCAACTTGCGCTTCACCGATGCGGACCAGCTGAATCTGTTGATTCACAATCCGCGTGCGCAAGGGCTCGAGCAGACTCATGCCTCGCTATTGATGGCGGGCGCGAGCCATGCCCGGTCTTCTGTTCAGCAGAGGAACTGAGTCATGGCAGATAAGAGTCTCGTTGCGGAAATGCTCCAGGTCCAGCTGGCAATTGAATTGATCGAGTTGGGTGCCCGCTTGCAGGTTCTCGAGACAGAGACCGACCTGAGTCGCGGCCGTTTGATCAAGCTGTACAAGGAAGTCAAGGGGATGTCACCGCCCAAGGGAATGTTACCGTTCTCTGCTGACTGGTTCATCACCTGGTTGCCGAATATCCATTCGTCGCTGTTTTACAACATCTATCGTCGCCTCAATGAAGAGTTGGGGTGCGAGCGGATGCCGGCCTTCGTCAAGGCTTACCGCCTTTATCTCGAACAGGTCGAACTCGATGGCGTGGAGCCGACTCTGGGTCTGACGCGTGCCTGGACGTTGGTGCGTTTTTTCGAGAGCGATCTGCTGCAGTTATCCCGATGCAAGGGATGCCACGGCGACTTCGTGGCACACGCGCATAGTCCCGTGCACGATTATGTCTGTGGTATCTGTCAGCCGCCGTCTCGCGCAGGCAAGACGCGCAAGGCCAAAGAAGTGGCTAAATCGGCAGGGCGTACCTTCATTCCCGTGGAGGTGCCGCTGGCTCGTCGCCTAGCGGTCTAGTCAAACAATGTCTTCCCGAGGCGGGCCATCATGGCCCGCCTTTTTTGCCTTTGCGGTTCCCATTCCAGGCATGAGCATGATGTCGGATTCGTCGCACTGTTGTCGACGAATCACGCTTTTCTGATATTTCTACCCTCAAGAGCAGAGGTCCCGCTGCCGATACAGTTATCAGGTTTGCCACGCATTGTATTCGGGAGCATTTCCGTGCTGATTCTATTGGGCTACATCATCGTTTTGGGTAGTGTGTTCGGTGGCTATGTCGCCATCGGCGGGCACCTTGGTGCCTTGGTGCAGCCTGCCGAGTTCGTCATGATCATCGGCGCTGCACTTGGGGCTTTCGTATGCGCCAACAACGGTAAGGCGATCAAGGCAACGCTGCGTTCGTTCTCGAAGCTCAAGCGCACCAAGCGCTACAACAAGATGATGTACATGGAGCTGATGGCGCTTCAGTACCGGCTTCTGACCAAGGCGCGTCGAGATGGCATGCTGGCGATCGAGCGCGATGTCGATTCGCCGCAGGACAGCGCCATCTTTGCGGATTACCCCAAGATTCTGTCGGATCCCATGATCATGGCATTCCTGACCGATTATCTGCGCCTGATGGTCAGCGGTAACATGGACCCGTTCGAAATCGATGCGTTGATGGAACATGAAATCGAGACCTTTCAGCATGAGGCAGAATTGCCGTCGCATTCACTCGCTGCCGTTGGTGACGGCTTGCCGGCCTTCGGGATCGTTGCAGCGGTCATGGGCGTCGTTCATGCCCTCGGATCGGCCGATCAAGGCGCCGCCGTAATGGGACAAATGATCGCCCAGGCACTCGTGGGAACCTTCGCTGGCATTCTGCTGGCTTACGGCTTCGTAACGCCTATTGCTCACCACATCAACCTTCAGGTAACTGAAGCGACCAAGATGCTGCAGTGTATTCGCGTGACGCTGATGGCCAGCCTCAACGGCATGGCGCCGCAATTGGCAGTCGAATTCGGTCGCAAGGCACTGTTTACTGCAGTTAGACCTTCATTCAGCGAGCTCGAGGAGCACGTACGTTCGAGCGGTCAAACCTTGAGAAGTACGGGGACGGATAACTCATGAGTGCCGGTAGTGAACGGCGCCCCATCATCGTCAAGCGCAAGCGCGTCCGGGCAGCCGGGTATCACAGCGGTTCATGGAAAATCGCCTACGCCGATTTCATGACGGCGCTGATGGCTCTGTTCCTCGTGTTGTGGATATTGTCCACCGTTAACGATCACGAACTCGAAAGTATCGCCGAATACTTCCGTACCCCGTTGGCCGTCGCCTTGACGGGTGGGGACAAAACGACGGCGAGCACCAGTGCCATCCCGGGTGGCGGTAAAGACCCGACCAAGACCGAGGGTGAAGTGCGCCGTGTGAGCCCTCATGAGCAGACACGCCCGAGCGATGAGCAGCGTAACTTGCGCTTTCTGCGCGATCGTCTGGAACGCGTAATCCAGAATGACCCTCAGCTTCGCGAGCTGCGCTCGCAGCTGCGTATGGATTTCTCGCCGGAAGGGCTGCGAGTACAGATCGTGGACAGCGACAAGCGTCCGATGTTCGAACTCGGTAGTGATCGGCTGGAGCCCTACATGCAGAAGATACTCCGGCGGATCGCACCGGTGCTCAACGAAATGCCCAACCCGATCAGTATCAGTGGTCACACTGATAACCTCCCTTATGCCGGGGGGGAGAAGGGATACAGCAATTGGGAACTTTCCGCCGATCGTGCCAATGCTTCGAGACGTGAACTGGTGGCCGCAGGACTTTCTCCCGACAAGTTGTTGAGAGTCGCGGGCATGGGATCACGCGTCACCCTCCCGAATACCCTGCCCAGCGATGACGTCAATCGCCGTATCAGCATCGTGGTGCTGGACAACCGGGCAGCCAAGGCAATCGAACAGCAGGAGCAAGCGCCGCTTTCCGATAGCGTACCGGTGCCCGTCGAGGGGAGTGGGGCGACGGCGACCGGGCAGGATTCAGCGGACTGACGCAAACGCGTTCATGCCCTTATTTTGCGGGGCTTCTATGGCAGGTGCTCATGGATATTTCAGATTTTTACGAGACTTTCTTTGAAGAAGCCGAAGAGCTGCTGGCGGATATGGAGCGCCTGCTGCTGGATCTAGATGTCGACGATCCGGATGTCGAGGATCTCAACGCGATCTTTCGCGCTGCACATTCCATCAAGGGCGGCGCAGGTACCTTCGGATTTACCGTCCTGCAGGAGACGACCCACCTGCTCGAGAACTTGCTGGACCATACCCGGCGTGGCGAACTCGGTCTGCGGCGCGATATCGTCGACACGTTTCTGGAAACCAAAGATATGCTTCATGACCAATTGGATGCCTACCGTAATGGCGGAGAGCCTGATGCCGAGGCGTTCGAAAGGATTTCACGTGTTCTGCAGCAGATAGCGCTGGATGAGTTGGGCCAGCAGCAAGTAGGAACCAAAGCATCAGCGACACCGGTCGCCGAGCCGATACCGCCGGCACAGACGCCGGGGGGCGAGACAGCCCAGTCGTCCGTCGATGACCAGGCGACTCGAGATGGCGCAGAGAACGCAAAGCGACGGCTCTCGATTGCGTTGATGGGCGTCAGCGACAAGGATCGTGCCCTGCTGGTCGAAGAGTTGCAGCATTTCGGCACGATCGTTTCGCAGTCGGGGGATGCGCAGCGGTATCAGGTGTCTCTGGACAGCGCCGAATCCCAGGACGATATCGAAGCCGTTCTCTGCTTCATCATCGAGCCGGAGCAGCTGTCGATCGAAGTCGACGGCAGCGCCTCTCCCGGCGCTGGTACGGAGGCCCTGAAGACCTCGGCGGCGCCAGCAGAGCGCGAGCCAGCCGAGGAAGCGTCAGCACCGGTAAGCGAACCGGCAGCACCAGCGATTCCCGAACAGACCACCAGCCCTGAGCCAGCCAAGAGCCAAGCCGCTCCGGCTCGTGCTGCCGGCAAGTCTGGCGGCAAGAGTGCCAAAGGCAGCGAGTCCAGCACGATCCGGGTGCCGGTCGATAAAGTGGACCAGATCATCAATCTGGTCGGTGAGCTGATCATTACCCAGTCAATGCTCGAACAGACGGCCAGCGATCTGGATATCGTCTCTCACGGGCCACTGGTCAACGGGATGAACCTGTTGCAGCGCAACGCCCGGGACTTGCAGGAATCGGTGATGTCGATCCGCATGATGCCGATGGATTACGTTTTCAGTCGCTTTCCACGCCTGGTTCGGGATCTGGCTGCCAAGCTGGACAAGGATGTCGAACTGGTGACGGAAGGCAAATCCACCGAGCTCGACAAGAGTCTGATCGAACGCATCATCGACCCCTTGACCCACCTGGTGCGCAACAGCCTGGATCACGGGCTGGAGTCGCGGGAGAAGCGGGTAGCCGCCGGCAAGTCGCAGACCGGGCGTCTTACCCTTTCTGCCCAGCATCAAGGCGGCAACATCCTGATCGAAGTGATCGACGATGGTGCCGGGCTCAACCGGGACAAGATTCTGGCCAAGGCCAGATCCAACGGCTTGGCGATCAGCGATACCATGAGCGACGACGAGGTCTGGCAACTGATCTTTGCACCAGGTTTCTCGACTGCCGAACAGGTCAGCGATGTCTCCGGGCGTGGCGTCGGTATGGACGTCGTGAAGCGCAACATCCAGGAGATGGGCGGGCACGTCGAGATTCTCAGCAAGCCCGGCGAAGGGACGACGACGCGGATCGTGCTGCCGCTGACGCTGGCGATTCTGGACGGCATGTCCATTCGCTGCGGCCGGGAGACGTTCTTGCTGCCGCTCAATGCGGTGCTCGAATCGTTGCAGCCTCAAGCCGACGACGTTTACTCGATGGCGGGCGACGACCAGCTCCTCAAGGTCCGCGACGAGTATCTGCCGATCATCGCGCTACACCATGCCCTGGACGTGGTTGGCGCCAAGACCGAACTGACCGAGGCCATTGCCGTCATCGTGCAGGGCGAGGGCCGCCGCTATGCCTTGCTGGTCGATGATCTGATCGGTCAGCAGCAGGTCGTGGTCAAGAACCTCGAAACCAACTATCGCAAGGTGCCGGGAATTTCCGCCGCTACCATTCTCGGCGACGGTAGCGTTGCGCTGATTCTCGATATTGCCGATCTCCATCGCCTCGATCGTCGCAAATCGCAACAGCGACATGAAGCGAAACGCCAACACTTACATGAGGTATCGCGAGTATGAGTCCGCAAGCGAGCACAGATGCCCACATCGCTGATGCAGTGAGCAGTGAATATCTGGTCTTCTCCCTCGGCGATGAGGAGTATGCCGTCGATATTCTCAAGGTGCAGGAGATCCGCGGCTACGAAAATGTCACCCGGATTGCCAACGTGCCCGAGTTCATCAAGGGGGTAACCAACCTGCGTGGCGTCATCGTTCCCATTATCGATCTGCGACTGAAGTTCCATCTCGACAAGGTCGAATATGACGGCCAGACGGTAGTGATCGTGGTCAATGTCGATGATCGTATCGTCGGCATCGTCGTGGATGGCGTCTCGGATGTGATGAGTCTGTCGCCGGATCAGATCAAGCCGGCGCCGGAGTTCGGTGTCACACTATCGTCGGATTATCTCAGCGGCATCGGCAGCCTGGACGATCGCATGCTGGTACTGGTCGATATCGAAAAGCTGCTGACCCACGAAGAAATGCAGCTGGTCGAACGTACGGCCGAACGTGCCTGACTTTTGCCAAGAAAGCTCGTTATCAACCGCAGCCTCGGCTGCGGTTTTTGTATCCAAGGGAAATTCGTCAGCTTTTTAAGGCTTTGGTCTAATAAAGATAAAGTTAATCCATCGGCGGGCCGATAAAGTCTCTGTCGCGCTGAGAAATCGGCTTCATCGGGAGCGAGCGGGGCGCCCATCAAGCAAATTTTCGAGCAATCCGGATGAGATGCCAATGCTGAGTTTTCGTGAATGGACGATGCGTCGGAAGTTATGGACCACGTTAGGGTTGATGTGGGTCGGCTTGATCCTGGTGGCGGGTTGGTCGCTCTATTCCATGCGGGAAAACCTGCTGGAGCAGCGTGTTCAAAGCCTGCAGTACTTCATCGGTAGCGCGAAGCAACTGGTCGATAATTACGTTGATCAAGCTGAAAATGGTGCGTTGAGCGAAGCGGATGCCAAGCAGCTTGCACGCAATGCCCTGGCGCATCTCAGTTTTGGCGCCGATGGCTACATTTTCGTTTTCGATTCCAACCTGGAAATCGTCCAGCACCCGAGGCGCGCAGTCGGCGATAGCATGCGGGATTATCAGGATCCCAATGGTGTCTATCTCTATCGGGACATGTTCGCTGCCGCCCAGCAACCCGATGGCGGACTCGTCTCTTACGCCTCGCGTCGCAGCGACGGCGACGCCATGTACGACAAGCTCAGCTATGCCATGCGCGTGCCGCAATGGGACTGGCAGATTGCCACGGGCGTCTACATCGACGACATCGATGCCATGCTGATCGATGGGGCCGTGGTCTATCTGGCGCTCATCGCGGCGGTCGGTGGCCTGCTCTCTCTTATCGTCGCCTGGATCATTCGCAACGTCCTTGGCCGGCTGGGTGGTGATCCGGGGCATGCCCGCAACAGCATCCAGAAAATTGCCGAAGGGGATTTCTCCCAGGCGCTGGTGCTCAAGTCGAAGGATACCGACAGTCTACTGTTCGCGATAGAGCGCATGCGTCAACGGCTGTCCAGGACCTTTGCCGATGTTCGCGCCAGCGCCGAATGGGTCAATGTCGGTGCCGGACAGATCGCGAGCGGCAATCAGGACCTGGCGGTACGCACCGACCAGCAATCCGCCGCCATCGTCGAGACGGCCTCCAGCATGGAGCAGCTGACCCAGACCGTTCGTCACAATGCCGATAACGCCGAAGCGGTCACCCAGGCCGCAGAGCAGACACGTCAGCGGGCCCAGCAGGGTGGCGAGATGATGCGTGAGATCGAAACCACGATGTCTCATATCCAGGATGGCTCACGTCAGATGTCGGAAATCATCGACATGATCGACAACATCGCCTTCCAGACGAACATCCTGGCATTGAATGCCTCCGTGGAGGCCGCACGTGCCGGTTCGGCCGGGCGCGGATTCGCCGTCGTTGCCGAAGAGGTTCGCAATCTGGCCAGTCGTAGCGCAGAAGCGTCCAGAGATATTCGGGCTTTGATTGCCAGCTCGAGCGAGCAGGTGAACGGTGGTGCCACGTTGGTCGAGCAGGCAGGGCGCGCCATGGAGGAGATCGTCTCCTCGGTGACCAGCGTCAGCGGTTTGATGGATGAAATCGCCAATGCCTCGCGTGAACAGCACAGCGGGATCGAGCAGGTCAACCAGGCGATCACGGAACTCGATCAAGTCACCAGCCAGAATGCCGCTCTGGTACAGCAGACGGCCAATGCCTCGCAGTCATTGGTGAGCCAAGCGCAAAAGCTCGAGTCGACGCTGGAGCAATATCGCGTCGCGGCAACCGACATTGACCGCAATACAGGGTTGACGCAGTGGCAACCGAACGCTGACCGAGAGCGTCATGACGCTGAGCAACTCGTGTGAGCAAGTATCACTGCGGAAGGCTCAAGAGTATTTCCAATCGGCCGATAACAATCCGCAACGACGACGTTTGATCTGCCCATGTCTTTCGGCAGATTGCGAGTGAGCATAACAACACCAGGGATGCTGTGATGCGAAACAACCAGCCTGTCACCGACCAGGAATTCGTCATAAACGAATCGGATTACCTGATCTCGCGAACCGATCTGAAAGGCAGGATCACTTACGCCAATCCGGCTTTCATCAAGGTCAGCGGATTTACCCGGGAAGAGCTGATCGGTGCACCTCATAACATCATTCGTCACCCGGACATGCCTCCGGCAGCTTTCGCGAACCTGTGGGAAACGCTGCAGAAGGGCGAGAACTGGTCTGGGGTCATCAAGAATCGTCGCAAGGACGGGTCGCATTACTGGGTTCAATCGACCGTTACTCCCATCGTCGAAGGGGGCAAGGTCGTGGGCTACACCTCGGTGCGGGTCAAGGTCACCGATAAATCGCGCCGTCTGGCGGAAAAGCACTATCCACAGCTGCTGGCGGGGCGCAAACGGGGCGTCAAGCTCGACCATGGCGAGTTGAAGCCGCGAGGAGTGCTCCCGGCGATCCGGCGTCTCAACTTGCGTTCGCTGAAAGGGCGGCTGGTTTCGATGACGGTGCTGGCGTTGGTCGTGCTGGCGGGTAGCGGTGGCGTTTCGCTGTATGCGCTGCATGAAAGTGGCCAGCGGTTGCAGCAGTTGACCAACGACGGGCTGGAGGATCTGGCACGACTACAGAAGATCGATCAGCTGATGTCGAAAGGGCGAGACTTGGTCGACAAGCCGGTCAGCAATCCGATGGCGGCTGACCTGGCACCGGTCAACAAGCAGGTCGATGCACTCATCGCCGAGCTCAACAATACCTGGAATGCCTACTATCAGGATCGTCCCGTCAATCAGACGGCGGCGGCGGAAACCTTTGCCGCCGATCTCCAGAGCTACCGGGAGGATGGTCTGAAAGGCGTCATGGCGGCGCTCAACGGGGGAGATTTCTATCAATCCTACGTGGCATACAACGACGTGCTGGAGGCCAACAGCGATAAGATCAGCAGTGATCTGAATGTCCTGGTGGAAGCGAAGCGTGCGAGCGGGGCGGAGATGGCAATCAGCGCTGCCGAATCCCAGCGCACCACGATGCTCATCTTTATCTCGTTGCTGGCAGTAGGCGCCGTCCTGCTGATTGCGGTGGGGTGGACGACGATACGCGCGACACTGAAGCCGGTTCGCGAAGCCCTGGAATTCTCACTGCAGATCGCTTCGGGCAATCTGGGTGCCACGTTGAAGCAACGCGGTGATGATGAGGTGGGGCGTCTGGTCGGCGCACTCAATCGCATGCGCCAGAGCCTGGGCACGATCGTGGGAGACGTCAACTCGAACGTGGCGGTTGTGGTCCCGGCCACGCGGGATATCGCCAGCGGTAACGAAGATCTCTCCTCACGTACCGAACAGCAGGCCGCTTCACTGGCGGAGACCGCGACCAGCATGGAGCAAATGACGGCGACCGTGAAACAGAATGCCGACAATGCTCGCCAAGCCAGTCAGCTGGCTGACGGCGCGACCGACACCGTGCGCCGAAGCGGCGAGGTGATGGGGCAGGTCGTTGGCACCATGGATCGTATTACCGATAGCTCGCGCAAGGTCGCCGATATTATCGGCGTGATCGACTCGATCGCGTTCCAGACCAATATCCTGGCACTCAATGCCTCCGTCGAGGCGGCGAGAGCCGGCGAACAGGGGCGTGGTTTTGCCGTGGTGGCCGGCGAAGTGCGCAACCTCGCCAGCCGCAGCGCCGATGCCGCGAAGGAAATTCGCAATCTCATCGAGAGTTCGACCCAGGAAGTGGGGCGCGGTGCCGACCTGGTACGTCAGGCCGAAGGATCGATCGAGGAAGTGATCAGTGCCGTGACGCGCGTCAACGATATCATCAGCGAGATTTCCGCAGCCTCCGAAGAGCAGACCAGCGGGATTCAGCAGATCAGCCAGGCGGTCACGCAAATGGATCAAGTGACCCAGCAGAACGCCGAGCGTGTGCAAATCACGGCAACCACGGCCGCCGAGTTGCGGGCCAGCGTCGAACATCTGACCACGTCCATTGACGTATTCCGCCTGGCGGGTAGCGGTGACGAACGCGTGATTCGAATCGGAAACTCTGCCTCCGACGCGCATGCAGACGACCGGCAGCATAAAGCCAAGCCGGCGAAATCCCTGGCCAAGCAACCAGAGGCCGATCGTCGCGCGGTGACGGATGACAATGAGGAGTGGGAGGCATTTTGAAAACCGAGGCAGCCATGTTTTCGAGCCCCGGATCCCAGGGTGGCAACGGTGACAATGGCACAGGTTTCACGCGAGACCTCGATTTCACCTCGCGCGATTTCGAGCGGGTTCGAGACCTGATCTACCGCCGTGCCGGTATCGTCATGGCGGACAATAAGCGCGAAATGGTCTACAGCCGCCTGGCCAAACGGCTGCGGCTGCACGGCATGAATCGTTTCAGCGATTATCTGGACAGGCTCGAGCGTCGGTCAGATTCCAAGGAGTGGGAAGCCTTTACCAACGCCTTGACCACGAACCTGACAGCTTTCTTCCGTGAAGCCCATCACTTCCCGGCATTGGCCGAAGAGGTGCGTCGGCGCGGGCCCGGCATCAAAATCTGGTGTGCCGGTGCGTCTACCGGGGAAGAGCCTTATTCCCTGGCCATGACAGTGAGGGAGACGCTGGGAGCCGCAGCCTCCCAGGTCAAGATCCTGGCGACGGACATCGATACCGAAGCGCTCAATGTCGCTCGCGCCGGTATCTATCCGCTGGAAGTGGTGGAGAAGCTCGGTGAGGCCCGTTGCCGGCAATTTTTTCAGCGTGGTAGCGGGGCCCGCGCCGGCAAGGCGCGAGTGCGCCCCGAACTGGCGGCCATGATCGATTACCGGCCGCTCAATCTGGTCACGGGAACATGGTCCATCAATGGCCCGTTCGACATCATTTTTTGCCGCAACGTCATGATTTATTTCGATAGAGAGACACAGACGAATATCCTGCGTCGTTTTGCGTCCCAAATGAAACCGGATGGCTTGCTGTTTGCCGGTCACTCCGAGAATTTCTCCTTCCTGAGTCAGGCTTTTCGCTTGAGAGGCCAGACCATCTATACGTTGGCATCGCCGTCGGCGCGAACGACGCCGGACGTCTCGCGCTAGGGAGTGAAACGGTGAATCCGAAGATCAAAGTACTTTGCGTCGATGATTCGGCGCTCATTCGCGACTTGATGACCAAGATCATCGATGCTCAGCCGGACATGACCGTGGTTGCCACGGCGCCGGATCCGCTGGTAGCGCGGGACCTGATCAAGAAGCACAATCCCGACGTCCTGACTCTGGATGTCGAAATGCCGCGCATGGACGGGCTGGATTTTCTCGAGCGTCTGATGCGTTTGCGTCCGATGCCGGTGCTGATGGTTTCCTCGCTGACGCAGCGGGGCTCCGAAATCACGCTGAGGGCATTGGAATTGGGTGCCGTCGATTTCGTCGCCAAGCCGGAAGTCGGGATCCGCGATGGCATGCTGGAATATGCCGGCATGATCGCCGAGAAGATCCGGGCTGCCGCGCAAGCCCGGCCAAGCCGCCAAGGCGCTCTGGCCAAGCCGGCTGCACCGCGTGAGGTGTTGAGGGCTCCGATGCTCTCGAGCGAGAAAATCATCATTATCGGCGCCTCGACGGGGGGGACCGAAGCCATTCGCCAGGTCATCGAGCCATTGCCGGCGAACAGTCCCGCGGTGTTGATTACGCAACATATGCCGGGAGGCTTCACGCGTTCCTTTGCCGAGCGGCTCGACCGTCTTTGCCGGGTCACCGTCAAGGAGGCCGAAGACCGTGAGCGTGTCCTGCCCGGGCATGTCTATATCGCGCCGGGGGACTGGCA
The DNA here is from genome assembly GCF_001858555.1 of Salinicola sp. MIT1003. Lineage (NCBI taxonomy): Bacteria > Pseudomonadati > Pseudomonadota > Gammaproteobacteria > Oceanospirillales > Halomonadaceae > Salinicola > Salinicola sp. MIT1003. Next base: position 86,018 of record NZ_MCAP01000004.1, read on the forward strand.
TATGCGCCTGACCCGCTCGGGAGCGAACTACGTGATTGCGCTCGATGACGGACCTCCCGTCAACCGCCACCGGCCCTCGGTCGATGTGCTGTTCCAGTCCGCCGCCGCCTGCGCTGGCCGTAATGCGCTGGGTGTCATCCTGACCGGGATGGGGCGTGACGGTGCCGCCGGGCTTCTCCAGATGCGCGAGGCAGGCGCCCATACCGTGGCGCAGGACGAGGCGAGCTGCGTGGTGTTCGGCATGCCCAAGGAAGCGATCGCGCTTGGCGGGGCCACAGAGGTCATTGCACTGAATGACATTGCAGGACACCTGGTTCAGCAGATGCACTTGGCCGGACGCGCGCAGCGCGTATAAACAGGATGTTTAAAGCGAGCAGGCATGCTGCCGATAACTTCAACATGCCCGCCTAATGAAGTGAAGAGGAAAGACGATGGCTGACAAGAACATGAGCATTCTGGTAGTGGACGACTTCCCGACCATGCGTCGGATCGTCCGCAGTCTGCTCAAGGAACTCGGGTTCGAAAACGTGGAAGAGGCCGAGGATGGGCAGGAAGCGTTGACCAAGTTGCGAGCCGGTGGCTTCGAATTCGTGGTTTCCGACTGGAACATGCCCAATCTCGATGGCCTGGAGATGCTCAAGGAAATCCGTCAGGACCCAAAGCTCTCCTCGCTCCCCGTGCTGATGGTGACGGCCGAAGCCAAGAAGGAAAATATCATCGCGGCTGCTCAGGCCGGCGCCAACGGCTACGTCGTCAAACCGTTCACGGCGGCGACGCTCGAGGAAAAGCTCAACAAAATTTTTGAAAAACTGGGCAAGTGACGCCTACGGAGGGTAGATCATGAGTGGTGCCACCCCTCAAGGCAGCGGTGCGGAAAGCGTGCCTTCCGACGATCTGATTCGCCGTATCGGCCACCTGACTCGCATGCTGCGCGAGAACATGCGTGAGCTGGGCCTCGATAAAGAGGTAGAGAAGGCGGCACAGGCGATTCCGGATGCTCGTGACCGGCTCAGCTACGTCGCGTCGATGACCGAACAGGCGGCGGAACGCGCACTCAATGCCATTGATCATGCCCAGCCTCTGCAGAATGCACTCGAGAGCGAAGCGAGTGCGCTCGACAAGCGTTGGGACGAGTGGTTTGCCGAACCCAAGGCGCTCGACGAGGCCAAGGCGCTGGTCAAGGACACTCGCTCCTATCTGCAGAACGTGCCACAGCAGACCAGCGCCACCAACGCCCAACTGCTCGAGATCATGATGGCGCAGGATTTTCAGGATCTCACCGGCCAGGTCATCAAGAAGATGATGGACGTGATCCACGAGATCGAGCAGCAACTGCTCCAGGTGCTGATCGATAATGCGCCCGAGGGAACCGAGCGTCGCGAACGTACCACTCGCGTGGCCGATCAACCCGACTCGCTACTCAATGGCCCTCAGGTCAACCCGCAGGCTGCCGATGTCGTCAGCAGCCAGGATCAGGTCGACGACCTGCTGGATAGTCTCGGGTTCTGATCCCGGCTGAGAGGGCCTGTCCCGGCCTTCGACAATGTCCAGCCTCTCGAAATAGCAGGGTGTACATCCTGCTATTTCTCCGTTTGATATTCCTTCTCTCCAAGCAGAATAGCGTCCAGGTATTCATCCCCTTTCGTGGCGGAGTGCGCGCTTGGCCGAGCAGAACGACAGCGATCAGGAAAAGACCGAACCGGCGACGCCCAGGCGAATCGAGAAAGCGCGAGAGGAGGGGCAGGTCGCGCGGTCACGTGAACTCGCCACCTTCCTGCTGCTGGTCAGCGGTGTGCTGGGTCTATGGGTCATGGGCAATAATCTCTATGACGAGTTGAGCCTCGTCATGGAGCAGTCCTTCCTTTTCGATCACGGCCTGGCATTCGACAGCGCCCGGATGTTGAGCCACGTCTGGGTGTTGGGGCAACATACGCTGGTTGCGTTGCTGCCTCTGTTTCTGTTGTTCACGACCGCGGCGATCCTGGGGCCGACGATGCTGGGTGGCTGGCTGATCTCGGCGAAATCGCTTCAACCCCAGCTGAGCAAGCTGAACCCGCTCAAGGGTTTGAAGCGCATGTTCTCGACGCAGGCGTTGGCGGAACTGGCAAAGGCCATCGCCAAGTCGATGCTGGTTGGTGGCGTCGGCGTGGCGTATCTTTGGTCGCAGCACGGTACGCTGCTTGGCCTCATGGAAATGCCGATCCAGCAGGCGCTGGCCACGGCGATGCGATTGGCGGCCGTGGGATGTGCGCTCATCGTGACCTCTTTGATACTGGTTATCCTGATCGATGTTCCCTATCAGCTCTGGAGTCACAGCAAGAAGCTGCGCATGAGCCGCGAGGACATTCGCCAGGAACACAAGGAGAGCGAAGGCGACCCGCACGTCAAGGGCCGCATACGTTCCCAGCAGCAGGCCATGGCGAGACGGCGGATGATGAGCAAGGTACCGACCGCCGACGTGATCGTGACCAACCCGACGCACTATGCCGTGGCGCTGAGCTACCAGCAGGATTCCATGTCCGCTCCTCGGGTCGTCGCCAAGGGGGCCGATCACGTCGCTGCCAGGATCAGGGAACTGGGCGACGAAAATCGCATACCAAGGCTGGAGGCGCCGCCGCTGGCACGCGCCCTGTATCATCACGTCGATCTGGAACAGGAGATTCCCGGCGACCTCTATACGGCGGTTGCCGAAGTCCTGGCCTGGGCATTCCGTCTCAAACAGGTCGAAACCGACGGTGGCGATATACCGCCAACCCCCCGCGACCTGCCCGTGCCGCCAGAGCTCGACGAAGCGGCGTCAGATTCATCCAAGGAGAGTGAATGAACGCGCTCACCCAGTGGTTCGGTCAGCGCAAATGGCCGGCAGAAACGCAATACAAGGTGCTCGCGGGCCCTGTACTGATCATCATGATCCTGAGCATGATGATCCTGCCGTTACCGCCATTCGCGCTCGACCTCTTCTTCACCTTCAATATCGCACTGTCGATCATGGTGCTGCTGGTCAGCATGTTCACGGAAAAGCCGCTGGATTTCGCGGCGTTCCCGGCGGTTCTGCTGTTCTCGACGCTGCTGCGACTGTCGCTGAACGTGGCATCCACCCGGGTGGTGCTGATGGAAGGGCACGAGGGGGGCGATGCCGCGGGCAAGGTGATCGAGGCCTTTGGCGAGTTCCTGATCGGCGGCAACTTCGCCGTCGGCCTGGTGGTGTTTCTGATTCTGGTGGTGATCAACTTCATGGTCATCACCAAGGGTGCCGGGCGAATCGCCGAGGTGGGCGCGCGCTTCACCCTGGATTCCATGCCCGGCAAGCAGATGGCGATCGATGCCGACCTCAATGCCGGTCTGATCGGCGAGGAAGAGGCTCGCAGGCGGCGTACCGAGATCAATCAGGAGTCGGAGTTCTACGGCTCCATGGACGGTGCCAGCAAGTTCGTCCGCGGCGATGCCATGGCGGGCCTGCTGATCATGGTGATCAACCTGATCGGCGGGTTGATGATCGGCGTGGCGCAGCATGGCCTGCCATTCGGCGAAGCCGTGAAGACCTATACCCTGCTGACCGTGGGCGACGGCCTGGTCGCCCAGATTCCGGCGCTGGTGATATCGACGGCGGCGGGCGTCACGGTATCGCGCGTCAATACCGATCAGGACGTCGGGCAGCAGCTGTTGAGTCAGCTGTTCAACAACCCGCGGGTCATGTTCCTCGCGGCTGGCGTCATGGGGCTGCTCGGTCTGATCCCTGGCATGCCGAACGTGGTCTTCCTGCTGTTTGCCGTGATCCTGGGATCGCTGGGCTGGTGGATGTCCCGACGCGAGCAGGTCAAGGCCGTGCGCGCGGTGGAAGAAAAGGCACCGCCGGCAGTGCAGGAAACGCCGGAGGCGAGCTGGGACGACGTGCAACTGGTCGATACCCTGGGCCTGGAAGTGGGGCACCGCCTGATCCCGCTGGTAGACCAGCGCCAGCAGGGAGAACTGCTGGGACGCATCAAGAGCGTGCGCAAGAAGTTCGCCCAGGATGTCGGCTTCCTGCCGTCGGTCGTCCATATTCGCGACAATCTCGAACTCAGCCCCAACACCTACGTGATCACCCTGAAAGGCGTGGAAGTCGGTCGTGCAGAGGCATTTCCGGGCAAGTGGCTGGCAATCGACCCGGGCCAGGTTTCCGGAACGCTGGACGGCACCAAGACCCAAGACCCTGCATTTGGCCTGACCGCCTACTGGATCGATACGGCGCAACGGGAACGGGCCCAGATCTACGGCTATACCGTGGTGGACGCGAGCACCGTGATCGCCACGCATCTCAATCATCTGCTGCATGAAAACGCCGGTGACATGCTGGGACGCGCCGAGGTTCAGCAGCTTCTGGACAAGGTGGCGGAGCAGCAGAAGTCGCTGGTGGAAGACGTCGTGCCCAAGCTGCTGGCGCTGACGACGTTGCAACGCATCCTGCAGAACCTGCTTGCCGAAGACGTCCCGATCCGCGACATGCACACGATTCTCGATGTGCTGGCGGAGTACGCGCCGCAGCAGTCGGATGCCAATGAATTGACCGCGCTGGTGCGTGTTGCGCTGGGCCGGGCGATCACCCAGCAGTGGTTCCCGGGACGCGAGCCGATGCATGTGATGGGGCTGGAGCCGCGGCTGGAGCAGGTCCTGGCGCAAGCGCTCAACAACGGTGGGGCGCTCGAACCGGGGCTGGCCGAAACACTGATGCAGCAGACCGCCGCCGCGGTGGAGAGACAGCAGAACCGTGACGAACCGACCGTGCTGGTCGTTCAACACGGCCTGCGGGCGCTGCTGGCGCGTTTCCTGCGTCGCCAGATCAAGTCTCTGGTCGTGCTTTCCCAGGCTGAAATTCCCGACGATCGCAACTTGCGAGTCACGACGACCATCGGGGCGCCGTCGTCATGACGGTCGGTATTCGACCGGTGAGGAAGAGAGCGCTATCTGCGGTGTCGACGGTGGCGTTGCTGCTGCGAACGTCTTCCCTGGTGCCGAGAATGCGCGCAATGATCATTCGCATGCTAGGCGGGGCGATTGCCATGGGACGGCCGGTCGTCATAGGTACGGTTGCCATGGGTACGGTCGTCATAAGTACGATCGCGCCGGCTTCGGCGGCCCAGAGCACCTGGGTAGGCCAACTGCCGCGCCAGACGGTCGTGGTGTCGGAGCGACCCCTGGAAAGTGCGCCGATCACGCTGCCGTCATCGGCGGAGCAGGCCGAGATCGCGGCCGTTCGTTGGGTATTCGAGACCGATGCGCCCGCGCCGACGTTGAAGACCTGGCTCTGCCATGGCCAGCTCTGTCTACCGCTGGTTCGATCGCGAGGCGAAACGCAGCGCTTTGCGGGGCGGGCCGCGTCCCTTCCGTTCCGGCTGCGTTTCCTGTGGCCACCGGGAAAGCATGCCAGTGGCGATCGGGTGATCACCGGCGGGCAACTGATCGTCGACTATCGCCAGTGAGGCTGACAAACAGCCGAAATAGCCACTGGAAAACAGGCAGTTTGCCGCCTTGGCTTGGCGTCCGCGCGGCATAATGGGTATAGGTCATGCCCCCATGACCGTAAGGTGTTTTGCACGAGGCCATTCGATGTATACCGCACAGGGCAAAATCGATCAGCACGCATTGATTGAGCAGTACATGCCGATGGTGAGACGCCACGCGCTCTCCCTCCAGGTGCGTCTACCCGCCAGCGTGGAACTCGATGATCTCGTTCAGGCCGGCATGCTGGGCCTGCTGGACGCCATGGGGCGCTACGACAATTCACACGGCGCGAGCTTCTCGACCTATGCCAATCAGCGCATTCGCGGCGCGATGATCGATGAGCTGCGTAGTCGTGACTGGATGCCGCGCAGCGTGCGGCGAAACGCCCGGGCGCTGGATCAGGCCGTGCGCCGGCTAGAGCAGCAGTTGGGGCGGGCGCCGGATGAACGCGAGATCGCCCAGGAGATGGGCATATCCCGGGATGACTATCATCAATTGCTGATCGATGCCAACAACGGTTTTCTGCTGACGTACGACGAGAGCGACACCGAAAATGGCGTCGCCACGGTCGCGGAAGGCAGTCTGCCATCGCCGCTGGAGGCACTGCTCGATGCGGACAACCGTACCAAAGTGATGGCGGCGATCGATGCCTTGCCGGAACGGGAAAAGCTGTTACTGGGGCTCTATTACCAGGAAGAGCTCAACCTGAAGGAAATCGGCGCCGTGCTCGGCGTCAGCGAATCCCGCGTCTGCCAATTGCACAGCCAGGCGGTAACGCGTCTGCGAAGCCGTCTGAACCACTGAACGCCTGAATCACTGATCGCCTGAGCCACGGATCATCTGATTCCCTGATCGACGTCCGGCTCCCGGCCGAAGCCGGAATCTCTGCCCACCCGCAAACACGCAAACATTCGATGGCACCCGAGCGCCTATCGAGCCCGGCATGGCGACTTTGTCTGACTACATTGCCATGCAGGTTCGATAGGCGCTCTGTCGTTGGGCGCTGCTCTGTCGTTGGGCGCTGCTCAATCGTTGACTGGCGACGTCGTCGAGACTGCGCGGATATCGGCGGCGATCTGCCGCGCCACATCGTTCCACACGGCACCGAGAGTGCGCACCAGGGCAGGATAGCCGTCGTCGCTCAAGGGTTGCGTGACCTCGAAGTGACGCTGCGCCACCAGGTCGTTGCCCTCGTGAAGCTGCCATTCCCCCGATGCCACGGCCTGACCGTCATAGCGGCCCTGGAACTGGTCGACACTGAGCGTCAGTCGTTGCGCACCCGCTTCGCTGCGGGCGGTGTTCAGGACCACGACATTCGGCAGATCCGCCGCCAGCGATTGCCGCAGACGGCGTGTCAACTGCTGCCCCAGCGACTCGGCCCACAGGTTCTGGTTGGCCGCGTTGAGTTCGATATCGCTGGTCTGCATGACGATCCCTTCCTGGTCGAGGTAGCTGGCCACCTCGACAGGACCGACCGCCAGCGCGGGCGCTTGCAACGAAGGCTCACCCGTCTGCTGCGGACTGTCGGTCTTCGGCAGGGTATATCGATTGGTCGGCGTCGATTGGGCAGCACAGCCGGCGATCGCCATAGTGGCGATCGTCAGCAGGGCGGTGGCGCCAACTCGGCGCCAGCGAGACAGGGACGACTTCATCATTGGGGAGCCCTCGGCACGGGATCGGTTTGGACTTCACGGTCGAAAATCAGCGCGTTGGGTTTTTCGCTCAAGGTCTTGGCGACCGGCTGCAGATCCCGCATCAGCACCTCCAGCTGCTTGAGCGTGTCATTCAACTGACGATACCCCGAAGAACCGGCAGAGAAACCATTCAGCGTATTCTGGAGTTCTTCCAGCGTGTCATTGAGACTGCCTGGCAACTGCTGCGTCGCGGGATCGGAGACGATGGCATTGACCGATTCGGCGATCTGACGCACTTGCTCGAGCGTCTGCTGGGAGGTCTGCATGGTCTCGTCCAGGCGATCGAGAATCGGTTCGACCTGCAGCTCGTTGAGCTTGTCGAGCAGATTGGAAACCTTCTGCTCGATCTGTGCGAAGCCGCCGGAAATGGTCGGGAACACCGGCTTGCCGTCGAACGTCATCGCCTCGTAGGGAGGCGCGTCGTCGCTGAAGTTGAGATCGACAAACAGCGCGCCCGTCAGCAGGTTGCCCGCCTTGAGCGTGGCGCGCAGACCGTACTCCTTGAACATGGTCTCGAAGCGGTTCCGAACCTCCTGGTCGTCGATATCCGTATTGATATCCTCGTTGCTTTCCAGGCGCTGCGGTTCGATACGAATCAATACCGGAATCGCGAACTGGGTCAACGAATCGGGTTGGGGCGCGGTGAAGTGCCAGGGCACGCTGACCACGGTACCCACCCGGACGCCACGATATTCGACGGGCGCGCCGCGGCTGAGCCCACGAACGGTATCGTCGACCAGCAATACGTATTCGATGTACTGATCGTAGGTGCCTTCACGCGCGCTCTCTTCGTTGTTGTAGAGCGTATAGGTCGCATCCTGCTTGGCGGGGTTGCCACGCGTGATGTCTTCCGGCACGCCAAAGGTCACGCCGCCACTGATCAGCGTCTCGAAGGAGTCCAGGTTGACGTTGACGCCCTCGGAATCGAGCTGCACGTCGATGCCTGACGAGCTCCAGAACCGCGTGGTATCGGTAACCAGACTGTCGTAGGGCGCCTGAATGAAGATGCGGTGGCGCATCTCCCGCTTGTCGGGATCGAAGTCGGTACTCTCGACGCGACCGACGGTATAGCCCTGATAGGTGATGGGATCCCCGGCGCTGAGCGAGTTGCCCACCTGGCTCACCAGGTTGATGCGCAGACCCGGGGCGTCGGGCGGCGCGACCGGCGGCTGCTCGAGCACGTCGAAACTGTCCTGGGGCTCTTCGCTCTTGCCCGGCGCGAGCTGGATGTACGCCCCCGAAAGCACAGTGTTCAGGCCGCTGATGCCTTCGCGTCCGATACGTGGCTTGACCACCCAGAAGCGTGTATCGCTGTTGAGCATTCTTCCCGCGTCGTTGGACATGCGCGCGGTGATGACGGTATGCGAAAGGTCCTCCGACAGCCGCACGGCCTCCACGTGCCCGACCTGGACGTTGCGCGTCTTGATCAGCGTCTTGCCGGCTTCGATGCCCTCGGCATTCTTCATGTTCAAGGTGATCAACGGCCCGCGGCTGGAGAAATTGTCCCAGACCATCCAGGCGCCAATCAGCGCGGCCAGCAGCGGCACTATCCAGATCGGGGAGAGCCGCGATTGCGACACCCGTTTGGCGCGTTGCATCGAATCAGGCATCGTCGACTTCCTTGACAGGCGAATAGGGGGATTGTCGCTTGAGCGCGGCCGGCATGGGAGGCTGCATGTTGCGCGCATCCCAGATCAGGCGCGGATCGAAACTGATGGCGGCCAGCATGGTGATGACGACCACGGCGGAAAAGGCCAGCGCCGCTGGGCCGGGCGTGATCGACAGCAATGACCCGGCATCCACCAGCGACACCAGGATGGCGACCACGAAGACATCGATCATCGACCAGCGGCCGATCAGCTCGGTGATGCGATAGAGCGTCTGACGCTTGTGCTTGAATCGGGATTCCCCGCTGCGCCGGACCGTGACGCAGAGCCAGGCCAGCGCGAACACCTTGCCGATCGGCACCACCACGCTGGCGGTAAAGATGACCAGCGCAATCGGCCAATCGCCATGACCGAGAAAGATCAGCACACCGCCAATGATGGTCGAAGGAGTCGAATCGCCCAGCGATGTCGTGGTCATGATCGGGTAGAGATTGGCCGGGATATAGCACAGGGTCGCGGCAATCAGCAGGGCCCAGGTCTTTTGCAGGCTATGCGGGCTTCGAAAGCGCAGCGGTTCGCCACAGCGTATACAGCGGCCACGGCCGAAGTGGCTTAACCGGGTGACCAGCCCGCAGGTCGGGCAACCGGCGAGATCCTGCTCGGCCGCCGGTTGGCCGGGGCGGCAGCCCTCCGGTGCCAGCGGCTCTCCCGCCAGCGAGAACCACATCCAGTCGGTATCGATCGAGCGCATGGTCAGCAGCAGCAGCAGGGCATAGACGCAGAAAGACCAGAACGACAGCCCCAGGTCGACCGATGCCATGCCGGCGATCTTGATCAGGCTGACGAGGGCGCCGATCACGAAGACATCGGCCATCATCCAGGGACGCAGATGCGTGAGCGCACGCGCAATGCGATAGCTGCGGGGCAGCGGGCGACGTTGCAGCAAGCCGAGATGCAGCCAGATGACGGCGAACAGATAGACGGCGGGCAATATGACGATGGTCAGCAGTACGAGAATGCCGACGAGCGGTTCGTGCAGTGCTACCAGGCTGGAGGACGTATCCGCCAGCTGGATGGCGTTGCTGACACCGCGTGACTCGAAGCGAATGAACGGAAAGCAAAGCGCTGCCAGCAGGGCGATCAAGGCGCTGATGGCAAACGCAAGGCTGCGTTCGGCCGGACGAAAATGGCGATGACTCAAGGTATGGTCGCAACGCGGGCAACTGGCTCGCTGGCCGGGATGCAGTGGCGGCAGCGCGACCAGCAAGTCACATTCGTGACAAGCGCGAAGACGGCGTCGCGTACGCCAGGGCGCAAGGGAAGTCGCCTTTTCGGTGCCGTCGTCATTCGTGCCTGATGCCAAAGCAGTACCTAACACGGAAACAGAATTGAGGAAGCGTCACGCTGCGTAAACGGCCATCTTACTCGAATACATACGCGCGTGCATGTTTATCGGTGGCCGTTTCGACGGCAATGCCGTCGCTGAAAAATACCCGATAGTTCAGTCGTTTGGATACTCTAGTTCAGTCGTCTGAACACTATGGTTCAGCCGTTTAAACACTTCAGCCCAATCGTCTGGACACTATAGTAGGTGATGACCACTTTGCCGAAGAAGTACAATCACCAACATTTCGTTTCTCTGCCATTTTTTCCGGCGGGGTAGGATGCCAGAAAGCCGATGAGTGGCTCGTTCGTCGCGAACCGGCAGCGGGATGCAAGATGATCAACGCCCTGGATGGCATGGGCGATGAACACGATTGATGAAAACACGAACGATTGATGAAAACACGATTGATGGAAACAAGGAGAGCATGACGTGTGGATGGCGCTAGGGGCGATTGTGGCCGGTCTTGTCGTACTGGTGTGGAGCGCGGATCGCTTCGTGGATGGGGCGGCTGCTACCGCTCGCCATCTCGGGCTGCCGCCGCTGTTGATTGGCATGGTGGTGATCGGTTTCGGCACCTCCGCGCCCGAACTGATGGTCTCCGCGCTGGCGGCCGTCCAGGGGAACCCCGGCCTGGCTTTGGGTAATGCCTATGGTTCGAACATCACCAACATTGCCCTGATCGCGGGCCTGGTGGCGTTGATCAGCCCGTTGACCGTGCATTCCCAGGTGATTCGCCAGGAGCTGCCGGTGCTCGGCGTGATGACGCTGATCTCGCTCTGGTGCCTGTACGACGGTGTGATCTCACGCATCGATGCCGTCATCCTGCTGTTGCTGCTGGGTGGATTCCTGGGTTACAGCATCTGGCGCTCGCGACGCCCGGGGACCAAGGATGCCTTGCAGACCGACGTCGAAGCCGATGCCGCAGGGCAAGACATGTCGCTCAAGCGCAGCGTGGTCTGGACGCTGGTCGGGCTGGTGCTGCTGATCGTCAGTTCGCGTTTTCTGGTGTGGGGCGCGGTGACGATCGCCGAGGCGTTCGGCGTCAGCGATCTGGTCATCGGTCTGACCGTGGTCGCCATCGGTACGTCGTTGCCGGAGCTTGCCTCTTCCATCAGTGCGGTGCGCAAGAACGAACATGATCTGGTGATCGGCAACGTGGTCGGCTCCAACCTGTTCAATACGCTGGCGGTGGTCGGGCTGGCCGGCGTGATCCAGCCCATCGGCGTCGATCCGGAAGTGCTGGTTCGGGACTGGCCCGTGATGGCCGCGCTGACCCTGGCCCTGCTGGTATTCGGCATCGGGATCAAGGGGCAGGGGCGGATCAATCGTCTGGAGGGCGCTTTGCTGCTTGCCAGTTTCGTGGCCTACACCGCATGGCTGGTCTACAGCGTGATCGGCGCACGGTAGGTGATCGGCATGTGGGGCAGGTGTTCGACACGTGAAAGACGATAGACTAAGGCCTGTCCTTCAGGCGTGAGCGTGCCAGGGGGCCAGCCCGCCCAGCGCCTCCTGGAGCGGCGTCAGGTCGTCGCAGGAAGCCGGCGCATGGGGCTGGTGGTCGATGCGTATGCGCTCGCGGTCGGGGAAAGACGCCTCGAGATGCTCGATCCAGGGGCGTTGCTCCTCGCGCCAGTTGGCGAGCCATTGACTGTCGACTTCGGCGGGCAGGCACTTGTTGATGACCACGGCGCCGACGTGCAGGCCGTGGCTTTCCAGCAGCTCGCGGGTGCGTGCGGTTTCCAGTGCCGGCAAGCGTTCCGGGTTGGCGACCAGAATCACCGCCGAATGCGCGGGGCAGGTCAAGTGCTCGCGGGCAGCGGCGAGGCGTCCGCGGCGGCGCATCAGCGTTTCCTGAATGGGATCGTCGACGACCTCGCCGTCGCCGAGCCATGCCTTGTAGTCGCTGCGCACCTTGCGCCGGCGTTGCATCAATCCTTCCACCCAGGCGCCCATGATCTCGGGGAGTGCCAGCAAGCGTACCGTGTGCCCGCCGGGCGCGGTGTCGAAGATCAGCCGATCGTACTTATCGCCGGTATCCAGCAACAGGCCGACCAGGGCGTCGAACAGGGCGGCTTCCTCGGTGCCGGGAGCGTGCCGTGCCAGATCGAGCTGGCGAAACACCGTCGCGCTACGCTCGCCGCTGACCAGAGGTCGCAGCGTGGCCTTGACCTGTTCCAGGTAGCGCTGCGTTTCATGGTCGGGGTCGAGTTCGACGACATCGAGGCCAGCCTGCATGCGCGTTGGTGTCGGCCCCGGCGCGCGTCCGAACAGGTCGGCCAGGTTGTGCGCCGGGTCGGTGGAAACCAGCAAGGTACGCCAACCGGCCGCCGCGCAGCTCAGCGCGTAGGCGGTGGCGCAGCTGGTCTTGCCGACACCGCCCTTGCCGCCGAAGAAGAGGCTCTTGGCCATGGAAAATTCCTCGTTGGACATGCTTCTAGCTAACCGCTAACCGCTAACCGCTAACCGCTAACAGCAGCGAAAGCCCGCCAGGGGCGAACGTGGCATGCCCTGGCGTGTGTGCCACTCGTGAAAGCGGTCGAGCATGTGCGGGTAGAGCTCCAGGGTCATGTCGCTGGCGGGGTTGGGGATGCCCATCATGTCGCAGAAGCACAGCAGCATGAAGAGGTCTTCCTCATCCTGCAGCTCCCGGGCGATTTCGCGGCGATGCGGCAAGCTCAGGACCGCATCGTAACCCTGGATCGCGCGGTGTAACCGTGATCGCCACAAGGCGATCACGGAACCCTTGTCGTCAGCGTGACTCATCGGAGCTCAGCGATTGCTGCTGCGGAGCCACGTCACCCTGGCGGAAGCTGCGCGACGCCTCGAGCAGAATCCACAGCGTGAACACCATGATCAGCCCACCGAAGGTGAACAGCAGCCAGTTGCGATCGGCATCGCCGAAGCCCGACCAGGTGAAAATCACCTGTTGCCCCATGGCCCACAGTGTCATGACCAGCAGGAACAGCATGGGTGCCAGGGTGTAGATCACCGGACGGCCCTGCCGTTTGAGCCATACCGAGACCAGCATCAGCGTAATGCCGGCCAGCAACTGGTTGCTGGTGCCGAACAACGGCCACAGCAGGTAGCCGCCCGAGCCGAAGCCGTTGGGGCCTTCCGGCAGGATGACCAGCGCGGCGCTGGTGACGACGGCGATGCTGGTCGCGACGTGCTTGCGAGCGATCACCGGCATGCCGTACTCGTTGCCCAGCTCGGCGATGATGTAGCGCATCAGGCGCACGGCGGTATCCAGGGTGGTGGCGGCGAAGCTCACCACGATCACCGCGATCAGGGTCGACCCTACGTGCGCGGGAATGCCGAGATTGCTGGCGAGCTGCCCGGCGCCGCGCACGAACGAGCCCAGGCCGTTGGAGCCGGCCGCGGAAAAGCTCGAGTAGGTCGCGGTGAAATCGGCGCCGGAAGCGAACAGGGTGCCCACCGCGATGATCGCGATCATCGCCAGCATGCCCTCGCCCAGGGCGCCGCCATAGCCGATCATGCGAGCGTCGGTCTCCTTGTCGAGCTGCTTGGACGTGGTGCCCGAGGCGACCAGACCGTGGAAGCCGGAGATCGCCCCGCAGGCGATGGTAATGAACAGCAATGGATACCAGCTGATGTCCGCTTCACCGTTGATGCTGGGCGCGGTCATTTCCGGCGCGCCGAACAGCAGCCCCAGATACAGCAGCGCCAGGCCGACCACCAGCTGATGCGAATTGATGTAATCGCGCGGTTGCAGCAGCTTCCAGACGGGGAGCGTCGAGGCGATGTAGACGTACACCATCAGCACCACGATCCACACCAGGAAGGCCATCGAAGTGCCGTTGAAGCCGCCGACGACCGGTGCGTCAGGGCCACCGAACCAGCTCACGAGGTCGAACTGCAGCCAGGGCACTTCGCTGGCCAGCAGCACTGCACCGTACATCACCGCCAGCGCGATCACCGATGGCAGCAGCATCGAGCCCGAATGACGGTAGACGCGATAGCCGATCCACACGGCGAGCGGAATCTGGATGAAGACCGACAGCACACTGGCCGGAAAGGTGATGAACAGCTTGGCGATGACCCAGGCGAAGACCGCGTTGACCATCAGCACCAGGATCAAGATGATGAACAAGAACAGCAGCTTGGCGCGCTGCCCGATCAGCCGGTTGGCCAATGTGCCGATCGAGTGGCCCTTGTGGCGGTTGGAAAGTACCACCGCCCCGAAGTCATGCACCCCGGCGGCGAATACGGTGCCCAGCACGACCCACAGGATGGCCGGCAACCAGCCCCAATAGATCGCGATGGCCGGCCCCACGATGGGCGCTGCACCCGCGACCGAGGTGAAATGGTGGCCCCAGAGAATCCACTTGTTGGTGGGGACGTAGTCGACGCCGTCACGATAGGTATGCGCCGGGGTTTGGAAATCGGCGTCGAGTCGGTAGATGCGTTCGGCGATGAACTTCGAATAGAAGCGATAGCCCATCACGAAACACACGGCGCCAAACAGGGCGATCCAGATAGCGTTCATGCGCGTTCCTTGATTGTTATGGCGAGCGTGGAACGGACCACGCCCACGTGCGTTGTTGTGGTACGTCTACCCTACCGAAGAAGAGAGGCGCGCTCCGTTAGACGAATGCATCAGGCGCGAAGGGGGTAGGGGTATTCGAGGCGTCCCGCCGGCGCGGTAGGCACGCGATCAATGATGCTGGCGATCGAACCGCAAGGCGCTCCTCAGTGCGATCTGGCCAATGATGGCAGCGGTGGCGAGCACCATGGCTGCCGCCTGCGCCGGGTTGTCTCCCAGCCCGGCAAGCCCGGTGCAGAGCGCGCCGATACCCATCTGCGCGAATCCGTAGAGGCCGGCCGCCGAACCCACGACCCGAGGATTGACGCCGACGGCCAGCGTCAACGCCGTCGGCCCGGTCATGCCCACGCCGAAGGTGAACAGCAGCATCGAGGCTTCGAGGGTGACGACCGAGGTCCAGCCGGCGAGCACGATGGCCAGCATCGATATCCCGCCGGCCAGGCTCAGAAAGCTGGCCGACAGCATCAGGCGAACCAGCCCGATGCGATGGATGGTGCGGTTGGTGATGAAATTGCCCAGCGAGATGCTCAGGATCAGCAGCGAAAGATAATACGCCACATGGCTTGCCGGCTTGCCCAGTTGTTCGACGAAGATGAACGGCGCCGAGGCAACGAAGGCAAACATCGCGGTGGTGACACAACCGCCGCCGATGGCATAACCGATGAAGGCCGGCGAGCGGATCAGCGTCCGGTACTCATGCGCCAGGTTGGGAAGGTCGACCCGGCCGCTGGGCTTCGCCGTCTCCGGCATCAGCCGCCAGACGAACAGCAGGTTGCCCACGCCCATCAGGCACAGCGCCAGCAGCACGGTGCGCCAACCCAGCGTAGCGGTCAGCAGGCTGCCGATGAGCGGCGCCATGGCCGGCCCGATGGCCACGACCAGATTGAGCACGGCCAGCCGTTGCACGGCGCGGTCCGGCGCAGCGGTATCGCGGATCATGGCGCGCCCCAGCGCCAGCCCGGCGCAGCCGCCGAAGGCCTGGAAGAACCGCGCCGTAATCAGCGTCTCGACGCTTTGCGCCTGCCAGGCGACGATCCCCGCCACGCTGTAGATCAGCATGCCCAGCATCAGGGCCGGTCTTCGGCCCAGGGCATCGGACAGCGGTCCGTAGAAGAGTTGGCCGATTGCCAGCCCCAGGATGTAGAGACTGATGGTCAACTGCATCTGGGCGTTGTCGGCGCTCAGCGCCTCGCCGGCAATGGGCAGTGCCGGCACGAAGATATGCATGGCCAGCGTACCCGCCAGCGTGATGAGCACCAGCATCCATAGCGCTGGCACCGCGCGTGCCGGCGTGGCTTGCGTAGCGGAGGAAGACGTCGAAGTGGCGGGGTCGGTCACGAAGCGCCTCGTGAAGTGACAGTGGTTGGCGAGCGATCGAATAGCACAGTAGCCATTAGGACCTTACGCGATTCGACTTTGTATGACTATTTGACCAAAGCCTTGCGTCTGACCGGAACGCTTGCGCGTCGCCGAAGCGCTTGCATATCGTCGGCAAGAGCCTGGTTCACGAACAGCACCCGGCGAATGGAGGGATTCCGCCTGGAGCAGCGAGGGCGGGCGAGGAGAGAGGCGGGTAGGCGGATTCGATCTGACAGATTGTCGCAGAGATGAATTCCATGGAGGCCATGACGTCGCACTCGGTAAGCCTCGAGGCTGGTCGCAAGCCCTCACCATTGGCGCCTTTCGGCACTATTGCCTAGGTTGTCTAGGGAGAAAAAGGGAAAGGTCGGCGCTGGCATGCGACATCAGGACACGGCGGCCGACGGGAGCACTTTCCTTATGATGTAAAGCGATGTTAAGCATCGACGGCTGCAATGGTCGTTCGACGGGCAAACAGAACGAAGAAACATCTGTCGTCGGGGCATGAGGGAACCGCTGCCCTGAACGCTTGCGAGGAGTCAGCCATGGCGTTAGATCCTATCCTGCTTTCACGATTGCAGTTCGCTTTCGTGGTTTCTTTTCATGCGATCTTCCCGGTCTTCACGATCGGACTCGCCTCCTATGTGGCGGTTTTGCAAGGTCTCTTCGTCGCGACGGGCAATACGGTCTGGGATCGTCTGGGCCTGTTCTGGACCAAGATCTTTGCCGTCGTCTTCGGCATGGGCGTGGTTTCCGGCATCGTCATGGCGTTTCAGTTCGGCACCAACTGGAGCAACTTTTCCCAGTTCGCCTCGAACTTCATCGGGCCGATGCTGAGCTATGAGGTCATCACGGCGTTCTTCCTGGAAGCGGGCTTCCTCGGGGTGCTGCTGTTCGGGCGCCACCGCGTTTCGCCATCGGTGCATTTCTTCGCCGCCTTGATGGTCGCGGTCGGTACCTTCATCTCGGCATTCTGGATTCTGGCGACCAACAGCTGGATGCAGACGCCGCAAGGCTACGAGATTCGCGAGGGCATGGTGCATGTCACCTCCTGGATCGAGGCCATTTTCAACCCTTCCTTCCCGTATCGCTTCGCGCATATGGCGATGGCGGCGTTTCTGACCGGCGGTTTTGTGGTTTGCGGCGTCAGTGCCTGGTTCCTGCTGCGGCGGCGTGATGTGGAAGCGCACAAGCGAGCGCTCTCCATGACCATGTGGTTGCTGCTGATTCTGACCCCGCTACAGGCCTGGATTGGTGACGAGCACGGGCTGAACACGCTCGAGCATCAACCAATGAAGATCGCGGCCATGGAAGGTAACTGGGAAACCCAGTCCAATGTGCCATTGCTGCTGTTCGCGCTGCCGGATCGCGACCTCCAGGCCAACCGCGCCGAGATCGGCATTCCCAATGGCGCCAGCCTGATTCTGCGTCACGACGCCGACGGCGTCATACCGGGGCTCAAGGAGATTCCCGTCGAAGAACAGCAGCCGGTGTGGATGGTGTTCTACAGCTTCCGCGTAATGGTCGCGCTGGGCATTCTGATGATCGCGTTCGCCATCGCCGGGCTGGTGCTGCGCCGCGGAGGGCGGCTGTATACGTCGCGCTGGTTCCTGCACGGCTTGCAGGGAATGAGCCTGGCACCCTTCGTGGCGGTACTGGCCGGCTGGTTCGTGACCGAAATCGGGCGCTCGCCGTGGCTAGTCTATGGCGTTCTTTCCTACGCCGACGCCGTCACGCCTTCGCTTTCCGGCGGGATGGTGCTGGCGACGCTGATCGGCTATCTCGCGGTTTATGCGGTGATCTTCTGGGCCGGTATCTACTACCTGTTCAAGGTCGTGCGCCAGGGGCTGGATGATCTTCGCGGCGATGAAGAAGTCCACGATGCCGATCGCCCCATGCGTCCGATGTCCGCCTCCCATGTGCCGTTCGATGGCACCACAGTGTCTTCCAGGAGTTAAGCCCATGGAAATGTACGATCTGTCGCTGATCTGGGCCATCATCATCGCCTTTGGCGTCATCATGTACGTGCTGATGGACGGTTTCGATCTGGGATTGGGGATCCTGTTCCCGTTCGCGCCGGACGAGGATGCCCGAGACGTGATGATGAATTCCGTCGCGCCGGTGTGGGATGGCAACGAAACCTGGCTGGTGCTGGGCGGCGCCGGGCTCATCGCGGCCTTCCCGCTGGTCTACACCATCTTGCTGCCGGCACTTTATCTGGGCGTCTTCCTGATGCTGGCCGGCCTGATCTTCCGCGGGGTGGCGTTCGAATTCCGCTTCAAGTCCAAGCGTACGCGCGGCTGGTGGAATGCCGCCTTCGCCGGTGGCTCCTTCGTTGCAGCGTTCGCGCAGGGCTGCGTGGTGGGTGCCTATATCCAGGGTTTCGAAACTGCCGATCGTGTCTACACCGGCGGGGCGTTCGACTGGCTGACACCGTTCTCCATCCTGACCGGTCTCGGGCTGGTGGTCGGCTATACCCTGCTGGGCGCGACCTGGCTGGTGCTGAAGTCGGAAGGGCACGTTCGCGAATGGGCGCGTGGTCTGATTCCCAAGCTGCTGATCGGTGTGCTGGCCGTGTTCGTCATCGTCAGCCTGTGGACCCCGTGGATCGATCCGGGCGTGTTCGATCGCTGGTTCGATCACATGCAGGTGATCTGGCTGCTGCCGTTCGCGGCGCTGCTGTGCGCCGTGGGCATCTATGTGGCGACTCGCCGCCGGCGTGAAGGTCTGGCCTTCCTGCTGACATTGGGCCTGTTCATCTTCACCTACCTGGGACTGCTGGTGAGCCGCTGGCCTTACGTCATCCCGCCGGACTACACGCTCTGGGACGCTGCCTCGGCGCCGGAATCCCAGTTCTTCATCCTGATCGGCGTGCTGTTCGTGGTGCCGATCGTGCTGACCTACACCGCTTGGTCCTACTGGGTCTTCCGCGGCAAGGTCCGCGTGGGTGAGGGCTACCATTGAGTGCCGCGAGGCGAACCGCAGGACTATCATCCACGAACGCGTCACGCACGAACGCTTCGCCACGCACGAGCGCTTCGAGAGCGTGGTTGAAGCAGCAAGCGGCCGGCGTCCGGCCCTGGTATCGAGGCGCCGTCGGCTGCGGCCTGCTGGCGGGCCTCGCCACCCTGGTCCAGATGGGCGCACTGGCCTGGGTCGTCGACGATGTCGTGTCGAACCAGGCCACGCTGGGCGATGTCGCCTTCGGCGTCGCGCTGATCGCGATCGCCATCGGCGTCCGTGCCGTGGCGCAATGGGGGCAGGAAGTCTGCGGTCAGGCGTGCGGCCTGCGGGTCAAGCAGCAGGTGCGGGCGCGTCTGCTGGTGCGCCTGCAGCAGCTGGGGCCGGTGCGCCTGGCTGCCCGCCACAGCGCGGGACTTGCCAGTCAACTGGTGGATCAGGTCGAGTCGCTGGAAGGCTATTATTCCCGCTTCCTGCCGCAGATGGTGTTGGCGGCGCTGATTCCGCTGGTCTATCTCGTGGTGGTGTTCTGGCTCAACTGGCTGGCGGCGATCTGGCTGTTGATCGCCGCCCCCTTGATTCCGCTGTTCATGGCGCTGATCGGCATGGGCGCCCAGCGTCTCAACGAGGCGCAGTTCCAGGCGGTCACCCGGCTTTCCGGGCATTTCCTCGATCGGGTGCGGGGGATCGCCACGCTTCAGCTCTTCGGGCTCGCCGAGCGCAGCGTCGAAGAGGTCAGCGAGGTCGCCCACGACTATCGCCGGCGCAGCCTCAAGACGCTGCGGGTGGCGTTTCTGTCATCGGCGGTGCTCGAATTCTTCGCTGCCGTGTCGGTCGCCGTCGTGGCCATCTATATCGGTCTCGGCCTGCTGGGCTACATCCAGTACGGGCCGGCCGAGCAGCTCGATCTGTTCAGCGGGCTGTTCATCCTGCTGCTGGCGCCGGAGTTCTTCCAGCCGCTGCGCACGCTCTCCCAGCACTATCACGATCGGGCCTCCGCTCTGGGGGCCGCCGAAGGGCTGGTGTCACTGCTCGAACCGGATGCCGACGAAGCCGCACCTGCGGAAAGCGACCGATCCGACGAGACGGCCAGTCGTGAGCTTGTCCCGGGTGCCGTCGAGCTCGTGAACGTCGAACTGCGCCACGCAGGGCGCGAGCGAATTCTCGGGCCGCTGTCGCTGCGTGTCGATGCCGGTGAAGTGGTGGCGCTGATCGGCCCATCCGGCAGTGGCAAATCCAGTCTGCTGCAACTGATCGCCGGCTTCATCGCGCCCAATGAGGGAACTGTCGGCGTGCAGCGAGAACCTGCGATTGCCTGGCTGGATCAACGCCCGCTGATCATCCAGGGCACGCTGGCCGACAACCTGCGGCTGGTCGCGCCCGATGCCAGCGACGAGTCTTTGCGCAACGCGTTGACGCAGGCCGGGCTGGGCCAGTGGCTGGCATCGGCACCGGGCGGGCTCGAGACGCCATTGGGCGAGCGCGGCGTCGGGCTATCCGGTGGCGAAGGGCAACGGCTGGCGCTGGCCCGGGTGTTTCTCTCCCCGGCCAGGCTGGTCCTGCTGGACGAGCCGACGGCGGCGCTGGACCCGGAGACCGAACAGCACGTGATCGCGGGGCTGACGCAACTGGCGGCGAGCGGGCGGACGCTGATCGTCGCTACCCACCATCCGGCGATCATGGCGATGGCCGGCCGGGTCTTCGCGATCGAACAGGGGCGGTTGTCACGGATCGAGCGCTCGGCCGATGCGCGGGAGACGAACTCATGAAAGCACTGCTATCTCTGCGGCCGTGGCTTGGCGTCCTGGCCGAGCGGCGCGGGCGCCTGCTGCTGGGGGCAGTGCTGATGCTCGCCACGCTGCTCAGCGCGTTGGGGCTGCTGTCGCTCTCCGGCTGGTTCATTACCGCCACGGCGATCGCGGCGGTCAGCGCCTCGGGCTATCTGGACGTGTTCACGCCGGGAAGCGGGATCCGGTTCTTCGCCGTCTCGCGCACGGTCAGCCGCTATCTGGAGCGGCTTTACAATCACGACACCATACTGCGGCTGCTGGCCGATCTTCGCGGACGCGTGTTCGCGAGGCTGGTCACGCTGGATGCGCGCACGCTGGCACGGGCGCGAGCTTCCCAGTGGCTCAACCGGCTGACGGCGGACATCGACACCCTCGACAACCTCTACCTGCGCCTGCTGGCGCCGCCGCTGGTCGCGCTGCTCAGCATCCTGGCGTTCGCGGCCTTCGCGGCGGCGTTTCTGCCCATCGCGGGGATCGTCCTGCTCGCCATTCTGTTGCCGCTCGGGCTGGTCGCCACCGCCGGCTGCGCCTGGTGGGGGTGGCGAGCCAGCCATCGCCGGGTCGATCGTCAGGAACGACTGCGCGTCCGCGCGATCGAGCAGGTCGAAGGGCTGGCGGAACTGACCAGCTACCGCGCGCTGGATGCCCACCGCGCGCTCTGGCATCGCGAAGAGCGGGCGCTGCTCGACGACCAGCGCCGACTCGGCCAGCGCACCGCCATGGGCAATCTCGTCGTCACCGTGGGCATTCAACTGGCCACACTGGCCGTGCTGCTGCTGGGGCTCGAAGCCTTTCGTAGCGGGCAGGTGAGCGGTCCGGTCATGGTGATGCTGGCGCTGGGGACGCTCGCGGTGAGCGAGGGCCTGGGCAACCTGCCGATGGCCTTCACGCAACTGGGCGCAACGGTGCGGGCGGCGGAGCGACTCAACGCCCAGGCCGAACTGAAGACACCGCTGACCGGAGAGCGCTTGACCTCAGGCGGCGCCGCGCCGTCGCTGGACTATCGAAACGTCGAGGTCGCCCACGGGGCGCGCGTCGTGTTCAGCGGCCTGAATCTTTCCCTCGACCCCGGCCAGCGTGTCGGCATCATCGGCGCCTCGGGGATCGGCAAGTCGACGCTGGCGCAACTGGCCGTGCGCGCCTTCGATCCGCAGGGCGGACGTGTCGAATTCGATCATCAGGATATTGCCGGGCTCGCCCCCGACTCGCTGAGAGCCAGAATCGGTTACCTCACCCAGCGCAGCGAGCTGTTCCACGACACCCTGGCCGCCAACCTGCGCATGGGCGACCCGGATGCCAGCGACGCGCAGCTGTGGGATGCGCTCGAGCGCGTCGAGCTCAAGGCCTGGGCGGAGGCGCTGCCGGAAGGGCTGGAAACCTGGGTCGGCGAGCAGGGGCGCCAGCTTTCCGGCGGTCAGGCGCGCCGGGTCGCACTGGCGCGGGTGATGTTGCGCGATTCGCCGCTGGTGATCCTGGACGAACCCTTGAGTGGACTGGACGCCGCCACCGCCGCGTCGCTCGCAAAGACACTGGATGCCTGGCTGGCCGGCCGCACGGCGCTATTGCTGGGACACGACGAAGCGGCGCTGCCCCGATGCGACCGCTACTGGCGGCTGGTGCCCAGCGGTGTAGGCGGAAGGTCGGGTAGTGAGTTGGTAAAAACGTAGACATTTTGCCAATAGTGTCGACATTGTGAATGGCGCTATCGTAGTGGCTTCTCACGAACGGCATCGACGGTGCCAGGAGCCAAAGACATGTCCGTCTTCCAATGGGACGATCCCTTCCTGTTCGACCAGCAGCTCAGCGACGAAGAGCGCCAGATTCAGCAACTGGCGCGCGACTATTGTCAGGAGCGCCTGCAACCACGCGTGCTCGAGGCCTTCGAGAAGGATCTCTTCGATCGCGAGATCCTGCGCGAGATGGGCGGGCTCGGCCTGCTGGGCGCGACGGTGGCCGAGAGCTATGGCGGCGCCGGTGCCAATCACGTGGCCTACGGGTTGATCGCGCGAGAGGTCGAGCGGGTCGACTCCGGCTACCGTTCCGCCATGAGCGTGCAGTCCTCGCTGGTGATGTATCCGATCGAGGCCTACGGCACCGAGGCGCAGAAGCAGCGCTATCTGCCCGAACTGGCGAGCGGCGAAATGGTGGGCTGCTTCGGCCTGACCGAGCCCAACGCGGGTTCCGATCCCGGCAGCATGCAGACCCGGGCGAAGAAGGTCGAAGGCGGCTATCGTCTCAACGGCCAGAAGATGTGGATCACCAACAGCCCCATCGCCGATATCGCCGTGGTCTGGGCCAAGTCCGATGCCCACGAGGGCAAGATCAAGGGCTTCGTGGTCGAGCGCGGTGCCGAGGGCTTCTCGACGCCGACCATTCACGCCAAGGCATCGCTGCGGGCCTCGGTGACCGGCGAGATCGTGCTGGATGACGTCTTCGTGCCGGAAGAGGCGCTGTTGCCCGGCGCTTCCGGGCTCGGCGGGCCGTTCGGTTGTCTCAACAAGGCCCGCTACGGCATTAGCTGGGGCACCATGGGCGCGGCGGAATTCTGCTGGCATGCCGCGCGTCAGTACACGCTGGATCGCCAGCAGTTCGGGCGGCCGCTGGCGGCGACTCAGCTGGTTCAGCTCAAGCTGGCGGACATGCAGACCGAAATCGCCCTGGGCCTGCAGGCCTGCCTACGGGTCGGCCGCCTGCTGGACGATGGCCAGGCGACGCCGGAGATGATCTCGCTGATCAAGCGCAATCACTGCGGCAAGGCGCTCGATATCGCCCGCGTCGCGCGGGACATGCACGGCGGCAACGGCATCTCGCTGGAATTTGGCGTGATCCGCCACATGATCAACCTGGAGACGGTCAACACCTACGAGGGCACGCACGATGTCCATGCCCTGATCCTGGGCCGCGCCCAGACCGGCATCCAGGCGTTCGGGTGAGCGCGATGGGCGACGTCACCCAGCCGCTGGCCGGGCTCAAGGTGCTGGATCTCTCGCGGGTGCTGGCTGGCCCGTGGTGTACGCAGCAACTGGCGGATCTCGGCGCCGAAGTGGTCAAGATCGAAAGGCCAGGGCAGGGCGACGACACCCGCGCCTGGGGGCCGCCGTGGCTGGAAGATGCGGAGACGGAATCGCTGGCGGGTACGGGGCAGCAGACGAAAGCCTCCGCCTATTTTCTCAGCGCCAATCGCGGCAAGCGCTCGGTCGCCATCGATCTTTCGACTGCCGAGGGGCAGGAGCTGGTCCGCCGGCTGGCAACGAAGGCCGACGTGGTGATCGAGAACTTCAAGGTTGGCGGGCTGGCCGCCTACGGGCTCGATTACGCCAGTCTCAAAAGGCTCAAGCCGGAGCTGGTCTACTGTTCGATCACCGGCTTCGGGCAGGACGGCCCCTACGCCGGCCGCGCCGGTTACGACTTCCTGATCCAGGGCATGGGCGGATTGATGAGCCTGACCGGCGAACCCGACGACCTTGGCGGCGAACCGATGAAGGTGGGCGTCGCGATCACCGATATCTTCACCGGGCTCTACGCCGCCAACGCGATTCTCGCGGCGCTGCGCCGACGGGATGCCACCGGCGAGGGCGGCTATATCGACATGGCGTTGCTGGACGTTCAGGTCGGCGTGCTCGCCAACCAGGCGCTCAACTATCTGACCAGCGGGCAGACGCCGCAGCGCATGGGCAACACGCATCCCAACATCGTGCCGTATCAGGCCTTTGCCGCGTCGGATGGTCACCTCATCGTCACCGTGGGCAACGACACCCAGTTCCGGCATCTCTGCGAGGCGCTGGACGAGAGCGAATGGGCGGCGGACCCGCGCTTTGCCACCAACGCCCAGCGGGTCGCCCACCGCGAGCTTCTCGTCGAGCGCTTGAGCGAACGCCTGATCGCCAGGCCGAGGGATGAATGGCTTGCGCTGCTGGAAGCCCACGGCGTGCCTTGCGGCCCCATCAATACGCTGGATCAGGTATTCGACGATCCGCAGGTGTGCCACCGGGAAATGGTGGTGGAGCGCACCATGAGCGACGGCCACCGTGCGCGGCTGGTCGCCAACCCGATCACTCTGGATGGTCAGCGGATGGCCTCGTCCCTGTCACCGCCGCGCCTGGGTGAGCACACCGAGAGCGTGCTGAGCGATTGGCTGGCGCTGGACGCCGAAGCGGTCGCGGCGTTGCGTCTGGAAGGCGCGATTCCCTGAGCGGGGAAGAGCTCAAAAGCTCGGGGCGTTGAAACCAGAGACGCTTAAACCCAGCCCTGTTCCTGCAACCGCTCCCGGGTGATCGGCACCGGCGTCATCAGGTGTTCCCGCATCAGTAAACTGGCGGCGGAGGCGTCGCGGGCCAGAATCGTATCGAGCAGTGCCTGATGCTCGCGCTGCTTCTCGGCGAGCGCCTGCTCGGAAAAGACGGTCTGGCGCAGCCACAGGTGGCGATAGCGCTGGGCCTGATCGAACAGCGCCGCACGGGACTGCAGTAGCGGCAGGCAGCCGCAACCCGCCACCATCGCATCGTGCAGCGCCTGATGGCGGGTATCCCAGCGTTCGAGCATCTCGTCGGCGTCCTGTACCCGTGTGACCTTGGCCAGGGTATGGGTACGTGCCAGCACCGTCGCCTCCCATTCGTCGTCGCCGCGCTCGATGGCGAGCCGAATCAGTAACCCTTCCAGCTGCGCCCGCGCGTCGTAGATCGCTTCCAGTTCGGCGATCGACATCGGCGCCACCCGATAGCCCCGCTGGCTGATGCCGGTGACCAGGCGCTCGCCGATCAGCCGTGTCAGCGCCTCGCGCAAGGGGCCGACACCGGTGTCGTAGCGGGCCTTGAGCCGGCTCATCAGCAGCTTTTCCTGCGGCGCGTAGAAGCCACGAATGATGTCCGCCTTCAGGCGATGATAGACATCGAGCGCGGTGGGAGAACGGTCGGAAATCGCGGTCATGTCTCGGGCCATGTCGGAATCGATCAGTGTGTTATTCGGGTCTGTCGATATTGAATAAAAATATCGACGCCTGTGTCGAGACAAAAGGTACTCGACGAGAGGCGCATTGTGATGGGCCGGACCGACGACCAGACTAGCAAGGAAGACTTCGACGTTGCCAAGGTCAGGCGCATTCAGGCGCATGGTTCGTCGTGAGAGACGTTCGCGGCGAAACGTCGTTCTCGATCACGAGATATGCCCGATCAAGGAACGTTCGTGATGAAGCGTTTGCGATAGAAGCGTTTGCGATAAAGCGTTTGCGATAAAGCGTTTGCGATGAAGCGTTTGCGATAGAGAGAGATCCGTCATGCCGCTGACCACACCGCACCAGATCGAGCAGCACATCGCCAGGATCATGGCGTTCTATCACCCGCGCTGTATCGACCCTCAGGCAGGGTTCCATCACTACCTTACCGACGACGGGCATCTCTACAACCGCCACCATCGGCATCTCGTCTCCAGCGCTGGCTACGTGATCCTCTATGCCCGCTATGCCATGCAGACGGGCGACCCGGAATACCTGGGTTGGGCGCGGCACGGACTGAAGTTTCTGGAAGAGAGCCATTACCAGACCCGCACCCAGGGCTATGCCTGGACGCTGGACAACGGCAAACCCGATGACACCACCCAGCACTGCTACGGGCTGGCCTCGGTCATGCTGGCCTACGCCACGGCCCTGAAGGCAGGAATTGCCGAAGCCCGAGCCGGACTCGACCGCGTGCATGCGTTACAGACCCGGCGTTTTTTCGAGCCCCATCGGCAGTTGTACGCCGCCGAAGCGGACGACCAGTGGCAGCTGACCGGCTACCGGGGCCAGAGCGCCAACCTGCGCAGCTGCGAAGCGTTGATCGGCGCCTTCGACGCGACCGGGGATGCCGCCTTTCTGGAGCGGGCGCTGAATATCGCGCGGACGCTGTGGCACAAGCTCGCGCCGATGGGGGATGGCTGGCTCTGGGAGCATTACGACCGCGATTGGCACCCCGATTTCGATTACCACCGCGACCAGCCCGACGACCTGTTTCGCCCCTGGGGCTTCCAGATCGGGCATCAGACCACCTGGGCCAGGCTGATGGTAATGCTTTCGCGCCATTGCCCGAGGGAGACCTGGTTGATCCCCACAGCCAAGCGTCTGTTCATCGAAGCGGTCGAGAAGGGGTGGGATAGCCGATACGGCGGGCTAGTCTACGGCGTGGATTTCAACCGCCAGTTTCTCAATCGCGACAAGGTGTACTGGGTGCAGGCCGAAAGCCTCGCCGCCGCCGCGCTGCTTGGCGACCTGACGGGCGAAGCCCGCTACTGGCGCAGGTATGACAAGATCGCCAATTACTGCTGGCAGCACATGATCGATCACGAGCACGGCGCCTGGTATCGGATCCTGACGCCGGACAACCGCCGCTATTCCAGAGAGAAGAGCCCGGCCCCCAAGACCGACTGCCAGACTCTCGGCGCCTGTTGCGACATTCTGCCGATCATGCGGCGCCAGCATGGCGAGCGGCAGGCAGCGTCATCGGCCTGAGGTTTCGGAAGCCGTCCCGGTCGACGACGCTTTCGACGCCAGAAGCGCGGCCCGTTCATCGTCGAGCCGATGGCGGATGTTGGTCCAGGCCGAAAAGGTGCTGAGGTAGGACTCCCCGGTCAGGTGCTCCAGGAAGTCGCTCTTGCTGAGTCGATCCATGACCGGCCCTTTCACCTCCGCCAGATGCAGCGTGACCTGCGAGTCCTTCAGGCGGGCATTGATCGCCTCCAGGCTTTCCAGCGCCGAGGCATCGATCAGGTTCACCGCCGAGCAGATCAGCACCAGGTGCTTCAGGTTGGCGCGATCGGCCAGCAGGCCGTAGACGGTATCCTCGAGATAGCGGGCGTTGGCGAAGTAGAGGCTTTCGTCGATGCGCAGCAGGGCGATTTCGTCGTCGACTTCCGCCTCGTGGCGCTGAATGTTGCGGAAATGCTCCGTGCCCGGCAGGCGGCCGACTTCCGCCGTGTGCGGCCGGCTGGTGCGATAGAGATAGAGCGCCAGCGACACGCCGACGCCGGCCATGACACCGGCTTCCACGCCCTCGACGAACGTCAGCACGATCGTGATCAGCATCGCGGCGAAATCGCTGCGGGAATAGTGCCAGGTCCGCTTCAGGCCGGGCAGGTCGACCAGCGTCATCGCCGAAACGATGATGCTGGCCGCCAGAGTCGCGATAGGCAGGTAGGCGATCAGCGAGGTCAGAAACAGGATCACCAACCCGACGCCCAGCGCCGCGAATGCCCCCGCGGCCGGCGTGCGGGCGCCCGAATCGAAGTTGATCACCGTGCGTGACAGGCTGCCCGTCACCGGCATGCCGGAGGTGAAGGCCGCCGCGAGGTTGGCGGTGCCGAGGCCCACCAGCTCCTGATCCGGCGAGATGCGCTCGCGCCGGCGCGCCGCCAGCATCTGCGCCAGCGAGACCGACTCGATGAACCCCACCACGCTGATCAGGAACGCAGGCAGCAGCAGGTCGCGCAGCAGGCCCGGATCGAACGACGGCAGGCTCAGCGGCGGCAGGTGAGCGGGGATATGGCCGACCACATCCACCCCGAGCGCCGGCAGGTCCAGCGACCAGGAAACTAGCGTCGTGATCGCGACCGCCATGACCGGCCCCAGGCGCACGATGAACGTCGCGACGCCGGCCCGCAGCCCCATCTTCCGCAACACCGGGCCGGCGCGGCGCATGAGCAGCAAGAACACCAGCGCCGAGGCGCCCAGTATCAGAGTCGGCCAATGGATGTCGCTCAGGTGGGTCAGCAGATGGGCCAGTTGATCGATCAACGTGAAGCCCGAACCGCCGACGCCGATCAGGCTGGCGAACTGGCTGGCGGCAATCAGCACACCGGAAGCCGTGAGCAGGCCGGAAACCACCGGATGACTGAGGAAATTGGCGAAGAAGCCGAGCTTCAGCAGGCCCATGACGGCCAGCACCAGACCCGACAGCATGGCAAGCGTCGTCGCGGCCTGGCTGTAAGCCGCCGTACCGCTGGCGAACAGCGGCGAGAGCGCGGCGGCCGTCATCAGCGAAACGATCGCCATCGGCCCCACGGCCAACGTCCGGCTGGTCCCGAAGATCGAGTAGAGAATCAGTGGCAGCATGCTGGCGTAGAGGCCGGTAATCGCCGGCAGCCCGGCGAGAATGGCATAGGCCAGCGCCTGAGGGATCACCATCAGCGTGACGATGAGGGATGCCACCAGATCCTCGTTGAGGAGATGGCGGTTGTAATAGGGCGCCCAACTGATAATCGGAAAATAACGTGCCAGACGAGCACGGAAATGGATCTGCTCTCGCGTATCGGTTCCCCTCAGTCGGCGCCAAAGGCTCATCGTGCTATGTAGCTCCCTTGCATAAGCTTATCGTTCGAAACGATAAATGGTGCGCCTCAAGGCTGGCGCATGCAAGCCGGACGCATGCAAGCTGGAAAGGGAAGCCGGCCGCCCGCGCTCCACGCACCGTCAAGCGGTCTGGATGGCCCGCGCCCGCTCATAGAGTTTCCTGGCGCTATCGATGGCAAGCGATACAGGCTCTTGGCGGGGTTGCCGTGTTTTCGAGAATCAGGCTGCATGGCTACGCAGTAGTGGCCATGCTCCTTGTTTAGAAGCTTCGAGTATGACGATTTCGACAATCGTGCCGTCCTCGGCATAGCTGACATGGGTATTCCAGTCCTGAGAACCTTCCTTGATGATTGGCTTCTCCGAGAGGTGAACTACCAGAATATCGTCCGCTTCATCATAAGTCGTACGCATGGCTAGCTTTCCCACTGAAAATGATGCATCACCGTTTTGACTACCAGCATCTCCTCAAGGATGACGGCAGCACAGATTAGATTATCCTGCCGCCCTGGGGCCTCCTTGGCAATCCATAACCGGATGTCATCTTTGTATCGCACTTGACCCGTTTCGAGAAGCTCACCCAGTAATGCCTCGTTAATGTTGCGCTGCGCCATTCGCTCGCGGGCGTGGCGAGTAACATGCACCCTAAGGCCAAAACGTGTACTGAACATGAGGCTCCTCTTTGCCGATATTGCTGACGATTATCAACATAACATGGGTAAGAACCCATCGCGGTATGGATTTGCAGGCCTCACGACGCGGACAGCGCTATGTCGAGGTGTTCCTCGACATGCAGCGCAAGCATGAGCCGGTGAACTGATCATGCCCGCCACCTCGAAGCGCTTCATCATCTCGTGGTATCGTCAATGACGGTATCGAGTTGCTGACATTCGCTTTGATTCAAAAGCCCTCCACGCCCCCTCAGGCGGTCTGGATGGCCCGCGCCCGCTCATAGAGTTTTCTGGCACTATCGATGGCAAAGCGCTCATGTTGATCGAGTTCCAGCGCCGGGCCGGGTAGAGCCCCGTCAGAGTCGGCGACATCCTGAATCTCCCGAGCGTAGCGTTTCAGCAAATGTTCCAGGTTCATGTTGATCATCATGATTTCCAGCTCGAATTCCTGTCGCAAGAGCTGGTAGTGGCTACGTTCGTTGTCATTGCCAGCCTTTTCGGCTCTAAAGCGAAGCGTATTGTTCACAAGATTTTCCGTACTCTTGAGCTTGGGAATCAGATCGTGAACGAGGTCTCTGGCGAATAGATTGCCGTCAGTGTTCAGTGTGAAGCGGTCTCGCGAAGTAGGCATACTTGAAATGGCCGTTTGGGTCAGGGCAGGTCAGGCGCTGCAAGATGACGGCGCCGTACCCCAGCGAATATCGGTCTGTCCCGCGAAAACTTGAGCGCTTCTGACGCACCGCGCATGAAACGCACCGCGCATGAAACGCTACCCAGGCATCGACACGTCAGTGCAATTGAAAAACCTGGCCGGCAGGCGGTTAAGGCAGGGCTGCGCGATCATGCCGAAGCGTCGAGCAGCCGTCCGCCGTTGTCACTGGCAAAAGCCTCGGCAATCCGCAACATCTCCTCCGCCGGAATCTGCCGGATCACTTCGCCGGTCTCCTTGTCTACCACCTTGGTGATGACACGGCTGTCGAACTCGCTCAGCTCGAAGCGCAGGCCGTATTGCCGCATGGCCTCGTTGAGCTCACTGACCTGATCGCCCAGCGGGCCACTGAAGATAGATAGTGGATCGTCATCCGGGGCAACATTGCCACGTTGGGACATCGGTTGCGGCATCTGCTCCGCGCTCTGGAGCAGGATGTCGAGCCGCTGCTGGGATGAGCCGTTCGATGACAGGTTCAGATGGAGTGTCGCCATATCGACGGTGTTAGGCATGACTATCTTCCTCGAAGGATCAAACCGGAATGTCGGAATACCGCGCTGATGCTACGAACGCCATACACGATGGCGCCGGCTTCCCCTGATACCGGCCGCTGATGCGGACTACCCGTCGGGAAGCGACTTCGCCATCGTCAATCGCCTGCAAACCAGCACTATTGATACCTTCGAGCGTGCCGATGCAGGTTGTCATCACCCCTCGCGCGCCGGCGCACAGACGGACGAAGGCTGATTTCTGGAGTTATCGACAGTGAAGAGGAATTCTAAAGTAAAGGAGGGAGCCTACGCTTTGTCTGAAAAATGCCTGCGCTCACCCATACGGCGTTAAAAATTGCCTCAAAATGCTCATTTAATCCACATAAACTGGGACGCCAGCCCGGTCCTTTTTCGCCAATTCTGATTCGCTACGCTCACCCTTCGGGCCAGCCTCCGGCTGTTACTCCCTACGGTCGTTGCGCCTTGTCTGGCTATCGCTCGTCGATTTTTCAGACGAAGCTTAGTGCATATAAAAAGAGGATAGGGTGACGAATCGGCAGGTGCGTACTGTTTATTGGAATTGATATGGCTTAATTAAAATTAAAGTTTTCCAATGCCGACGTATCGGATTCGATGAGATCCAACGCCTCATAGGTGTAACGCTTTTGAGCCTTCACCGCCCGGGCATAGAGTTCATGTAGCGTATGGTATTCACCCGGCAGCTGCTGGTCGAATTCCGCAGCTTCGAATTTCGCCATCAGCGTCTTGGCATCGTCGATGAGCCGCTGCAGCTCTGCCAACACGAATTCGTAGTCTTCCACTGTCATTGAAGCTACCTGGAACGGTGAGTTTGACGTATGAGAACACACACAAGCGCCAGCCATTGGGCCGATTAAAGAAGCGTTTTGGTGTCTGATCGGCAGTCGAGAGCAGGATGCAAAAGCCCTGGTGGTGAACTTGGTATTGTCTCGACTTGACTCCCCATTTTGGCAGAGCGAGGTGGATAGGCCATTCGAAGCGCGGCCCTGATTCTGCTGGGCCTTGAGGGAGAGAAGATTGGTATTGATGACCGCCATGACGAGAACTGGCTCCGGGAAAATAGAGTAATGTCAACATGTTATCGGTTGCACGGCGGCATTCTTTAGCCATGATTATTGCCTGATCGGTGTCCCCTTGCTGAGCGGTACTGTCGCCTGTGCAGTTATGGAGGGGGGGGCTTGGTTCCGTGCTACGGCCTCTTCCGGGGAATGCCGTCATTGACGATCCATACGCTATAACTACAATGTAGTGCATGAGCCATCTTACCTTTGACTGGGATCCCCGCAAGGATGCCGCCAACCGCAAAAAGCATGACGTCTCGTTCCACGAGGCCAAGACTGCCTTCACCGACGAGTTCGGCCGGCTGATAGCAGACCCCGACCATTCTGAAGAGGAAGACCGGTTCATACTCCTCGGGATGAGCATTCATTCACGTCTGCTGGTGGTATGCCACTGTGTTAGAGAGGGTGAAACAATTCGCATCATCTCGGCGCGTAAGGCGGACAAGCGCGAACGAAAGACATATGAAGGGTATAGACATGCGTGATCATTACGATTTTTCACACTCTATCCAGAACCCATACGCCAAAAAGCTCAAGAAGCAGGTCACGATCCGGCTCGATGAAGATACCGTGGCGTATTTCAAGAAGCTTGCCGAGGAAAAAGACCTTCCATATCAGAGCCTCATCAATCTCTATCTGCGCGATTGCGCACAGTCACATAAAGATCTCAAGATTGAGTGGCTATGAATGGCCTCGATCCAGCCTTTGCACTCGGAGGCAGCCGTGACAGCCGTGATCGACTGCTGGCTGGCATTGTTATGAAGAGCAGTCACATCGTTCTCTGGGTTACATGTCCCCGAGCACACCCCAAGTTATCTGATCTTGCCCATCAGCAGTGGACACCCCGTTAAGACAGTACACTGAGACGAGGTGACCCATGACAAGGCAAGCAG
>NZ_MCAP01000005.1:0-118401 GCF_001858555.1 Salinicola sp. MIT1003
AGAGATGGCGATAGCAGTAAGTCATGGCAACACCGTACCTGATGGCTCACGTGTTGCACTTGGTCATTGAGACCGCCGATTCATCTATGTTTGAATATGATTTAAGCTGAGCTTCTAGCGTTTTTATTTGATTGGAAAGATAGAATGCCTGGTCATCAAAATCGACTTCTGATACAGCCTGCTCTTGGTACAAAACAATTTGTTGGAAATTAGGCGGTGTTTCTTTCATTTCCTCATTTAGCTCTTTTTGCAAATAATTAATCTCCTCGGTAAAATCCATAATTATATTGGCTTTTTGCCTAATGTTTTGATGAATGGAGTTCATGATTCCATTTCTCACGTCTATATTACTTATTTCAAACGTTAGGTCGCTATTGGTATATACTATTTTGTCACTGCCACAGTCTCCACATTGAACGCCACCCTCACTAAGCTCTCTATTTAGCGAGTTAAGCTCTGTAATAAGCTGTTCTAGCTTAGACTTTCTGTTAATCTCCCTCTGTCGAGATCGCTTAAGTCTTGATATGTTTTTATTTATTTCAGATAGTCTTTTTGTTTTTTCTTGAACAACTTCAGAGTCATATGTTCTAGAAACTATCTCAGCAATATTTGGGTTCTGTCTAATTATTGATATTTTCTTTCTAATGTCTTTAAGCTGTATTTTAAATGACCTAACCTTTTCCTTTGTAGCCTTTATGTCATCAAAATTTAGCTGATTGCCAGATAAGCCGGCTAAATCATAAACCATAAGTTTAAAATCATTTTTATTAAATTGCGCTTTGCTTATAAGTCCAGACGGATTTCTGTTGTCTTGGCCAATAAAAAATAACTCGTATAGTAAGCTCAAATCTACGAGCGCATGTCGACCTTCTTTTTTGATCTTGGGCACTGAGAAAACAAATTTATCTAAAAAATACCTTGCTTCACTAACTGAATTGAATATCTGTATCGCATCCTTAGTCTTTATGGCAATAGAGTTTCTTTTCCTCAAGAACTCATAGTTAACATTGCCTATCTCAACCTCGCAATAGAAATATTTATCTTTATAGTTGAAAGAACTTGGGAAGATAGATTCATAGCCTAATGAAAACATTAGACCTTGCATGACTAGAGTTTTACCCCTGTTGTTATCATCACTAAAGATGACATTCAGGCCATCAGTCAATCTACTTTCCACAAACGCTTCTTCTGAATCGCCAAATGCAATTTTCTTAATGAGCATCTGTCAGCCCTGTCTTTACTAGAGAAATCATATACAGCAAAGTTTCCTTTGTTAAGTGCTCTGTTTTCACATTAATTGTTGACATCAAATTCGAATAGACATCAAAAATATTATCATCGGGATTTTCCTTTAGTAAGCTTATCAATCTTTCTGTTACTTTCCAGAACTCCCTGCAACCATTTTTGTCAAAGAACGCCCGACTTAGATTCTCATTACATTCCTGAATCAGATCCTTTCTTTCTTCTTCATCCTTATCGAGTAAAACGTCAAAGAAGCTCAAAGGTATTCCCGGAAAAGAAAACACGTCAATCCCAACTAGTCTGCTAATCAAAAGAGTGTTTATATCAGCCTTTCTAATATGGCGATTAAATTTAAGAACCTCAGAAGGGTGACTTATTTTTTCGTTCTCAATATATGAGTTCTTAAGAGCTGATTGGGCATTTCTGATTTCTAAAAATATTCGGTTATATATCTCTTCAGGAATAGACCTCTTATTCTTAAATTTAGAGATTTTCTTTATATATGTGCTAACTCTCTTATTGTCTTCAACAAAGCATATCTTCGATAAGAAATCCAAAAATAGAGGCGGAACTTTCCCTGATTTGTCTCCATTTATCTTTTCTTTCAGCTTTTTCTCAATGCCTTTTTTTTGCTCTTTATTAATGTTTTCGTAACTGTAAATATTTATAGAGGGGTTGATTAAATAGTCTCTTTTTAATCTAGGGATGAATAATATATAGTCATGAAAACTAATGGTTGAGATATAATTGTCGTATAGCGTGGATAGGCTCTCACCAATTTTAGAAGGAGGTAGGCTTCTATGGTTCTTACTTTGAACATCCCAGAGCTTGCTGAAATCCGCATTAGACCCTGTTACGTCATTGAAACAATCCACAGTAACTAGTTCAATTTCTTCACTATCGCTTCTCATACCCAGCAAATACAACAAAGACTTGGTCTCAAAGTCTGAAGATTTCTTGTTGTTTATTTCGGTATTTTTAAAGGTATACAAACGATTCTTCCCTGTTTCTAAGCTTCGTTCTTTTACATTTTCTGAATTTAGTTGCAATAGGTATTGCACAGCACGTTAGTATGTTGGCTCGAACGAGTGCGCATGTTCAAGTATGTGATACTTTTAGCATGCAGAGTCTATAAGGCACTAAAAAATTATTAAAAATAACTATATAGAATCGATCATTGTGCATGCTCATACCCTCAATGCTTACTGTCTTACCTGCATGTCCGTTTTGGGTTGGAACCCGTCAGCTTTCTTGAGCCCTATTCGGAATACCTTTTGTATCAATCTGCCACATTCCGTTTCACTTCTCTATCCAGCGTCCTCCCGCCTTTCATCGGACGAGCGGCGAAACGCATCATTCCGCATGATTTTTAGAGGCTACTAAACCGCCCGCAGCCTAGCCCCGACGCGGCTTCTCGCCCTCTGCAGCGCTGCATCAAATCCAACCCATCTAGCGCGCAGGCGGGGCGCAAGGAACCCGAGCCTTTCTCTCCCTATCGGCATGCGAAGGCCAGGCTTGAACGATGCTCGTCCGTTTCAGCCATGAACAGCGCATGGCGCGTCCGGCTAGTTGGCGGGTCTGGTTGCTGTTGGGGCGGGGCTTGGTGGCTTCGGTCTTTCATAGGGTTGGTGGCGTGGTGGTATACGAGGGGAAATCGAACAGGGGGTATTCCCCTGAGCACGCCATCCCCGTATCGGAATCGAGGGGAGATCGGGAATGTCGGGAGCCGAAAACAGGCGTAACGCCATGATTCAGGGCGCTTTATGGCGTTCCAGGGAGTATCGAGAAAGAAAACTTGGTGCCCCCATCAGGATTCGAACCTGAGACCTTCCCCTTAGGAGGGGGACGCTCTATCCAGCTGAGCTATGGGGGCGGGAGGCAGGACAGCACTACCGCTGTTCGTCGAGCGAAGCATGTGTCTCGAGCGGCGCATAGTATAAGCGCCGGATTCGCCGAGATAAACCCGCCGTGGCCATTGCGTCGGGACGCTCTGCGTTGGCGTTGATACAATGCCGCCTTTCCGATTCGAGCCATCCCTATCTCATGCCTAGTTCTGATGACGCTTCCGAGCTGCCCGCCGCGAGCCCGCGACACGGCAACGATATCCCCGTGGGGCAGGACCGGATCTTCGACGGTCTGGCCGACAAGTTCGCCAATAGCCTCTACGCCACGGCGCGCGGCCAGATCCGCCTGGCGGTGCTCGATCAGGTACTGTCGCACGCCTTGCCGCAGGACGGCGCGCCTGCGCTGGATGTGGGCGGTGGCCTCGGCCAGATGAGCGTGTGGCTGGCCGAGCGGGGGCATCGCGTCACCCTGGCGGAGCCTTCCGCGGAGATGCTGGGGCGTGCGCGAGCCGGATTTGGCGAGTTGTCCATCCAAGCGCTGCAGGCGCCGATCCAGGCGTTGCCGGAGCTGGCGCCGGGGCCATGGCCGCTGGTCGTGTGTCATGCGGTGCTGGAGTGGCTGGCCCAGCCGCGTCAGGCGGTTGCCACGCTGAAATCCCTGCTGGCACCGGGCGGTCGCCTGTCGCTGATGGTGTTC
Organism: Salinicola sp. MIT1003; assembly: GCF_001858555.1. Classification (NCBI taxonomy): domain Bacteria; kingdom Pseudomonadati; phylum Pseudomonadota; class Gammaproteobacteria; order Oceanospirillales; family Halomonadaceae; genus Salinicola; species Salinicola sp. MIT1003. The sequence goes on from NZ_MCAP01000005.1 coordinate 3,784, forward strand.
AACCGCGATGCGCTGCGTTTTTCCAACGTGGTCAAGGGCAACCTCGACAAGGCGCTGGAGGACCGGCTTTCCGGCACCGGCCAGCGCCAGCGGTTGACGCCGATCTCGCCGCTGACGCATGCCGATATCGAACGCTGGTGCCGGGAAGAGGGGCTGGTGATCGAAAGCGTTGCCGGTATCCGGATCTTTCACGATTACCTGCGGGAACGCTCGCCGAGCGAAGCCCAGCTCGCGACGATCATCGAGCTCGAGAAGCGCTACTGCCAGGTCGAGCCCCACTGGCGCCTGGGGCGTTACCTTCACTACATGATTCGGCACGCCGACAGCGCGGGCCCAGAGGAGAAGTTCTGATGTCGACGCAACCCCCGGCGTGTCAACTGCTTGCCCGCCAGGACGCGGATTATCGCGGCTGGCTGTGGGTGGCGCCGCCCCGAGATGGCTGGCTCGAGTCCGGCGAGGGCAGCGTCTGGAGCGCGGAACTGGATGTCTGCGACGCCTGGCGCCAGACCGGGCGACCGGCCTACGGCGCCCTGAGCGGGCCGCCCGCCGAGGTGCCGGGCGCGGTGCTGTTCTGGCCCAAGAGCCATGCCCTGGGTGAATGGTGGCTGGCGGCACTGAATGCCGCCTTGCCGGTCGGCACGCCGCTGCAGGTCGTCGGCGAGAATCAGGGTGGCATCAAGCGGGTGCCGAAGATACTGGAAGGCTTTCAGCAGGAATGCCGCAAGCTGGATACGGCGCGTCGCTGCACGCTGTTCGCCACCCGCACGGTCGAGCCCGCTCGCGATCCGGATGCGGTCTGGCAGACGTTCACGGCAGAGGGGCTGACGCTTGAGACGCATCCCGGCGTCTTCGGCCATGGCAAGCTCGACGAGGGCACGCGGCTGTTGATGGAGACGTTGCAGCAGTCGCCGTTGCCGGCGCGCGGTGGTGCATCGCTGCGTGCGCTGGACGTCGGCTGCGGCGACGGCATTCTGGCGGCGTGGCTGGCACGGCAGGGCTGCGAGATCACGGCGGTGGACATCAACGAGTTCGCGGTCGAGGCGACGCGTCGCACGCTGGCGGCCAATCAGTTGACCGGCACGGTCGTCCAGAGCGATGTCTATCGCCAGTTGGAAGGCACCTTCGAGGCCATCGTCAGCAATCCGCCGTTCCATCAGCAGCGTGCGGTGGATTACGGACCCGCCGAGCGATTGATCCGCGAGGCGCCGGCGCATCTGGTCGATGGCGGCAGCCTGACGCTGGTCGCCAATGCGTTTCTGCCGTATCCGGACTGGCTCGAGGCCGCATTCGGCAGCTTCGAGATCCTGGCCGACAACCGGCGCTTTCGCGTCTATCGCGCCATCAAGGTGCGGCGTTAGCCTGTAGCTCGCGGACGGCCTGACGGGCGCGCCGATCGGCGGCCCGGACGTCTTCGACCTGAATGCCGATCAACTCCAGCCGGGGCCAGGGAATCTCGTTCCATGACTCGCTTTCCAGCTGGATGGCGGTCTCCAGCAGTGCGCCCACCGGGCCGGCGCGGGTCAGCAGCGCCGTGGTGATCGAGGCGTGCAGCGGCAGCGACTCGACGAGTTCCACCAGCGGGCGATCGAAGAAGGCTTCCAGATAGGAAAACAGCCCCGAGATGAAGGCTTTCTCGGCCAGCGCGGGTTCGCTCGCCGCGAGTTCCCGGCACAGGCAGGCGCGCGCCAGCGCCGATTGCGGCAGTGACGCCGGCTTGTCTTCCACCTCGGAGAGTGCCAGCAGCGTCGCCAGGCTGCGGATGCGCTGCGGGCCGACCAGGGCAACGGCCTGTTCCAGGGAGGTGACGTCGGCCTGGCGCTGTTTGGTGTTGTTGACCAGCCTGAGCAATCGCACGCCAAGCGCGGGATCCCGCTCGATGGCGGCGAAGATGTCGTCCGCGCTCACGTCCGGCTTGCTGAGCGTGGCGATGAGCTCGAGTATGGCGATGCGATCGGCGGCCACGGTGTTGCCGTGGACGAGCTGGGGGCGGGCGAGAAAGTAGCCTTGGAACAGGTCGCAACCGGCGCGCTGGCAGCAGCTGAGTTCGGCTGCCGTCTCCAGCTTTTCGGCCAGTATCTTGAGATGCGGGTAGCGTTGGCGCAGTTGCCGCACGATACGCTCGAATGACTCGTCGCAGTAGTACGGGTACTCGAGCTTGACGATATCCACCAGCGGCAGGCAGGGGTGTTCGATGTTTCCCTCGGCGTAGTCATCCAGGGCGATCATGAAGCCTTGTTGGCGTAGCAGCGCCAGCCGGTCACGGATGGTGTCGTCGAACGGGATGTCCTCGAGTAGCTCGATGACCAGACAGGCAGGGTCGAAGGGCAGATCATCGAGCAGCGTCGCGGCAGTGAAGTTGACGAACAACGGCTTCCCCTGGCTGACCGTCTCCAGATCGCTCTGGGTGAAGGCGTTCAGCAGAACCGTGCTGGTCGCCCGGTTGCCATCGAATGACATCGGCATCGGCCCGCCATCGGTCGGTCGAAACAGCAATTCGAAGGCGAAGACCTCGAGCGAGGCATCGAAGATCGGCTGCCGTGCGAACAACACCGAGGCAGCTTGAGATTCGGAAGCGTTCGGCATGGCTTTCCTTGATGGGTCCCGGTCATTTTGATCTGTCGGGCCAGGTTGGCCGGCCCTTTTTCCCTCTATCGACCGCTTCGCGGATTTGTTGAGTTACCGGCGCGTTTTCAGCGTCTTCTCGTCTCAGTGGTCGGAATCCGAATAGGCGATGTCGGTGACGATATAGTGCGTCTCGCCACCCGGGGCGGCGACCACGACGTCGTCATCGAGCCCCTTGCCCAGCAATGCCCGGGCGAGAGGGGCGTCGACGCTGATCCAGTGCTTGTCGGTATCGGTCTCGTCGTGGCCGACCAGGCGCACCGACAGTTCTTCGCCCTCGTCGTCTTCCAGCGTCACGTAGGCGCCGAAGTAGACCTTGCCGGTATCGGCCGGCAAGCGGTCGACGACCTGCAGCTCGTCCAGGCGCTTGCGCAGGTAGCGAATCCGCGCGATGACGCGATTGAGTTCCTTCTTGTTGTAGGTGTAATCCGCGTTTTCGCTACGGTCGCCCAGGGCGGCGGCTTCACCGACTTTCGCCGATAGCTGGGGGCGTTTGACACGTGACAGATGGTCGTGAATGCCCTGCAGCCGATCGAATCCCTGCGGGGTGATCAGGTTGCTTTTCTTTTCCTGACGCGGGTCTTTCTTGGGGTCGCGCCAGCGCGTCATGTTTCGCCCTTGCATATCACGTCTCTCGATGCCTGAAGATCCGGCTAGCGTAACGCGAATCCGCCGATCGTCACCACGACGATACCCGCAGCCAACGCCGTGCGGCCGGGTCGTTGGCAATGATTGCCAGTGAATGGGCAGCGGGTGAAGCAAACGGCAGCCGATGGTAGCGAAACCCTGGCGACCGGCAGCCGCCGTCGCGGATGGCGTTGTGCATGTGGCGAAGCGTAACGAAAAGAGCGAAAGGATTTTGCCTGGTTAATCCGGATTAACGAGGCGGGGAGGCCGGTCGCTATACTCAATATCGAAATGACAACGAGAGGCGACAATGCAGAATTCGATCCTCATTCCCATGGGAAAAAAGTCGGCATCCATGGCGGCCTTGCGCAAGGCAAGAGGCATCGCCCAACATGATCATACTCGACTTTACCTGCTGCATGTCGTCGAACCCAGAGAGACGGGAGACGTGCTGGGCGCTGCGACAGGCGCTGCCACGCATGCACTGGATAAAGAAGATGTCGCGCGTGCCGAAGCGTTTCTGGAAGAGCGCTGGAATCGTTTGAACGAGCCGATGGCGGCGGTGAATTTTCTGATAAAGGACGGGAAGCTATCCGAAACGATCGCTGAAGAAGCCCGTCGGCTGAAAGTCGATACGATCATCATGGGAACGTCGAAATCCTCTCCGAAATGGGAAGGCATGATCGGCAAGATCAGGAAGTCGACGCCGTGCAAATTGACGATCGTGGATGAAGAGGAGCACGTCGTTCTGGAGTACTCGCCTGGCTCATCTGACACCTGACGCATTTGACTCGCCTGGCTCGCGGAACCGGGACCCATGACGCGGTACCGGCTCGGCAGATTCTCGACAGATTAGTGCATGAACGTATGCTTCGGCATGTGATCGGCATGGAAATGATTGAGAATGTGCTCCAGCCCGTTGGTCAGAAGGGCACCACCGACCGGCGGGCCATGACCCGTCGTCGCCATTGCTGGTGCCAGCTGCGCGAGAAGCTTGATGGACTCGAACGCCTGCCCCCAGTCCTGTGTGAAGTAACGCGGTGGCCCGCTCAGTCTGGTTCGTTGCAGGATGACCTGACCGAGCGATTCCTGTTGTACGGTCACGAAGGCATCCCCCGCGATCAACGTCTTGTCTTCCTGCCTGAATAGCGAAACATGGCCCGGCGAATGGCCTGGTGTCGCCAGCCAGCGCCACGAATCCAGCCCGGGAACCGAGCCGTCTTCCGGCAACGGAGAGAGGACCTCGTTGAAATGGTAAGGGCCTCGCGAAAACAGCGGGGAAAGGCGCGAAATGACGCCGCCTCCCGCCGAGGCGTCCGCCGGTGGGTAAGGTTGCGAGCCGGTCAGATACGGGAACTCCAGCGGATGCGCATACAGCGGCACCTGCCAGTGGCGACTGAGCGCCAGCGCCGAGCCGATATGGTCGAAGTGGCCATGCGTCAGAATGATCGCCGCGGGCGGCCGATCGCCGAAAAGCCGTTTGGCCCAGGCGATGATTTTGCCCTCCTGCCGGGGGAGTGCGGCGTCGACCAGCACCCAGCGATCCTGGCTCGGCTCCGCCACGAAGCAGACATTGACGAACTTGAGCGTCAGTTGCGTCACACCGGGGGCGACCGGCGAACTTTGATTGTCGCGGACGGAGATCAGGCCCAGGGCAAGGTTCTGGCGGGTTTCTTCGTTCATGGCTTATCTCGTGCTGGACGACAGGATGAATCGATTCGATTAGACAAAAGGGCGCCCAACGATTCGCTAGCCGCTTGCCTTGGGGTCGGCCTTGTCGGCCTTCTCGTTGATATTGGCCTTGTGGGCCTTCTTCTCCTTGGCCAACTGGGCGCCGGGAACGGGTGTCTCCTTTACCGTGTCGTTATGGGCTGGCGTGTGTCGCGACTTGGCGGACTTCTGGTTGTCGACGTTTGCATCCGGACGATAGGGTGTCGGCTCCTCGTGATGCGAGCCCGCCGTTTGACGGCTTTCGGCGCCATCAGGGGTATCCTTGCCCATCGCCTTTTTGGCCTGCTGGCGCTCTTTGGCAGAGCCCTCGGCGTTATCTGTTTCACGACTCATCGCGTTGCTCCTGAGCGGAAGGCATTTCCCGAACCAGGCTCGATCCTCGTTTGAATCGAGCCTGATCATCTTGTTTTCCAGTTTAATACCAACGCGGAAGGCGGGATTAACCGGCATCAATGTCGTTCGGGTTTCCCGGCGGATATTCCGTCTGTTGCCTGCCAGATGAAAAGAATCGACCCATGTCGATGAGCCAATGTCCGCGACTGATGCCGCTGAGTGTTGCCTTGTCTGATCATCGCTCGCCGGCTTTTCGTACAAAGCCTAAAAAGCCAAGGATTACGGCTTCGATAAATGGCTCAAGGCTTCAAGAGAGAGCGATAGCTGTAGAGGGTATAAGTCACGATCATGGGCAGGGCTATCGCGAGCCCGACGAGAAGAAACAGCTGGCTAGCATGCGGGGCGATCGCGCCTTCATCCGCCGGGCTGCCAATCACGAGATCGGGATAGACACAGACATAGACGATCGAGGTCAACAGCATCACCGAGCATGCTGCCCATGAAAAGGCTGCTGCGCGGGTATTGGCAAAGCTCTTGATGGCAATGGCGCTCACGATGCCGATGGCGGCGAAACCGGCGATGACGCCGCCTCGTTCTCCCACTCGCGCGGCGAGCAACGGCTGCTCGATCAGGCAGATGACGATCCAGATAACGAGCACGAGAAACGCCACGATGCCCAGTATCAGGCGATAGGTCGACTGCGCATCGGTGCTGGCCCGGGGGAGCGTTATGCGCAGCCAGGCACTGCCCAGCACGGCATAGCCCAGAATGAACACGGCGCCGCCAAGGGCACTTTCATATTGCCAGATGTCGCCATGTCCGGGTTCGTCCGAAAGCCCCTGGCCCATGAGAATCTGCGTGGCGATGGCGCCCTGGAGAAAGGCGGCGACCAGGGCAGCCACGAACAGCAGGGTGTGAAAGCGTTCGGGATGGGAGAATTTTTCATAGAATTCAAACACGATGCCGCGCACGAACAGCAGCATCAGCAGCACGACGATCTCGATGTAGAAGGCTGGCAGTATCGCCGAATAGAGCCCCGGAAAGGCGCCATACAGCGCGGAAACCGCGAAGACCAGCCAGGTCTGGTTGGCATCCCAGAACGGGGTAACGGAATGGACGGCGTGTTCCCGAGTCTGCTTGTGGCCGAGAAAAGGCATGTTCAGACCCACGCCCAGCGTGTAGCCATCCAGCAGGAAATAGAGGGAAAGCGCCAGGGCGATCAGGATGTAGAGTACCGTTGCCAGCGTATCCATCAGGCGGCCCCGTTATCTTTCGCCAGCATGGCGCGCGGTGAACGCCGCGTGAGCTTGAAGAACAGGTAGGTTCCCGCCCCGGACACCAGCGTGTAGATCGTCCACAGCACGGCCAGGCTGGCGATGAGCTGCCAGGTGCCATAGGGCGTCACGGCTTCCCGTGTCGTCATCTCGCCGTAGATGATCCAGGGCTGGCGGCCGGCCTCGGTGGTGATCCAGCCGGCTTCGATGGCGATGAGGCCCACCGGCAGGGTCAGGGTCATCGCCCGCAGGAACCAGCGGGTATCGAAAAGCGACCGCCGATGGCGGAGATAGAGCGACACCGCGACGATGCCGAGCATGGTGAAGCCGGTATAGACCATGAGCCGGAAGGACCAGAAGACCAGCGGCACGTTGGGGCGTTCGGCCTCGGGCCAGGCGGTCAGCGGCTGGATCTTTTCCGTCAGACTGTGGGTGAGATAGAGGCTGCTGAGCCGGGGGATCTCCAGCGCGAAGCGGTTGCTTTCGCTGGCGCTGTCCGGCCAGGCGGCAACCACCATTGGCATGCCGCCTTGCTCTGGCTTGTGCTCCCAGTAGGCCTCCATGGCTGCCACCTTGACCGGCTGGTTCTCGAGCGTATTCAGCCCGTGGAGATCGCCCGCCGCGATCTGCAGCGGCACCACGAAGGTCAGCATCCATAGCGCCATCGACAGCATCTTGCGGGAGACGGGGTCGGTGCGGTCCTTGAGCAGATGCCAGGCCGCGATGGCGGCCACGACGAAGGCCGTGGCGATCATCGCGGCCAGCGACATGTGAACGAGCCGGTAGAGAGACGAGGGGCTGAAGACGACGGCCAGCCAGTCGACGGGCACGAAGGTGCCGGCCTGGTGCAGGAAACCGGCCGGTGTCTGCATCCAGCTGTTGGAAGCCAGGATCCAGAACGAGGAGAGATAGGCGCCAACCGCCACCATGATCGCCGAGAAACAGTGCATGCGCGTACCGATCTTGCCTTCGCCGAAGATCATCAGGCCGAAGAACGTCGCCTCCAGGAAGAACGCCGTCACCACTTCATAGCTCAGCAGCACCCCGTTGATACCGCCGGCGGCGCGGGTGAACCCCTGCCAGTTGAGCCCCAGCTCGAAGGCCATGACCACGCCGGATACCACACCGGCGCCGTAGTTGGCGGTGAAGTGGGGCAGCCAATAGCGGTACAGCGCCATGTAGATGGCATCGCCTTTCCACGCCGCCATGCAGCGCAGAAAGGCGAGATAGGTGGACAAGCCGATGCTCAGTGCCAGAAAGATGATGTGGAACAGCAGGGTACTGGCGAACTGCAGGCGAGCGAGATCGAGCGTGTCCAACGGGAACATGGCTGGTTACCCTTTCAGGAACGGCGCATCGGTCGCCTATCGATCGGTCGCCTATTGATCGGTCACTTATCGATCGGTCGCCTATTGATCGGTCACTTATCGATCGGTCGCTTATCGATCGGTCGGCCACCTATTGAAAGTCGCTGGGTTTGCCCGTGCGATCGGAAACCGGCCGTTCGACATCACGGTCAAGGCCCGCCGTGAATGTCTTCAGCCCGCCGATCAAGGGCGTCAGCGCGTGCCACAGCTCTTCGTCCTTGAGCAGGCGGAAGGCGCCACTGAAGCCGGGCGCCTTGTCATGTTCGCGCTCCGAGCGAATCTCCGTTTCCATGGCGACGAAGGCATCCCGTGCGGCGTAGACCGTCTTGTGGAACTGCCCGGGCGGGATGCTGGAAAGCGCGATCAGCAATGAAGAGAGATTCTGAATGGCATTCAGCGATCCCTCGCGGCTGAGCGCGTTGGTGAGAATCTGCGCCAGTTGGGTATTGCTGCGGACCAGATCGTTGGCGAAGCGCAGGAAGCCATGCTCGTGGAGGCCTTCGAGCAGGCGTTCCCACTCCTGCTGGGCGCTGGGATCGAGATCGCCGTTGGGCGGGGGCGTGTAGTCGATACGTTCTGCCATCAGCTCTTCTCCGGATGCGATTGGTGTTGCGGTGGCTGACGATAGTCCTCCTGCATCCATTTGACCTCGACCGGGACGCCGTCGATCGGCGTGGGATGGCCGTAGCGAAAGTTGTTATGGGGGAGAGGAGGTTCGCCTTTCTCTCGGGGCAGCGGCTCCAGCCTGACGGCGGTTTCCTTGTAGGCCGGCGTATCGACGTCAGGGTCGTGATGTTCGCCCGTCAGCAGATTCAGGCCCGGCTTGCCCTGATGAATCGGCATGAACAAGGTATGACCACTGACCCGGTCAGTGACGCAGACCTTCACTTCCAGACTGCCGCGACGGGACGAGACGCGGACCCAGCTCCCGTCTTCGAGATCCATCTCGCGTGCCGTGTCCACACCGACTTCGACGAACCACTCGGGAACCTGTTTGACGGTGCCTTCCGTCTGGCCGCTCTGGTTCATGCTCTGGAAGTGCTCCAGCAGGCGGCCATTGTCGAGCATGAACGGGTAGTCGTCGTCGTTGGATTCCGCCGGGGGACGCCATTCGAGCGGATAGAGCTTGGCCTTGCCGCCTTCCTGCGGAAAACTGTCGCGGAAGAGGTAAGGGGAGTCGGTGCCGTCGGCATCGACCGGCCACAGCAGGGAGTTCCAGCCGGCCAGACGTTCATAGGTGACGCCGGCAAAGAGCGGCGAGATGGACGCGCACTCGGCCATGATCTCGGCAGGGTGACTGTAGTCCCAGGCATAGCCCATCTTGTTGGCCAGCTCGGTCAATATCCGCCAATCGGGGCGGCTGTCACCCAGCGGCGGCATGACTTCGTAGAAGCGCTGGATGCGGCGCTCGGTATTGACGAAGGTGCCTTCCTTTTCGACGCTGGGGCAGGCTGGCAGCACCACATCGGCGAACTGCGCCGTGCGGCTGACGAACATGTCCTGGACGACGAGGAAATCGAGCTTGCTGAAAGCCTCGTGGACGTTGTTGGTGTCGGCGTCGGAAAAGGCCGTCTCCTCGCCCATCACGTACATCGCCTTGAGCTCGCCTTTCTCGGCTGCCTGCACCATCAGGAAGTTGCCTTCGCCCACCTCGCCGGGAAGTGTCTCCTTGTCGACGCCCCAGCCCTTGGCCCAGCGCTCGCGTACCGACTCTTCGGTGACCGAGTCGTAGCCGGGATAGGTATTGCGCAGGCAGCCGAAGTCGCTTGCGCCCTGCACGTTGTTGTGGCCGCGCATGGGGTAGCCGCCGGTGCCCGGACGGCCATAGTTGCCGGTGGTCAGCAGCAGATTGGCGAAGGCCGAGCTGGTGTCCGTGCCGTGAACGTGCTGGGTGATGCCCATCGCCCAGACGATGCAGAGCCGCTCGGCGCGGCCGACGGTTTCCGCCAGTTCGGTCAGTGTTTCCAGCGAAAGCCCGGTGACCTCGGCGGCGAATTCGAGCGAATAGGGTTCGAGCGAGCGACGAAATTCGTCGAGACCCGAGACGCGGCGTTCGAGAAAGTCGAGATCGGCGTAGCCATGATCGAACTGGTAGCGCGTGATCGCCAGCACCCAGGCGAGATCGGTGCCGGCATGGGGCTGCAGAAAGCGGTCGGCACGTTCCGCCATCTCGTGTTTGCGGGTATCGACGACGATATGCTTCTGCTTGCCCTGCTTGTGCGCCGACTTCAGGCGCGAGGCGATCACCGGGTGGCTCTCGGCGGTATTGCTGCCCACCATGATGACCACGTCGGCCAGTTGCAGGTCCTCGACCCGGCCGGCATCCGCGCCGTAGCCCGTGGTGCGCTTGAGGCCGGTGGAGGCCGGGCTCTGGCAGTAGCGCGACGAATTGTCGATGTTGTTGGTGCCGATGATCTGGCGGGCCAGCTTTTGCGCCAGGTACGCCTCTTCGTTGCTGGCCTTGCTGGAGCCGATGATGCCGATACTGTCCGGGCCGTAGGTATCGCGTACCTCGAGCAGGCGGCGGGCCACCAGATTCAATGCCTCTTCCCAGCTCGCTTCGCGAAAGGCGCCGTTTTCACGAATCAACGGCGTCTTCAGGCGCTTGTCCGAGTTGACGAAATCCCAGGCGAATTTGCCCTTGATGCAGGTCGAGATGCCGTTGACCGGGGCATCCTCCACCGGCTGAATCTTGAGAATGTGACGATCCCGCGTCCACATCTCGAAAGAGCAGCCCACGCCGCAATAGGTGCAGACGGTCTTGGTGCGCTTGATCTCCGGCTGGCGCCATTCCATGTCCATGACCGAAATGCCGGTGATCAGCTGGGCACCGGTGGTCTTCTCGATCTGCTTGGTCAGATCGATCATCGAGCGCTTGAGCGGCTTGGGCATGAACGTGAACGGGCCGGTGTTCTCGTCCATGGTGTTTTCCAGCAGGGCGTTGCACGGGCAGACCGTGACGCAGTGGCCGCAGTGAACGCAGCTCGATTCATCGATAAGTTCGCCGCCATCCCACAGCACGCGCGGATTCTCCATGCTGTAATCGATCGACAGCGTCTCGTTGACTTCGATGTTCTGGCACGCCTCGACACAGCGACCGCAGAGAATGCACTGGTCGGGGTCGTAGGTGTAGAACGGGCTGGAGGTGTCCTTCTGATAGGGCTTGCGCTGATAGTCGTAGCGCTGGATGTCGATTCCCATGTCGGCGACCGTATTGTGCAAGGTGCAGTCGCCGTTGTTGTTCTCGCATACCGTGCAGTAGAGCTCATGCTTCGACAGCAGACGATCCATCCCCTCTTCGCGCGCCGCTCTTGCCTTCGGGGAATCGGTCGCGATCTCCATTCCTGCTTCGCTTTTCACGGCGCAGCTTCGCTGGAGTTCCCCGTTGACCTCTACCCAGCAAGTGTCGCAGGTCTGCAAAGGGCCTAGCGTCTTGAGATAACAAACGTGAGGAATATCGATGTCATGTTGCTCGAGGAAATCGACGAGAGAGACGCCCGATTCTCCCGTCAGCATCTTGTCGTTGACATATAACATGCACTGCGCCATTGCTCGTCCACCCGGTCACGGTCGTTTAGCACTTTTGTAGGAAGAGGAGGCGCTGAATCAATGAGCGGGCGCACAAGCGCAAGGGTACGGATGAATGCCAGATGTACGGAGCGCAGAAACCGGCGCCTGTCGCGGGCGGGCAGGGGCTCCGAGCAAACCCCGCCCCGGCGTCGCTCCCGATCGTACCCTCGATCACTCGTCCGCAGGCATTGACTCAGTGCTTCCTTAGCTACGCTCAGCCTAGTCAGGATTCACTGAGAGGCGAGGATGCGAACGGGCGAACGTTGATCTGGATTAAGGCAGCGTTTGGGTCTGGTCGCCAGCGGAAAAGACTCACGGATCCAGGAACAGATCGCCTGGCGATTCGATGACATCCAGATGCGGATACAGACCGAGAACATGAAAGGCTTTATCGAAGGTAGACAGACGCGTACTGACCGCGATATCGAAGAAATTGTTCATGCTGGAAAGCGTCAATCCCATGGCGCCGGCGAAGTCATCCCGTGACCAGCCTTTCTCGATGAGGCCGTTCGAGATAGCTACCTTGAAGCGAATGCTGATGGGAGGGTGCCAGACATGCCTTGCCTCATCCACCTCCACGCTGTGAGACACGTATTCTGAATTGGCGAGGCAATCCCTGATGATTGCGCTCAGGTTCTTAACGGTGAGCTGAGACAGGTCTTCGAGAATTTTCGAGGTGGCGACGAATCTGGGGAATTCTCGGCATAGCGCGATATAACCAGCATTGTCTTTTGATACTTGGATGGCGTATTTCATGAAAATCTATCAAAAGAGGTTGGGTTAATTGGCAACCTGTAAATGATAGTTTCAAATTATGACATGACCCATAACATGGATTAGTTTTTTTTAATGGAAGGTGAGGGGCTCGACGCGACGGATACGCGCAAGCGCGCCAGGACAGTATCCGTCGCGTTCGCGCCTGGGGCACCGTCGGTTGGCGGATATCGGGCTTCAGTCGATGCGGCCGACCTGATCAATGACGAGCCCACTGCGTGGTCTGGCGGGCATGCGAGTCAGGGCTATCGAAAGGTCCTGGTCGGGGACGCGATAGCTTAATTGGTGGGCGAACTTGTCGATGGTCAAGTCCATCAGCGCCAGCGTGATCCACTCTCCGGGGCAGCGATGGCCGGTCGCATGCTCGCCGCCGCCTTGCGGGATCGTGGCAAAGCGATGGCAGTCTTCGCTTTCCTGCTCGAAGCGCTCCGGCAGGAAGCGATCGGGTTCGTTCCAGCGGTTGGGATCGTGATTGGTGCCGTAAAGATCCAGCACGACTTGCCAGCCGCGATGGAAACGATAGTCACGCCAGACGAAATCCTGCCTGACTCGCGCGATGAGGAAGGGGAAGAAGGGATAGTAGCGCCGAACCTCCTCGATGAAGCCACGGCGATAGAGGCTGCTTCCTGCCGTCTGCTGCAGCTTTGCGAGGCTGTCGGGGTGTTCATGCATCGCCAGCACGGTGAAGACCATATAGCGCGCGACGGCCACGATCGGGCGGATCAGATTGAGAAGCTCGACGGCCACGATACGGCTGGGAAGGGGGGCGCCGGTCTCGTCCCGGAAATCGGCAAAGGCAGGCAGGGGAAGGACAGAATCCGCCGATTCGGGGCGGCGCCGATAGTCGTCGATCATCGATATCAAGGTGTTTTCGGTCTGGTGGCGGGCGCGACGGGCTTTCCAGTACCTGGGGCCGACGCTGCCTCCTCCTTCTATCATCAGCACGAGGTTTTGCGTCATTTCCGCCACATGCTTCTCTTTCAGCGCGATACCGCACCAGTCGCAGGCGGCGCGACAGAGCATTTGATGGAACTCGTCGAGCAATACGAGAGACGCACCGGATTGCCAGTGCGGCATTTGCGCCTGCCAGGTCTGCTCGACGAGATGGAGCAGGTCGTCGATTCTCGCCTGGGACATGAAGGCGAGAAACATCGCCTTGCGCCGCCGATGGGATTCGCCTTCGAGCCCCTGGACGCCGCCAACGCCAAATAGCGTCTTCTGCATCCGTTTGGGGGCCGCCTGCTCTCGGGTCAACCGATTCCGGTCGTAGAACAGCCGGGCGGCTTCCTCGCCCCGCAGGAACAGGGTCTTCTGCAACATGAGCCGGGAGCGGAATACATCGCTGCCCAGCCGGTCACACTGCGATCCGATATAGCCGTACCCTTCCTGTATCAACGCAAGCGTACAGTCCCGGTTTGCCCGGGGAGCTTCCTGGTAACGGCTCATTCATCCATCCCGATCGAGATACCTTGGCTAGGCTAAGAAGCGTTGCGAGAACGGTCAGCCACGGTCCTCGCTCTTGCTGAACCGTGGAGGCTCGTGACCCAACGCCGTCAAGGCGGCAATCAGCGCAATCGACTATCGAATCAGTGCGATTTGGATGCCGTGGCGGCACGTTGCCTGGTGCGACTACAGCTATGCAGATAGGCCGTATGGAAACCGGCCAATGTCAGTAGCGCCGGATAATCGAGAAGACGAATGTTGCGCGAGTCTTTGTCCCGGGTTAGTAGGCCTTTGGCTTCGAGCTGGCTCAGACAGCGGCACACATGGACGTTGGTCATGCCTAACAGATCACCGATGACCTGCTGGGACAGAGGAATAGTCAGATCCCTCATTTCAGAGCGAGAAAAATTGAGTCGTGCATGCAGCTCGAGAATGAAATAGGCGAGCCGTGTCGTTGCATCATGACTGATCAGATTATTGAGTCGATCTGCCATGATGTTGCACTGATGCATGGTAGCGGCAAGCATCGCATTCACCAGGCTGTGATCCTTCTGCATCGCCTGATCGAGCTGGGACTTGTGCATCGGAATGACCAGACCGTCGGTCAGCATGGTGACCTCGTCGAAGCGACCGCCAGTGTGATAATCACGTAGGCCAACGATGTCACCTGGCAGATAGAGATCGATGATCTGGCGCTTGCCCTCTTCTGTGACGCGACAGGAACACGCCCAACCATCTTGAATCGCCAGCAGATATTTGGCATTCAGGCTGTGGTTCTTGATGACGCTTCCCTTTTTGAAGCGGCGAGGTGCCTGCTGTAGCTCGGCCAATGTTTCGCGGTTGCTGATCGACAGCGGTGCATGATGAGAGAAAATTTCGAAATAGAGTGAATAGTCATGCCACAAATGGGAGTTCGCCGAGACTCGTCGGGAAAGCTTGGATGTTCGGCCAGTAACTTCGGCTAGCGAAGACATAGTGATTTACCTCGGCAAATGTTCTGTCAGATGATCCGGCAGGATTGGCTTTAGTCTTTCTTCGAGAATCGTTTTGGCATCGTTGATCCGCTCAATGACGTTCCATGCGAAACGCCGGCACGGCTGATCGTCGCTTGACTTTGCCTCTTGGCGATATGGTTGACAGAACTTCACTATCCGCCACATAGGAAAGAACAAGATGAGTGATTCACAATCCTATTCTTCATCGGGCTGTTCAGAAGACCGTGCCGTACCTTTCAGGTCATCAAATTTCAGGTCATCGCATTTCAGGTCATCAAAAACACCCTGTTTCAAGGCAGAGCCCTGAAGCCCTGCCTATTTGCGCTTCGGCCAAGCTCAATGACCTTGGCTTTTGCCACCCTTGTGGCCAGCCTCGGAGGCCTTCTTCGGATCGTTCTTGAAGTTGCCGGAACTTTCCTGACCGCCCTTATGGCCAGCTTCTGCCGCCTTCTCGGGATCGTTCTTGAAGTTGCCTGAGCTTTTCTGGCCGCCTTTGTGGCCGGCTTCCGAAGCCTTCTCACGATCATTCTGAAAATTACCGGGATTACGGTTAGTCATTTCAACTCTCCCTTTCCTTAGGTTCAGTACAAATGATGGCGTATCGCCGTCAATACTCAAGATAGTGGAATCTGATTAATGGTCGAGTTAATCAGGTTTTTAAATGTTATTAAGTGTGATTAGGAAACGATGTTTCTTTATTTTCCGAGGGTCATGCTCGGTTTAATGCGATGCAAGTGATTGTTTAAAGGTCAGGATTGCGCAGGTCGTTTAAAACATGATCCAGGTTAAATGTTGCGCGAATGAAAAATGGGCGCTATTTAACCATCATGAACATGGAGGGCAACCAGGGAGGAAAACATGAAGGAAGGAGGCGGAGGCTCGTGTCGGCAAGCGACGGCCTCATGGAGACCAACTGAAGCCGAACTTTGCTCGGATGAGCATCGCTGGTGCACGTCGGTGACCGCCTGACAGGTGACGATCACAGTGACCCATTGTCGCACTTGATGTGCATGGCTTGTTCCGAGGTCGGCTTGTTATGATGCCGACTCTCGACGGGAAGGCTGAGGAGTAGGTAAGCATGCTGAGCGTATTGATGTTCTTGCTGATTTTCGTGGGCGTCGCGATTTCCGTCTATCAGGTTTACGACATCTACTATGCCCAGAACTTCGAAGATGACGAGCGCCAGGCGAACAGCGACAGCCCGCTTGGTCAGCTGTCGCGACAGGCGGCGCAGTATGCGACGACGGGAGAGTCCAAGGGGTTTCTGGAACTCGTCGGTCGGCTATTCGGCGCACGCTTCGACAAACGCCTCGTGCTTTCTGCGGCCTCCCGCCCCAATGCATCGCAATATCTGGCGGCGTTGCTACGTCGTCAGCGTCAGATCGTCTCCAATGGTCAGGTCCGTGTGCGTCATCCGCTCTCCTGGAAGACCAGCCCGCCCGCCAGCGACAGTCGCCCCGTGCTGTTGACGCTGGTGCTGATCAATTGTCTGGTGGTGATGTTCTTCGGTGGGCTCAGTCTCTATACGATTGCCTATCAGGTTCCCGTGGCGTCGCTGGCATGGATGAACAGCGAATGGATCCTGATGTTGCTCATCTACGCCGTGATTGCCATGACGCACGGCATTTCCCGGCTCGATGCCTACCTGCACGACCTCTATCTGATCGGTACCTTGAATCGCCCGGTGGGGTAACGGCCTTTTCGATCACGGCGGGCCTGACACCGCTCGCCGGCTTTCCGTACATTCTCTGGCGGACAGTCGGCGAGCGGCATTTTGGCGGCCCGGTTTCTGAGCTGTCATTGTTTGATGTATCCAAATGTATCTCGCTTCAAGACTTATAGCTCCACGTATCGTTCTCCTGGATAGCACTGAATCATTGTTGAACCGTGCTGAAGAGATCCCTGCAATTAAGTGCCTCGAACAATCCCGTTGCCGTATTTACCCTGCTATCTAACCGATGTTATGTAACTCCTTTCGCTAACATGCTGTCATGCTTGAAAAATTTAAGAAGGCACGCGTGAATGGGTCAGCAGGAAGGCTGTATTGCCCACCATTTCAGTCGCTATGCAACACTCTCTGAAAACGATCGTCGCCAGCTCGACGCACTGGAAGGTGCTGCGACTGATGTCACCAAGGGACAGGTGATTTGGCACGAGGGCGACTTCGTACGTGATTTCTGCGCATTGCGACGAGGGTGGGCTTATTCGTTTCGCTACATGGAGGATGGCACGCGGCACATCCTCGACATATTTCTGCCCGGCGATGTCATCGGGTTGCATGAATTTCCGTTCAAATATCGGCTTTCCAGCGTCGCCATGCTGGAAGATGGCGAGATTTGCACTATCGCCAACCGCCAGTTGCTGGGCTTGTTACGTGAGTCATCGAGTCTCATGTCGGTCTGCTTTGCAGTCTGTTCCTATCGGCAGGCTGTGCTGAGCGAGCGACTGGTGCATCTCTCGCGCCGCAGTGCTCGTCAGCGCGTAGCTTATTTGCTGCTCAAGATATTCTGCCGTCTGCAACGTAACGGTGGTGATCCGAGTGAGTGCTTTCGCTTGCCGTTGTCTCAACAGCAGCTTGCCGATGCACTTGGGCTATCGCCGGTTCACGTCAGTCGAACGTTGACGGCGTTTCGGCAAGAAGGGGTGATCAAGCTCGCCCGAGGCTGGGTGACCGTGCTCGATATGCCCACGTTGGCCCGCGAGAGCGGCGTAATGGGGTGCCTGCGGGATCGCGTCGCTTACACTGCCTGATCGATCCTTCTGCCTGCAGGCTTCACTTCGGCTTCGCCTTAACCAATGAGGAGCGAGAAGTGAGGGGCGAAAAGCAAACGCCAGACGACAAAACTCGCCCTCGTGGCTAACGAGAGCGAGCCGAGATGAAGCTGGGCGTCGAGTCCTGCTAGACCGCTGCGCGGCGCGTGGCGCGGCTCAGTGCGCTGGTCATTTCGATCGCCATGGTCAGATCCGCCAGTTCCCGCGGGGAGAACGCATTCAGCGCCAGTTTGCGCGTGGCCGGATTGGCGGGGCGAAAGTGGGTGAAGGACTCACACCAGGCCAATGCGGCTTTTTCACGCTCATCGAATTCGTCGGATTCCGCCCAGGCAGTCAGCGCCTGCAACTTGCTGGGAGAGATGCCCAGTGCTTCGGCCTGTTCGCGACGAAAATGCGTGCAGCTCAGGCAACCGTTGATCTGCGAGGCACGCAGCTCCGCCAGGCAGCGAATGGACGGATCCAGTGAGCAGGCGTGCAGTGATCTCGCTGATTTGTCGATGTTTTTGACATCGATCGTTTGCCACTCGTTAGCGTTCATCTCGGTCTCCTGAGTTCAGGTGTCAAGCGATTAAACGACTATCGTTCTCAAGTTTCCACAGCCTTGATTGGAATGTTTAATAGCAGTTAAAGATTGAAACTATGGTTTAGGCAGGGTCAGGAAACAGAACGCCCCGCCTGGCGGGGCGTCAGACAGGCTAGCGGCGGCCGATCAACAAGCCGATCACGGCGCCAGCCAGCGTGGCTGCCCCGATACTGGACCACGGATGTTCACGCACGTAACGGTCGCACTCGTTGACCGACTGATTGGCGGAACGCTTGACCCGGCGATTGCGCTGGCGGGCCTGGTCCGCCATGCGAGCATATTGCGCTTCGCTCTGCAGTCGTGCCTCTTCGATCGCGTCTTGTGTGTCGTCTCGCAGGTCACGTCCCAGTGCCTGGGCCTGATCGCCGATATCGTCCAGATCGGCACGAATGCGATCGGTACGGGCTTCACGGTCTTCACGCTTGAATAGGCTCATGTTTCACCTCCCTGATGGATTATGGGCCTGAGTGCGTATGACAGCGTAGACGCTGTAAAGTGCCCGTGCCGCCGGAAATCCTGCGATCGCTCGTTGGTCGGTGCCTCGTGGAGTCGGCCGGGCGGCAAGCGTCAGGTATAGTCGATGCGCGGATTTCAATGGCGGAAACAGGAAGTCGACGTGTCGTTGCAACTCTGGTTGTCTCTCTTGGCGGTTTGCGCTCTGGGTGCCATGTCGCCGGGTCCCAGCCTGGCCATGGTCATGCAGAACACGGTCGGTGGCGGCCGCTGGTGTGGCGTGATCGCCGGTGTCACCCATGCGTTGGGGGTCGGTCTCTACGCGGGGTTGACCGTGCTGGGGCTGGCGGCGGTCATCGTTCACCAGCCCTGGCTGTATCGGCTGGTGACCTGGGGCGGCGCGCTCTATCTGGCCTGGATGGGCATTCAGGCTCTCCGGGCCAGCGGTAACGGCGGCTTCAACGTTGCCGAGCGCGCGAGCGACTGGCGCCGCGCCATGCGCGATGGCCTGCTGGTGGCGCTGGGCAATCCCAAGCTGATCGTGTTCTTCGTCGCACTGTTGAGTCAGTTCGTCAGCGCCGATCTGAGTATGGCCGGGCGCTGGCTGATCGTGGCCACCGCCACGCTGGTGGACGGCGGCTGGTACGTGCTGGTGGCGCTGTTGCTATCCCACTCCCGCGTGCTGCCGTGGCTGCAGCGACACGCGGCGTGGATACACCGCCTGACGGGCATCGTCCTGCTGGGGTTGGCGGCTCGTGTGGCTCTGGGCTGAGTCTGCGTCCGGGCGGCTCACTTCATTCAGACGCTTTCCTTTTCATTCAGACACTTTCCTTCAGACGCTCGAGGATCGCGGGCACGGGAGCGTTGGCCGGCAGTACTCCGAAAATCGGCGACGCGCTGGCAAGCCTCGTGGTGCAGAAGGTGTCGGCGATGGCATGAGGGGCATGACGAATCAGCAGGGCGGCCTGCAGCGTCTGCGCCATGCTTTGCGCTAGCCAGCGCGCCTCGGCCTGCAGCCGTTCGGCGCTGGCCGTCAGTCGGTCGCCGAGCGAGTCGACGGCGGCATCGAAGGCGGAATGGTGGCCCCGGGCCAGGTTGAGTTCCCGTTGCAACGCTTCGATGCTGGCCGGGTGCCGTTCCAGGATTCTCAGCACGTCCAGGCAGATGACGTTGCCGGAACCTTCCCAGATCGAGTTGACCGGGGCTTCGCGATAGAGCCGCGCCAGCGGCGTTTCCTCGACGTAACCGATGCCGCCGAGACATTCCATCGCCTCGGCCATGAACGCGGGGCCGCGCTTGTTGTGCCAGAACTTGGCCAGCGCGGGGAGCAGGCGTGCCAGGGCGGCTTCATGCTCGTCGCCCGCGGCGCGGTCCATGGCACGGGCGCCTCGCATCGCCAGCAGCAGGCTGGCCTCGGTTTCGATCTCCAGGTCGGCGACGACACGCTGCATCAAGGGCTGGTCGGCCAGCCGGCGATCGAAGACCTGTCGCTTCTGCACGTGGTTCCAGATTTCTCTCACTGCCTGACGCATCATGCCTGCCGGTGCGGTGGCGGCATCGAGCCGCGTCTGCTGCACCATTTCCAGGATGGCCGGCACGCCGCGACCTGGCTCGCCGACAAGCTGCGCCCAGGCGCCGACGTATTCGATCTCCGCCGAGGCGTTGGCGCGATTGCCGCATTTGTCCTTGAGCCGCTGAATCTCGATGGCGTTGCGCTGGCCCTCCAGCGTGAATCGCGGCGCCAGAAAGCAGGAGAGCCCATCGTCGGTCTGGGCCAGCGTCAGGAAGGCGTCCGACATTGGCGCGCTGCAGAACCACTTGTGCCCCTCGAGCCGATACCATTCGCCGGGGCCGGGCGACGACACCGGCCGCGCCCGCGTGCTGTTGCGGCGCACGTCGCTGCCACCCTGCTTTTCGGTCATGGCCATGCCGAAGGTGTTGGTCGTCTTGTACCAGGCGGGGAGGGCCGCCGGTTCGTACGCTCGGCCCAGCAGCCGGGTCCGCCATGCCTCGCCGTCGCGCAGATGGCGCAGCACGGGCATGGCGGCGTGGGTCATGGTGATCGGGCAGCAGAAGCCGGGTTCGGCCTGGGTCAACAGATAGAGCGCGGCGACATGCGCCTGGTGCCCGCCGTCATGCTCGCGCTCCCAGGCGACGGCGTGCCAGCCCTCGCCAATCGCGAGCGCCATCAGTGCGTGATAGCCAGGGTGGTAGTCGACCTCGTCCAGGCGCCGCCCATGACGGTCGAAAGCGTGCAACTGGGGCGGGAATCGGTTGGCCTGCTCGCCCCAGCGTTCGACTTCTGCCGAGCCCAGGCGCTGGCCCAGCGGGGCCAGACGCTCGCTCACCCAGTCCGGTGCGAAGTGCGACACCGCCTCGCGCAATGGGCGATCGTCTCGCCACAGGTCGCGTTCGGGCTCGGGGGCTGGCTGATTCTCGACCCGGTGCGTGGTCAGTTCGGTGCGGGGTGCATAGTCGGCCATGTGAATTCTCCGAGTGGGCTGACTCGAGCATAAACCGGACATTCGGCGCCGTGGGCTTCCTTCGACCAATGCGGCATGCCGACGGCGCCACTCGTACCGCCAGTGGACCGGGTCGAAGCCACCCGTGATACGCTGCGGTTCCGCTCTTCTACAGGCAGGTTTTCCATGAGCCCGTTTTCAACGAGTCCGTGTTCAATGAGCCCGTTTTCCATGAGCCCGCTTTCCATGAATAAGCGGATCATCGCGGACGAGCAGGTCCAGCTCGTCGATCCGCGCAACCGGCCCTGCGGCAGCGTCTCGCGAGCCACGATGCGGCGGTTGAACTGCTGGCATCGGGCGACATACATCATCGTGCGCAATGGAAAAGGCGAAATCTGCGTGCAGGAGCGAACATCGATCAAGGAGACGCATCCGGGCTGGTTCGACCTGGCCGCGGGCGGCGTGGTGGGGGCGGGCGAGGCGTCCCGGCCGGCGGCGCGGCGGGAGCTGTTCGAGGAACTCGGCATTCGCGGCGTCAAGCTGATGTCCGGTGGCGAATTCATGTTCCAGGAGGCCGGGCTGAATCTCTACGGCAGCCTCTACTGGGTTAATTACGACGGGCCGCTTCGCCTGCAGCCGGAGGAGGTCGCCGCCGTGCGCTGGTTGCCGATCCCGGAGGCGCTGGCGCTGGAAAAGGCGACGCCGGACACGCGGGTGGCATTGTCGAAGGCCGTCTCGCTCGATCACTGGTGAAGTCGCGGCTGGCGTGGCACTCTTTTGGCCGGACCGGCTTCCTGAATCCTTGGCCGGACCGGCTTTCTGATCAGCCACCGTGTTCAGAGGGATGTGCAGAGAAAGCGCGATGCCTTGCGCTCGCGCTTCGGTCCCAACGATTTGACACTAGCGTTTCTCGGGTCGACTCATCGATGTCGTTATATACGCAAGATTGCCGGACACACGCCGGCGAACCCTTCAATCTGCGCGCGCTGCGCGGCCAGGTGCTGCTGGTCGTCAACGTTGCCAGCCGCTGCGGGTTCACGCCCCAGATGGAGGGGTTGGAAAAGCTCTATCGGCAATATCGCGACCAGGGGTTCACCGTACTGGCGTTTCCCTGCAACCAGTTCGGACGCCAGTCGCCGGAATCCTCGGCCATGTTCGCCACGTTCTGCGAACAGCGCTACGCGGTCACGTTTCCGATGATGGAAAAGATCAAGGTCAACGGGCGCGAGGCACATCCGCTGTTCGTGCATTTGCGACGTCACGCCCCCGGCGTGCTGGGAAGTACGCCGATCAAGTGGAATTTCACCAAGTTTCTGGTGGGGCGTGACGGGCAGGTCATCCGTCGCTTCGGGCCGCGCGCCGCACCGCGATCGCTGCGTCATGCCATCGAGGACGCGCTGGAAACGCCGTTCTCGGCTTGAGTCGGCGTACCCTTGGGTATCGCTAGCCGGGCGGGCGTTCGCCTCGGGCCACCATGACCCGGATCGCCAGTTCATTGAAGCGCGGCCGGCTCATCATCGTGGTCAATCCCGAGAACAGCGACCATAGGGCCTTGCGCCAGCCGCCGAGCTTGCGGTTGTGGCGAACCAGCCGCGTCAGCAGCGCCGTTTCGTCGAACGCGCGCCATTCGCCCGCCATGGAGAGCTGATTGCGCGCCATGACCGGCGACATTTCCAGCCGATAGACCCACTCCAGCTGTTGCAGCGTCAGCGCGCTGGCTTCGATCTCGCGGATCATGCGGGCGTATTCGGACTCGCGCGGCTCGCGCTCGAGCCATAGCGGCGACAGCGCCAGCCACAGCGCGCCGCGCCGGAGGACCAGGTCTTCGATTTCTTGCTCGTGGTGCATGGGGCTTTCTCTGCTTTCTGGGCTCTCTGGGCTCTCTGGGCTCTCTGGGCTGGCTCGGCTTGCCGGTGGTTATCTTCGAATACCCGCAGCGGTGAGACAAGCTTGGGCGCTGGTTGTCGAATAACGGCGCGCTGCGAACTGGATCATAGCTGGCCAAGCGAGTTCGTCCCCCTTTTTTACCACCCTGTTAGAATGCGCCCGGATAGCATTCGACCTGCTAGAATTCGACCCATGCCATTTCCCGGCAAGACTCGCCGGGCTTTCCGTTTCGCAGTAGAAGACGAGGTTAGACGTGATCATCAAGCCCAAGGTTCGCGGTTTCATCTGTACCACGACGCATCCGCTCGGCTGCGAGCGCAACGTACTCGAACAGATCGAGACCACCCGCGCCAACCTGAGCGATGGCAAAGCTGGCCCTCGCAACGTGCTGGTCATCGGCGCATCCAGCGGCTACGGGCTGGCGGCGCGTATTACGGCGGCTTTCGGCTACGGCGCCGATACGCTGGGCGTATTCTTCGAAAAGCCCGCGACCGAGACCAAGCCCGGCACTGCCGGCTGGTACAACTCGGCGGCGTTCGACAAGTTCGCCAAGGCCGAGGGGCTCTACAGCAAGTCGATCAATGGCGATGCGTTTTCCCATGAAGTCCGCGACAAGGCGATCGAGCTGATCCGTGAAGACATGGGACAGATCGATCTGGTGGTCTATTCGCTGGCATCGCCGGTGCGCAAGCTGCCGGACAGCGGCGAAGTCAAGCGCTCCAGTCTCAAGCCGATCGGCGAGACCTACACGGCGACCGCCATCGATACCAACAAGGACACCATCACCGAGGCTTCCGTCGAGCCGGCGACCGAGCAGGAAGTGGCCGATACCATCGAAGTCATGGGCGGCCAGGACTGGGAGCTGTGGATGGATGCGCTGGACAAGGCGGGCGTGCTCGCGCCGGGTGCCAGGTCCGTGGCGTTCAGCTATATCGGCACCGATATCACCTGGCCGATCTACTGGCACGGTGCGCTGGGCAAGGCGAAGGAAGATCTCGATCGCGCCGCCGGCGAAATCGACCAGCGCCTCAAGGCGACCGGCGGCGGTGCCAACGTGGCCGTGCTCAAGTCCGTGGTGACGCAGGCCAGCGCCGCGATCCCGGTCATGCCGCTCTACATCTCCATGGTCTACAAGGTGATGAAGGAGCAGGGCGTTCACGAGGGCACCATCGACCAGCTCAACCGCCTGTTCGCCGAGCGCCTTTACGCCGATGGCGAGCCGGAAGTGGACGAAGCCGGGCGTCTGCGCCTGGACGACTGGGAGCTGCGCGACGATATCCAGCAGGCCTGCAAGGATCTGTGGCCGCAGGTCACCAGCGACAACCTGTTCACGCTGACCGATTACGCTGGCTACAAGCATGAGTTCCTCAAGCTGTTCGGCTTCGAGCGCGATGACGTGGACTACGATGCCGAGGTCGATCCGCTGGTGAAATTCGACGTCGTTCAGGTTTGATCGCGCGCGACCTCACCGCATGAAACATCGGTCATGAATCGGTCATGAATGCACAGGGCACCCCGCGCCAGGTGGGGTTCGTCATGCTGCCGGGATTCTCCCTGCTGGCGCAGGCCTGCGCCATGGAGCCGTTGATCATCGCCAATATGCTGGCGGAACGGCGGCTCTATACCGCCACCACGTTCGGGCTCGACGGCCGGCCGGTGAAGAGCGTGACAGAACTGGCGCTCTCGCCGGAGAGCGTGGCCGGCAGCGATGCGCGCCATCTCGACATGCTGTTCGTCTGCGCGCCTACGCCGAACGGCATGGGCGCGGCGGAAGAGGCGGGCGAGCCGTTGATCCACTGGCTGCACCGGCTGGCGAGCCGGGGCGTGACGCTGGGCGGTATCGCCGGCGGCACCCACTGGCTGGCAAGAGCCGGCGTGCTGGATGGCTATCGGGCCTCGATCCCCTATGCCAGTGCCGATGCGTTCATGCGGGCGTTCCCGACGATCCATGTCTCGCATCAGCTGTTCGAGATCGACCGTGACCGCCTCACCTGCGGCGGCGGTACCGCGGCGATGGACATGCTGATGACGCTGATCGGGCAGCAGCAGGGCGCCGGGCTGGCGCAGCGGATCTCCGAGCATTTCGTCTGCGAGCGGATTCGCATGGCCGACGAGCCGCAGCAGTTGCCGCTGCGCTCGCGTCTGGGGCACGCGCCGCAGAGTCTCATCGATGCCGTGGCGCTGATGGAGGCCAACATCGAGGAGCCGCTGACCACGCATGAACTGTCGGCGCACCTGGGCCTGTCGCGCCGCCAGCTGGAGCGGTTGTTCAAGAAGCACCTGCAGGCCGTGCCCAGCCGTTACTATCTGAACCTGCGCCTGCAACAGGCGCGCCGGCTGCTCCGTGAAAGCGATCAGGCGGTGGGGGAGATCGCGCTGGCCCACGGATTCTCGTCGGGGGCGCATTTTTCCACCGCCTATCGCCATCATTTCGGCATCAGCCCGCGCGATGAGCGACTGGGACAGGCCGGAGGCGAACCATGAAGTATCAGGATATCGGGGGCGGCGGCAGCGCCCTGATCGATGGCCATTGGCTGGGCTCCGCTCGCCGGGTGATATCACCCAATGCCAATGAGCGGCCGGCGGGCGAGATATCGGCCGTAGTGCTGCACGGCATCAGCCTGCCGCCGGGGGAGTTTGGCGGCGACGCCATCGAACGGTTGTTCACCAATACGCTGGACCCGGAGGCGCATCCGGCCTTCGCTGCGATCGCCTCGCTGCGGGTCTCGGCGCATCTGCTGATTCGGCGCGATGGCGAGTGTGTCCAGTTCGTGCCGTTCGACCGGCGTGCCTGGCATGCCGGCAAGTCGCGCTGGCTGGATGAAAGGCTGCCGCGCCAGGGGAAGTCTCTCATCCAGCGCCAGAGGCAGCTGCGCGAAGGGCTCAATGACTTTACGGTCGGCATCGAACTCGAAGGCACTGACGAGATACCCTATCGAGAGGCGCAGTACCGTGCGCTGGCGAGGGTTCTGGGCGCGCTGATGCAGCGCTATCCCGCGATCTCGAGCGCGCGGATTACCAGCCACGCGCACATTGCGCCACTGCGCAAGACCGATCCCGGCCCTACGTTCGACTGGGCCTATCTGCGGCGTTGCCTGGCGGAGATCGTTTGAATGCTATGCTTTTGTGGGGGTGTCGTGTGCATGGATTGCCTGCGATCCTGACGTTGGGCATTTGGCTACAGGAACGGTACTCGCTTCCTGTGCGAGATTGACCTTCAAGTTGCTGAAGTTGGGGCATTTACGCGCCGCCTCTAGCACAATCGATGTGTCCGCGAATTGGCAGATGCGGGCGTTTGCGGTATCTTCTTCGCCTGATTTCTCGCGTCACGCACGCCTGCTGTAATTTCATTACGGCCAATAAATCTCGGAAAACGGCCCCAAAAGAGCCGTGCCGGCACCGAAGAGCGCATATTCCCAAGCCCCGCTGCGGCTACCCGCCCCGGTCGGGCGAATGGCAAACCTTTTCCCATTCGGAGAGTTGTCTATGAGTCTGGAGACACGAGAAGATCTCGATCCGGTCGAAACCACGGAGTGGTTGGATTCCCTGGCTTCGGTCGTCGAGCATGAGGGCGAAGAGCGCGCTCGATACATTCTGAGTCGGCTGGCGGACCGCCTGCGTCGCGATGGCTCTTCACCGCCGTTTTCCGGTACCACGCCGCACCGCAACACCATCCCCAAGCATCGTGAAGCCAAGATTCCCGGCGACATGTTCATCGAGCGCAAGATCCGCTCGGCGATTCGCTGGAACGCCATGGTGCAGGTCCTGCGGGCCAACAAGAAGCACAAGGGGCTGGGCGGTCACATCGCCAGCTACCAGTCGAGCGCCACGCTCTACGAAGTGGGCTTCAACCACTTCTTCCGCGCCGACAACGGCGACCACAAGGGTGATCTCCTCTACATCCAGGGGCACGTGACGCCGGGTATCTATGCGCGTTCGTTCCTGGAAGGTCGTCTGACTCAGGAGCAGATGGACAACTTCCGTCAGGAAGTCGACGGCAATTCGCTGCCGTCCTATCCGCACCCCTATCTGATGCCGGATTACTGGCAGTTCCCGACCGTTTCCATGGGTCTGGGGCCGATCCAGTCGATCTATCAGGCCCACGTGATGAAGTATCTGCATTCGCGTGAGCTGGAAGACATGAAGGACCGCAAGGTCTGGGCATTCCTGGGCGACGGCGAGTGCGACGAGCCGGAATCCCTGGGCGCGCTGCACCTGGCGAGCCGCGAGAAGCTCGACAACCTGATCTTCGTCATCAACTGCAACCTGCAGCGTCTCGACGGCCCGGTACGCGGCAACTCCCGCGTGATCGACGAGCTCGAGGGTGTTTTCCGCGGTGCCGGCTGGAACGTGATCAAGGTAGTCTGGGGCGGTCTGTGGGATCCGCTGTTCGAGCAGGACACCAAGGGCATGCTGCAGAAGCGCATGGACGAGGCGGTCGACGGCGAATACCAGAACTACAAGGCGCAGGGCGGCAAGTACACCCGCGACAATTTCTTCGGCAAGTACGAAGAGACCGCCGAGATGGTCAAGGACTACTCCGACGAGGAGATCTTCCGTCTCAATCGCGGTGGTCACGATCCGCAGAAGGTCTACGCGGCCTACCATGAAGCGGTCAACAACGCCAACGGCCGGCCGACGGTCATCCTGGCGCATACCGTCAAGGGTTACGGCATGGGCGGCGGCCACGGCGAAGCCGACATGGAAGCCCACCAGATCAAGTCGATGGACGTCGATGCGCTGAAGGCGTTCCGTGATCGCTTCGGCATCCCGGTCTCCGACCAGCAGATCGAAAGCGGCGACATTCCCTACTACAAGCCCGAAGACGACAGCCCGGAGATGAAGTATCTGCATCTCCAGCGCGAGAAGCTCGGCGGTTTCCTGCCGGCGCGCAGAAACGACTTCGAGGCGATGGAAATTCCCGGTCTCGACGACAAGATGTTCGCCACTCAGCTCAAGGGCACCGGCGACCGCGAAGTCTCGACCACGATGTCCTTCGTGCGCGTGCTCAACGGCCTGGTCAAGCACAAGCAACTGGGCTCCCGCATCGTGCCGATCATTCCCGACGAAGCGCGTACGTTCGGGATGGAAGGTATGTTCCGTCAGCTCGGTATCTACGCCGCGGAAGGGCAGAAGTACGAGCCGATGGATGCCGGCCAGATCATGTATTACCGCGAGGACCGGAAAGGCCAGATCCTCGAGGAAGGCATCACCGAGGCTGGTTCCATGTCCGCCTGGATCGCGGCGGCCACGTCCTATGCCAACCATCATCTGCCGTTGATTCCGTTCTACGTCTACTACTCGATGTTCGGCTATCAGCGCGTGGGCGATCTGGTCTGGGCTGCGGGTGATCTTCAGGCGCGCGGCTTCATGGTCGGCGGTACCGCTGGCCGTACCACCATCAATGGTGAAGGCCTGCAGCACCAGGACGGCCACAGCCATATCCTGATGTCCACCGTGCCGACCTGCCGCGCTTACGATCCGTGCTACGGTCACGAGCTGGCGGTCATTCTGCAGGATGGTCTGAAGCGGATGTTCCAGGACAAGGAAAACTGCTTCTACTACCTGACGGTAATGAACGAAAACTACTCGCACCCGCAGATGCCGGAAGGTAGCGAAGAAGGCATCGTTCGCGGCATGTACCTGCTCAAGTCGGGCGAGAACGCCAGCAAGAAGAAGGCACCGCGGGTTCAGCTCATGGGCAGCGGCACGATCCTGCGCGAAGTCGAAGCGGCCGCCGAACTGTTGGCGGAAGACCACGGCGTCGTGGCCGATGTCTGGAGCGTGACCAGCTTCAACGAACTGCGTCGCGAAGCGCTGGAGTACGATCGCCAGCAATTCCTCGACTACGATGAGAAGCGCGAGAAGCCGTGGGTCGTGCAGCAGCTCGACGGTGTCGAAGGGCCGGTCATCGCATCGACCGACTACATGAAGCTCTACGCCGACCAGATCCGCGCCTGGGTGCCGACCGACTTCCACGTGCTCGGAACCGA
This sequence comes from Salinicola sp. MIT1003, assembly GCF_001858555.1. NCBI lineage: Bacteria > Pseudomonadati > Pseudomonadota > Gammaproteobacteria > Oceanospirillales > Halomonadaceae > Salinicola > Salinicola sp. MIT1003. The sequence continues at coordinate 32,670 of NZ_MCAP01000005.1, forward strand.
TGGCTTCGGCCGGTCGGATACCCGTGAGCAGCTGCGTCGCTTCTTCGAAGTCGACCGCTACTACGTGACGATTCAGGCACTGCGTGCGCTGGCCAAACGCGGCGAAATCGACGTCAAGGTCGTCAACGATGCCATGAAGAAGTACGGCATCGATCCCGCCAAGCCCAGCCCTCTGTTGTCTTGAGCCCTGCGGTTGGTCTGGACCGGAGTATCACGTCAAGGCGCTGCCGCCCTGCGGGGCGGTAGCCAGATTGCCTGAGTGAGTCGACCTGCCCCCGGGCAGGTCGACAGATGATAAAGGAGCGCGACCTTGAGTAGCGAAATCATCAAAGTTCCCGACATCGGCGGCAGCGACGATGTCGAAATCATCGAGATCGCGGTGAGCGTCGGCGATGTCATCTCCGCCGAAGACACCATGATCACGCTGGAATCCGACAAGGCCAGCATGGACGTTCCCGCGCCGAAAGGTGGCAAGGTCGTCAAGATTCTGGTGAAGGAAGGCGACACCGTCTCCGAAGGCGACGACATCCTCGAACTCGAAGCGGAAGGTGAGGGTGACGACGCTGGCCAGGACGACGCCGAAGAAGCGTCCTCCGGCAAGAGTGCCGAAGAAGCCGAAACCGACGATGCCAGCGGCGAAGCCGAGAAATCGGAAAGGCCGCACGGAAAGTCGAAAAAGTCTTCCGGCGGCGGCAAGCGTACCGTCGAGATCAAGGTGCCGGACATCGGTGGCAGCGAAGGTGTCGAGATCATCGAAGTCGCCGTCAGCGAAGGCGACGAGATCAGCGAAGAAGACACCTTGATCACGCTGGAGTCCGACAAGGCCTCCATGGACGTGCCGAGCCCCTACAGCGGCAAGATCGTTTCGCTGTCGGTCAAGGAAGGCGATAGCGTCTCCGAGGGCGACCTGATCGGCACCATGGAAATCGCCGGCGAAGGCGACGATGAAGACGACGCCGACCAAACTGCCTCGACAGAGGAATCCGATAGCACCGACGGTTCCGAGGAACAGGGCAGCGCGGAACAGGACGCCGAAGATCAGGGCGAAGAAGAAGGCGGTGACGAAGGTGGCCGCAAGGAAATTCGCGTCCCTGACATCGGTGGCAGCGAAGGCGTCGAGATCATCGAGGTCGCGATCAGCGAAGGCGACGAGATCAACGAAGAAGACACCTTGATCACGCTGGAGTCCGACAAGGCCTCCATGGACGTGCCGAGCCCTTACAAGGGCAAGGTCGTCGAAGTGTCGGTCAAGGAAGGCGACAGCGTCTCGGAAGGCGACCTGATCGGCTATGTCGAGGTGGCCGGCGCTCCGGGGGCGGGCGCCAAGAAGCCGGCGAAGAAGCCGGCCGAAAGCGGTGCCAAGAAGGGCGGTGAATCGAAGCCGGCCCCGGCCAAATCCGACGCCGGCAAGCAGTCCGACGCCAAGCCGCAGAAGGACGTCAGCGGTGAACCGAGCCCGGAAGCCCGTCACAAGCATGGTGACGACAAGACCGAAGGCGCTCACGTTCACGCGGGACCGGCCGTGCGCAAACTCGCTCGCGAGCTGGGCGTCGAACTCAGCGAAGTCAAGGGTTCCGGTCCCAAGGGCCGCATCCTGAAGGATGATGTCGATGGCTTCGTCAAGCAGGTGATGAAGCAGCGCAAGAGCGGCGGCGGTGCTGCGCCTGCAGCGGCCACCGGTGGGGCGGGCATTCCGCAGGTGCCGGCGATCGATTTCAGCCAGTTCGGCGAGATCGAAGAGAAGCCGATGAGTCGTCTGATGAAGGCAGGTGCCAACAACCTGCATCGCAGCTGGCTCAATGTGCCGCACGTCACGCAGTTCGACGAAGCGGACATCACCGAGCTCGAGGCTTTCCGCAAGTCGATGAAGGCCGAGGCGGAGTCTCAGGGTGCCAAGCTGACGCCGCTGCCGTTCATGATCAAGGCGTGTGCCTATGCGCTGCGCAAGTTCCCGCAGTTCAACTCGAGCCTGCATCCGGACGGCGACAAGCTGATCATCAAGCATTACGTGCACATCGGCGTGGCGGTCGATACGCCGGATGGCCTGATGGTGCCGGTGATTCGCGACGCCGACAAGAAGTCGCTGATCGACCTGGCCAAGGAGTCGGTCGAGCTGGCGAAGAAGGCCCAGAACAAGAAGCTGTCTCGCGAGGAGATGAGCGGTGCCAGCTTCACCATCTCGAGCCTGGGCTCGATCGGGGGCACGGCCTTCACGCCGATCGTCAACACGCCTGAAGTGGCGATTCTGGGTGTCTCCAAGTCGTCGATGAAGCCGGTCTGGAATGGCAGCGAGTTCGCGCCGCGGCTGATGCTGCCGCTGTCGCTCTCCTATGACCACCGGGCGGTCAACGGTGCCGATGCGGCACGCTTTACCGCCTTCCTGGCGCAGGTGCTGTCCGATATCCGCCGTATGCTGGTCTGATTCAGCGAGCGGATTCATCGAACGCCAACGGCTCCTTCGGGGGCCGTTGGCGTTTTTCGTGGGCCATTGGCGCTTTTCGCGGGCCATTGGCATTTTTCGTGGGCCATTGGCATTTTTCGTGGATAGCGGCGCGAACATCGATAGGGTGGAATTCGTCGATGCACTCTGTCATACCGCCGTGTCGACAGTGTGTTAGGCCAAGCGAGTCTTGTGCGCCAACCGATCGGCAGGTATCGTCTTGAGCCATTGACAGTGTCGTCTGCGTTGCGCCTTTAACGCCGCTGCCGGTCTGAAAATCGATACCATTCTTCACTTCAAGGAGCTGTATCAATGCGTTTGATCCTCTTGGGCGCCCCTGGCGCTGGCAAGGGTACCCAAGCCCAGTTCATCTGCGAGCATTTCCACATCCCGCAGATTTCCACCGGCGACATGCTGCGCGCCGCGGTGAAGGAAGGCAGCGAGCTGGGGCTCAAGGTCAAGGAGACGATGAACAGCGGCGGCCTGGTGTCGGACGATCTGATCATCGCCTTGGTCAAGGAACGCATTGCGCAGCCCGACTGTGCCAACGGTTTTCTGTTCGACGGCTTCCCGCGCACCCTGCCGCAGGCGGATGCGATGAAGGATGCCGGCATCAAGCTAGACCATGTGGTGGAAATCGCCGTCGACGACGAGGAGATCGTCAATCGTCTCTCCGGGCGTCGCGTTCATCCCGACTCCGGCCGTGTCTATCACGTCGACTACAAGCCGCCCCAGGAAGAGGGCAAGGATGACGTGACCGGCGAACCGCTGATCCAGCGCGACGACGACAGCGAAAAGACCGTGCGTCATCGTCTCTCCGTCTATCACGATCAGACCGAACCGCTGATCGGCTATTACCAGGAGTGGGCGGCGAAGGATGCCGAAGCCGCGCCGGCCTATCATCGCATCGCGGGTGTCGGCAGCGTCGACGAGATTCGCGATCAGGTGCTTGCCGCACTGGAATCCTGAGAGACGAACGCATGATCGTCTGTCTTTCGCTCCGCCTTCTGGCGGAGCGATCGTTTTGATCTCCTGATGGCGATATACTCGCCGACTTCTTTTTGCTGCCACCCTCCGAGAAGCCGATGCCGACGTTACTGGCGCTGGACGCCTCTTCCACTGCCTGTTCCTGTGCGCTGATTCGGGACCAGCTCATCGTTCAGCGTTTCGAAATCGCCCCGCGCGAGCATACGCGCCTGTTGTTGCCGATGGTCGACGAGGTGCTGGCGGAAGCGGGGGTGTCGCTCGGTCAGCTCGACGCTATTGCGTATGGGCAGGGGCCGGGCTCGTTCACTGGCCTGCGGATTGCTGCCGGCATCGCTCAGGGGCTCGCCTACGGTGCCGACCTGCCGCTGATGGGCATCTCGACCCTGGAGGCGCTGGCGCTGGCGGCCCATCGCAAATGGCACGCCCGTCATGTGATCGCGGCACTCGACGCCCGCATGGACGAGATCTATGTGGGCGCTTATCACTGCCTCGATGGCGTTCTGACCGTTGCCCTCGAGGAGCGAGTCATGCCGCCTTCGCAGCTGCGGCTGCCCAAGACCGACCATGCCATCGAGTGGTTGGGGATAGGCAGCGGTTGGCAACTTTTGTCCGGCATCCCTGTCGATGTACAGGCTGCACTGGCGCAAACCCTCCCCGACGAACTACCGGCGGCGGAGGATCTCGTTCGTCTGGCTGCCACGTCATGGGAGCGTGGCGCGCGAGGCAGTGCGCCTCACGAGGTCATTCCCGTCTATCTGCGCGATGAGGTCGCGTGGCGTAAGGCGTGACAGTTCGAGGCCCATTTGAATGGCCTCTTCGTACAAGGATATCGAAAGATAATGGATGCTTTTCAACTGGCAGTGCTTGCCATCATCCAGGGCTTGACGGAATTTTTGCCCATTTCCTCCTCCGCTCATCTCATTTTACCGTCTCAGCTGTTTGGTTGGTCCGATCAGGGGCTGGCCTTCGATGTCGCCGTCCATATCGGTTCTCTGGGCGCCGTGCTGTTCGCTTTTCGTCAGGAGATCTGGCGTATCCTCCACGCCTGGTTCACCCAGTTCGGCGAGCGTGGGCAGACGCCCGAAAGCCGTCTGGGATGGGCGGTCATCGTCGCAACCGTTCCGGCGGTGATCATCGGTCTGCTGATCGAGGATTGGGTCGAGAGCGCAGGGCGATCGGTGCTGGTCATCGCCACGACGACGATCGTTTTCGGCGTGCTGCTGGGGATTGCCGACAAGCGCGGCAGCCGGGTACGACCGATCGAGAAGATGACGCTCAAGACCGCGCTGCTGATCGGACTGGCTCAGGCCATCGCCCTGATTCCCGGCACTTCGCGTTCGGGCATCACCATGACTGCCGCGCTGATGCTCGGTTTCACCCGTCAGGACGCGGCACGTTTCTCGTTCCTTCTCTCGATCCCGCTGATTCTGGCGGCCGGGTCGCTCAAGGGGCTCGAACTGGTACAGTCCGGTACGCCAACCCAATGGCATGAAATTCTGCTCGGCGTGGCATTGTCGTTCATGGCCGCCTGGGTCTGCATCAAGCTTTTCCTAGCCGCGCTGGACAGGATCGGCATGATGCCGTTCGTGATCTACCGCCTATTGCTCGGGGTCGCGCTGTTCGTATGGGCGACGTGAGCGGCAACGTGCCGTTGGTCGTGGTTGGCGAGTCGCTGACCGACCTGGCCGAACGCTATGGGCTGCCCTGGGCGCCGTCGGCGCCGGAGAGCGGGCTGGCCTTGCAGCGCGCCGAGCATGGCCTGGAGATCGCTGGCAACCCCAAGCGCTATGGCCATCCGATACGCGCGGATTTCGTCTCCGGTGCAGCCGCCCATCGCCGCCGCTTCGGTGGCGGTCGCGGCCAGCTCGTCGCCAAGGCATGTGGTTTCGGCAAGGGCGTGGTGCCCCGGATCGTCGATGCCACCGCCGGCCTTGGGCGGGACGCTTTCGTGCTGGCATCCCTGGGAGCCGAGGTTTTGATGATCGAGCGCGTGGCGGCGGTTCACGCCCTGCTGGATGCCGCATTGACGCAGGCAAAGGCTGACGAGGAAGTCGCCGAGATCGCCGGGCGTCTATCGCTACGGCACGCCGATAGCGCAATGGCGCTGGCGGAGGCGGTGCGCGACTGGCCGCACGCTCCCCAGGTCGTGCATCTCGATCCGATGTTTCCGCATCGCGAGAAGTCGGCGCTGGTCAAGAAAGAGATGCGCGTCTTTCGCGAACTGGCCGGGGATGACGACGACGCTCCGCGCTTGCTGGAAGCGGCGCTGGATGTCGCCACGCATCGCGTGGTGGTCAAGCGCCCCCGCAAGGCGCCTCCCATCGAGGGGCCGCCGCCGCAGCACGTCATCGAGGGGAAGACGAGTCGCTATGACCTCTATGTGCATCGTTCACTGAAATCTTGAGGCCCGGCTCGGGCGAGTCCGGCTGGCTCCGATGACGCTTGAACAGGATCAGCCAGAGCGCGATCCCGATGAACAGACCGCCGACAGCATGAGCCCAGGTGACCTGCTCGCCGAGAAAGAGCGTGCCCCACAATACCCCGAACATCGGCACCAGCATGGTGACCGTCAACGGCTTGATCGGCCCCAGCGCTTCGACGAGCCGGAAGTAGAGCAGGTAGGCCAAAGAGGTGCAGGCAAGGCCCAGCGCCACGACGGCCCACCAGACGTTGGCCGACGACCAGAGGCGTGTACTGTCGTCCAGCCATAACTGCGCGACCATGAAAGGGCTCAGCAGCAGTGTGGCACCAAGCTGCGATCCCAGGGCGATCAGGCGGGAGTCGAGGCCGCCTCGCTGCGCGATCCAGCCTTTCACCAGGAACCCGCTGAGTCCGTAGCAGCCGGCCGCCACCAGGCAGGCCCCAGCGCCGATCACCAGTCCACCACTGATCGCCACCGGGCCGGTGCCCACCAGCACACCGACGCCAAGCATTCCCGCCGCAACCCCGATCAGTCGATCTCGTGTCAGTGGTTCATGAAAATGGATGGCGCCGATAACGACACCCATCAACGGTGTCGAGGCGTTGAGCATCGCTGAATAGCCGGCGGGCAGATACTGCGCCGCAATGCAGAACATGCCAAACGGGATGCCGGAATTGATCATGCCGATCGCCAGCGTTGCCTTGAACTTGCCGTCGAAGCGCCAGCTCGTGCGCAGGAGCACCAGGATCATCACCAGTCCCAGCGTCCCCAGGAACACCCGAAAGAAGGCGGTCGGGAACGCCCCTAGTGCTGGCGTTGCGATACGCATGAACAGAAAGCTGGCGCCCCATAGAGCGGATAGCAGCAGCAGGCGGCCAAGCGATGATAATGGCATGTCGAAAGGGTCTCCGAACGTGATCGCGGCTAGCGTAACCGGGTCGTCCGTCGCTGTCTGGTCGTTTTCGGCATTGGTGTCTGGCAATGGGTGCGTAATCGGGTTTGCCGACACGACGCGGTCGGAGAACGGTTCATTGCCGATCGGAGAATTTTGTCGAGATCCCGCAAGACAACTATGCTCAAGGATCAGCGGAACGACTCCGCTGCAATAACCGTGATCAAGGAGCCGAGATGTACGAAGATCAAGTGAAAGGACGCACCGAAGAGCTCAAGGGCCATGCTCAGGAAGCTGTCGGCAGCTTCACCGAAGATGACGACCTGCGTCACGAGGGCAAGGCACGCCAGACTGCGGGGAAGTTGCAGGCCAATTACGGCGAGAAGCTCGACGAAGTCCGTGAAGCTACCGTCAAGAACCCGATCAGCGCGTTGGCGATTGCTGGCGGCGTGGGCGTCTTTCTGGGGATTCTTCTCGGTCGACGTTGAGACCTGCCCCCGAATGGTTTGCCAACAGATGGCTTTCGACCCCGGCGCCAGGCCGGGGTCGCCGTTTGAGTTCATCGTGCACTCGTCGCTTGAAACGGGCAACGACGCGCGAGCTTTTCGCTATCGGTACACCAGCCAACGGAGCTTGCAGGATCGTGAATGAGACTGGAAAGTGTCTTGCTCGTTACCACATGGGCCGTTCGCTGTGTTGACCCCACTCCTTTATCTCGCCGCGGCAGTGGCAGAAATCGCCGGCTGTTTCGCCTTCTGGGCATGGTGGCGGCTGGATCGATCGCCCCTGTGGATGGTTCCCGGCGTCATGAGCCTGATGCTGTTCGCCTGGCTCTTGACCCTGGTGGATAGCGACTACGCCGGCCGCGCTTATGCCGCCTATGGCGGCGTCTATATACTCACGTCGCTATTGTGGCTATGGGTTGTCGAACAGCGCATGCCCGATCGGTGGGACGTGGCCGGTGCGACGATCTGTCTGGTCGGCGCAGGTGTCATACTGTTCGGGCCGCGTGGTTGAGAGGCGCCGGGAGGCATGGCATTGCCCCGACGTTGGCGCTCAATACGGTGGTCACGAGCCGCCACTAAAATCCGCTGACATTTGACGCGAAAAAGTCTTGAGGCCAGTCTCTGACGAGGTCATTATCTGCGGCCTCTCGACGGTCCCCCGTGGATCGGGCGGGGGACCAAGACCGGGGTGGCATCGGGTCGGGGTGCGCTGAAGAGTTGCCCACTTATTTGACAAGCCCTTGACCACTACCGATAAGACCTTATCACTGTTGACTTTTCCCGATCTGGAAGGAATTCATGAGCAAAGTCCTGATTGTTGGTGCCGGCGGCGTCGGTGGTGTCGTGACCCATAAGTGTGCACAGCATCCCGAGGTGTTCAGCGAGATCTGTCTTGCCAGCCGCAACGAAGCCAAGTGCAAGGCGATCGCCGAGCAGTTGCCGCGTCCGATCCAGACCGCCCAGGTCGATGCCGACAGCGTCGAAGCCCTGGTCGCGCTGATCGAGTCGTTCAAGCCGGACATTCTGATCCATGTGGCCCTGCCGTATCAGGACCTGACCATCATGGAAGCCTGCCTGCAGACTGGCGTGCCGTATCTGGATACCGCCAACTACGAGCATCCGGACGAGGCCAAGTTCGAATACAAGGAGCAGTGGGCGTTCCAGGATCGCTATGCCAAGGCGGGCGTGATGGCCACGCTGGGCTGCGGCTTCGATCCGGGCATGACCAACATCTACTGCGCCTATGGTCAGAAGAACCTGTTCGACGAGATCCATCGCATCGACATTCTGGATGCCAACGGTGGCGATCATGGCTATCCGTTCGCGACCAACTTCAACCCGGAGATCAATATTCGCGAGATCACCGCGAATGGCCGTTACTGGGAAAAAGGCGAATGGATCGAGACCGCGCCGCTGGCCGAGAAGCGCAAGTTCGACTTCGACGGCATCGGCGAGAAGGACATGTATCTGCTCTATCACGAAGAGCTCGAATCGCTGTCCCAGAACATCAAGGGACTGGAACGCATTCGGTTCTGGATGACCTTTTCCGAGAAGTACATCACGCATCTGAAGGTGCTCGAGAACGTCGGCATGACCAGCATCGAACCGATCAAGGTCGATGGCGTCGAGATCTCTCCGCTGCAATTCCTCAAGCAGGTACTGCCGGATCCGGCGTCGCTCGGCCCGCGCACCAAGGGCAAGACCAACATCGGCGTCATCCTCGACGGCATCAAGGATGGCAAGCGTCGCAAGGTGTACATCTACAATATCTGCGATCACGAGAAGTGCTACGAGGAAGTCAAATCCCAGGCGATCTCCTACACCACCGGCGTGCCGGCGGTGACGGGCGCGATGCTGATGCTGCAAGGCATCTGGAAAGGCGAGGGCGTGTTCAACGTCGAACAGCTCGACCCCGACCCGTTCATGGAGCGCATCGGCGAGATGGGGCTGCCGTGGCAGATGGTCGAGCTCGACCCCGACCAAGACCCGCTGGCCTGAGCACGAGATGACTGACATTTCCAAGGCCGAAGGCTATCCCTTCGACATTAGCGCTTGCCCGTCACCGGCCTACGTGGTCGACGACGCCTTGCTGCGCCGCAATCTGGAGCTGCTGGGCCGGGTGCAGGCCGACAGTGGCGCCAAGATCCTGCTGGCGCTGAAGGGGTTCGCCATGTGGAACACCTTCCCGCTGGTCAGCCAGTATCTGGTCGGGACCACCGCCAGTGGGCAGGACGAGGCCCGCCTCGGCGCCGAGACGTTCGGCGGCGAGGTGCATGTCTATTCTCCGGCGTTTACCGCGCCGGAAATGGACGTGGTGCTGCGTTACGCCGATCATCTCAGCTTCAATTCGCCGCGTCAGTGGCGCCATTTCCGCGAAACCGTGCAAGCGGCGCCGCGCAAGGTATCGTGCGGGCTGCGCGTCAATCCCGAGCACTCCACCGGCGAGGTCGCGCTCTACGATCCCTGTGCTGCGGGCTCGCGTCTGGGCACGCGGGCGGCGGATCTCTCCCCGGAAGATCTCGTCGGGCTGGAGGGGCTGCATTTTCACGCCCTGTGCGAGCAGAACAGCGATGCGCTGGAAGAGACGCTGGCGGCGTTCGAGGCCAGGTTCGGGCAGTATCTGGGCGGACTTCGCTGGGTAAACTTCGGCGGCGGCCACCACATCACGCGTGCCGACTACGATGTCGAGCGGCTGGTACGGGTGATTCGCGAGTTCCGGTCGCGTTATCCGCATCTGGAGGTCTATCTCGAGCCGGGTGAAGCGATCGCCCTCAACACGGGTTATCTCGTCTGCACCGTGCTGGATATCGTCGAGAACGACGGCCCCATCGCGATTCTGGACACCTCGGCGACGGCGCATATGCCCGACGTGCTGGAGATGCCGTATCGGCCGGAAATCATCGGTGCCGCCAAACCTGGCGAGAAGGCCCACACCTATCGCCTGGGCGGCACGACCTGCCTGGCCGGCGACGTGATCGGCGATTACGCGTTCGATGCGCCGCTCGAGATTGGCGATCGCTTGGTCTTCACCGACATGGCGCACTACACCATGGTCAAGACCACGACGTTCAACGGTATCCGGTTACCGTCGATCTGCCGGATCGACGAAAAGAGCCGGGAGATTCGCACGGTCAAGACCTTCGGCTACGTGGACTACATGCAGCGGCTGAGTTGATCTCGAACGAACGGCACGCCGTACCGACGCCTCGCACCTGAAATGCGGGGCGTTTTTTCATGGCTGGACGGGCGCGTGTTGCGCCGCCGCGAGCGGCGGAGATGACTGGTACTGTGTGATGATATCCAGCAGCTCCTGGCCAAAGCTGGGTAGAACATGATCTTCGCGGATCAGCACGCTGCGTTCCCGGTACGCCCAGGCGTCACTCAAGTGGCGCACGCTCAGTCGCATGTGGTCCCGATAGCGCAAGGCACAGGATTCCGGGAGAATCCCGACGCCGACGCCGGCCTCGATCATGCGGCACGCCGATTCGAAACCGAACACCTGAATCCTGACCGGCAGCGGCTTGCCGAACTCCAGCGCCTTGCTTTCCAGGTAGTGGAAGAGCGTGCTGCCTTCATGCAGCGTGACATGCGGGTAGTCCAGGGCGTCTTCGTAGGTGATTTCCTCTCGCTCGGCCAGGGGGTGGTCGAGCGGGGTCGCCAGTACCAGCCTGTCCCGGCTGAACGGCAGGGTCTTCAGCCGCGAGGGCACGTCGACACCGACCATGATGCCGAGAATACCCATGTCGGCGGTGCCGTCGAGAACGCCGCGAATGATGTCGTTGGTCAGGCGCTCCTGCAGGTCCACGGTGATACCGGGGCGTGACGCGAGGAAATCGGCGAGCACCTCTGGCATGAACTCGATGACGGCCGTCGTGTTGGCGAATATCCGCAGATGGCCGACGGCATCGCTGGCGTAGCCGGAAAATTCGCTCTTGACGCGCTCGACCTGGCGCAGGATGAGGCGCGCATGTTGCAGCAATCGCTCGCCGGCGGGCGTCAGTTCGACCCCTTGGCTGCTGCGGTAGAACAGCCGACTCTCCAGTTGCGCCTCGAGTGACTTGATTCGGCCACTGACCGCCGCCGTCGAGAGATGCGCGCGCTGGGCGCCTGCCGTCAGGCTGTTCTCTTCGGCGACATGAACGAAGATGCGCAGGTCAGCAAGATCGAAATGCATGGGGCGGGTTCCTTCAGCGCTCGGTAGGTCGCGACAGCGACTCGATGATCTTGCACTCGCCGATGGTCTCGGCCCGACAGGCTCCTTCCAGACGATCCAGCTCCTGCTCCAGCGCCTGGAGATCCCGAATGCGGTCGCGGACATGCTCGCGCTGCTGATGGATGATGGCATCCACCTGGTGGCAGGGAGCCTCGCGTTCATCCGAGAGACGCAGCAGCGCTTTGACGTCGTCGAGACCCAGCCCCAGGTGACGACAGCGCCTGATGAAGCGCAAACGGTCCCGTTCGACCGACGAATAGAGCCGATAGCCCGACGCCGTACGCGTGGCGGCGGGCAGCAGATCCGCCTTCTCGTAGTAACGGATGGTGACCGCTTTCACACCGGTCAGCCTGGCAAGCTGGCCGATCGTGTAGGGCTCGGGCGGGGTAGCACAGGCATGATTCATCGGCTTGACTCTATAGCGACTATAACCCCGATCCTATCAGGAGTGATGAATGGGAGTGTAATGATGGATGCCTGCTGCGAAAACAAATCCAGTGAACTGGCCCTGGAGAGAGCGGCGGCCAGCCTGGTGAAGGGCGGCTTCATGCTGATATTCGGTGTCGCCGTGATCGGCGAGGCCATCTACAAGAGCGTAGCGGGCGCCGCACCCACCGCAGAGGCGATGGGAGTCGTCGGGGTGATTGCACTGATGGCGAACAGCATCTGCTTTTTGATGCTCTATCGCTTTCGCAGCGACGATATCAACATGCGTTCGACCTGGCTTTGCTCGCGCAACGATCTGATCGCCAACACGGGCGTGATCATTGCAGCGGTGCTGGTCGGTGCAACCCAGACGCGCTGGCCGGACGTGGTGGTCGGCCTGATCATTGCCGGACTGTTTTTGCATTCCGCGTGGCGGGTGCTTGGCGAGGCATCACGAGAGTGGCGTGCTTCCGGGCCTCGTGCGGTCAAGGCAGAAGGTGAGGGGAGCGAATCAGTCGCAAAGCGCGATACCTGTCAGCAGTCATCGTGCTGCCGCTGACAGATATTGGCTTATTGCCCAGCGTGAGCCGGCAAGCTTTTTCGGCAATCGTGCAGGCGGCGATCCATCGGGGAGCGGTCAACGTAGCTGGCTGTCTTTGCTACCGCGACGATTGTAATTGGTGCGATGGGTCTGGTGGCGGTCCGCTTCAGCCTGACAGGCGATGCACAGCCGAACGCCAGGTACCGCCTGACGTCGAGCCTCCGGGATTGGCGCCTCGCACGCTTCACAGATCGCCAGGCTGGGGCCGTGGTTTTGCAGTCGTTGGCGGGCTTCCTGAATGCCGTCTTCGACGGTGCTGTCGATCTGCTCCTGCACTGCGCCATCTTTCGCCCAGCCGCTAGCCATGAATGCTCTCCTTTTGAATCCTGTCGGCACGCTCTGGTCTCATCGACCATGGCGCCAGAGGGTCATGTTTCGCAAGGTCGCCATGATACCTGCGCGTAGCGCCGGGGGTCAGTCGACATCGACGAACTCATGGGTCGCCCGAGTGGCATGCTGGTGCGGCGTCTCATGTACACAGATGACGCGACACTTGGCAACGTGCGTCACCTTGTGCGATACGCTGCCGATCATCAGGCCTTTGAACTGTCCTACGCCACGGCTGCCCATCACGATGGCATCGACGCCCAGCCGTTCGGCTTCGGAAACGATAACGCGCGCTGGCGACCCCTGCTTGACGAGGAGATCGAACTCGCCGTTATAGCCGGGGAAGGAAGGGAGGGTATCCAGCGCGGCATCGAGAATGGCGCGGCCTTCCCGGTTGGCAGTCTCTACCGAGGCAGCCTTGATCGCCGCTTCGACACTCAACAATTCGGCGTCGTGCAGCTGTGGGTAGGGATCGCGAACGTTCAACAGGTACAGCTTCCCCTGTACCGGTGCCGCCAACTGGCAGGCGACGTTGAGCGCGATGTGGGAATCCTCGGAACCATCGATAGGGACCAGCAGCGACTTGAACATGGGCACCTCACCGTCGTGAAAGCGTCGAGCGAAAGCGCTCGGGTACCGCCTGGTCTCTGATCGTCGACGCGCGGCGGCTCGCCGACTTGCTTTGCGACTATCAACATATGCCATCCACGAGGAATGTCATAGTGAATAAATGTCGCACGACATGACGCGTCTTGACCGGCCTCGAAGCCCCTAGCGGCCCGTGCCGACATGACGCTGCGTTGCGACATCGTCCAGCCAGCTGCGAGGGCCGACGCTGTCGATGACGCGCAGTGACTCGCCACTGCTTTCGGCGGTGAGATGAGCGTCGGTGGCGACCAGCACGGTGCCCGGTTCCAGCAGGGGCAGCACCTTCCGTTTGAAACCCTCCGGCACGATCACCTGATTGACGATGTCGGCCGGCACCGCCTGGCCGGCTTCAGCTTCGTAGCCCGGTACGCCAATCGCAATCCACGTCGGCAGGGGTAGCTTACGCAGATATGCTTCATTCTCTTGAAGGCTCTGCTGCGGGCTCGGGGGCTGGAAATGCCCCTCGACGATATAGGCACGGGTACCCGTCATGATGTCGGGGCGGCCAAGCTCGACGCGCGAGCGTCCGATCTCGACGCCGTTGCGATAGACCACGATCATGCGGTCGCTGCGGCTCAATACCATGGAGACCGGGCCTTGGGTGGGCGGATCCATGACCCAGCGCCAGCTGCTTCCACTGGCCAGCATCGGCATATCGATATCGGCACCGGTGTCGGCATCGATGGGGCTCAACGGGCCCGGATGAACGACGGAGACGGGCGCCTGGCCCTCCTGTGCCACGACAACGGTCATGCCGATATTGGAAGCATCGAACAGCAGGCGTGCAAATTCGCTCGGCAGATGAATACAGCCGTGAGACTCGGGATAACCCGGCAGGCCACCGGCATGTAGCGCCACGCCGTCCCAGGTCAGGCGTTGCTGATAGGGCATCGGCGCGTTGCCGTAGAGATTGGAGCGGTGGTCCTTGTCTTTCTGCAGCACGGTAAAGACGCCGGTCGGTGTTTCGTAGCCTTCGCGACCACTGCTGATCGTGGTCACACCGATCAGAATGCCGTTGCGATAAACATAGGCGCGCTGTTCGGTCAGGCTGACGATGACGGCCATTGGCCCGCCGCGCTTGTCGTCGCCGCCCCAGATCCAGGCGCCCGGCGCGAGGTGGTCTACCGGTATGTCGACGGGGCTGGACTGCTTCTCGCCCCAGAAGGGCACCGCGAAGCTCGTTGACGAGACCAGCAGGGCGGCGGTCAGTAGCAGTATGGTTCCAAGACGCGACATGCTGGCTCCCCCAACGGTCTTCTCTTTCTCGATCTCGTGCGTGTTCTCGAGTCGTACGCTTTATCAATGTCGTACGCGCTAGCCGGTCTGGCAATCCGCTGACGCGAATCGGGTCAACGCGAGCTGAGGAAAGTGTCGTCAGGACTTTCGCGATCGTCGATACGGGCCTGAGCGCACTGCGCCAGTGCCGAATGCATCAGCCACTCCCGCTCGGGGTAATAGGAGAAGACGAACTGGCCTTCCTTGAGAACATCGATGACGTCACCAGCGACATCCGGGCGCAGGGCAGGACAGCCCCAGCTTCGCCCCAGCCGGCCCTGGCGTTCGCCGCTTTCAGGATCGACGTAATCGGCGCCATGGATCACGATGGCGCGACTCATGGCGGCGTCGTTGAAGCCGGGTTCCAGTCCGTCCAGACGCAGCGAGTAGCCGTTCTTGCCTTCATAGGTCTGGCGAGTGACGAACAACCCCAGGCTCGAGGCATGCGAGCCTTCCTCATTGGAGAATCGGTCCGGAATATCGCCGCCCGAGCCTTGGCCGTGCGCCACGACTTCACGGTATAAAAGCTTGTCGTGCTTCAGGTCGAAAACCCACAGACGCGGTGTCAGCGAAGAACGGCTGTAATCGATGACCGCGAGGCGCTGTGCCTGTTCGCCCACGCCGTGGCGCTGCGCGCACTGCATGGTCGCAAGCCCGAGGGCGATGACATCCGGGGCCGCATCCGGAGCGAGACGCTCGAGCGATGTCGCGGTGAGCCGAGACACTGTGTCGGCACGAGCCAGAAGGTCGGATGAGGCTGGTGGTGTCGCCGCGACCGCGGGTGCGGCCAGAATCGACGCCATGCCGCCTACCAGGAAGGACAAGGCAACCGAGCGGGATACCGAAGCCAGTGATCGGGATACCGAGGTCGGCAGGGATAGCGAAAAAGAGAGATTGATCATCGAAGCAGGACGAACCGCGCCGCTGGAGGGTCTTCAGCATGCGGGACGATGCGAAGCCAGGCAAGCACTGCGAGGTGGGGTTATGCCACTAAAGTCTAGATGTCATTACTTAGCCTTCTTCGTAAATTGGCGCGGATAACCAAGCCGCGACCGTTATCGGTCCGCCAAACGTACCGATAAAAGCACCTGCCGAATGCCCACAAGGCGTTCTTTCTGCTCCAGGGACCCTAGATGATCACATTCATTGCATCGATCCTGCTATTGATAGTGGGCTACTTCACGTATGGAAAATTCGTGGAACGCGTGTTCGTGACCGACCGCAAGCGCCGCACGCCTGCGTTCACCATGCGCGACAACATCGACTACGTGCCGATGAACACGACGCGCAACTCGTTGATTCAACTGCTCAACATTGCTGGTGTGGGCCCGATTTTCGGTCCTATTCTCGGCGCTCTCTACGGGCCGGTGGCGTTCTTCTGGATCGTGATCGGCTGTATCTTCGCCGGCGCGGTGCATGACTATCTGACGGGCATGATCTCGATCCGCAATCATGGCGCGCATCTGCCGCAACTGGCCGGCAAGTTCCTGGGCAAGGTCATGAAGCACGTCGTCAACGGCTTCGCCATCCTGCTGCTGCTGCTGGTGGGCACCGTGTTCGTGACGTCTCCTGCGGCACTGCTGGCCAACATGACGCCGCTGTCGATCACGCTGATCACCATGGTGATCTTCGCCTACTATCTGCTGGCAACGCTGCTGCCGATCGACAAGATCATCGGGCGCATCTATCCCTACTTCGGTGCGCTGCTGCTGTTCAGCGCGCTGGGCATCGGTCTCGGCATGATCTTCACTGGCGCGCCGATCCCCGAGCTGTCGTTCCAGAACATGCATCCGCAGGGCGCTCCGATCTTCCCGCTGCTGTTTCTGACCATCTCCTGCGGGGCGCTGTCGGGCTTCCACGCTACCCAGACGCCGATCATTTCGCGGACGACCGAGAACGAAGGCAATGGCCGCAAGATCTTCTACGGCATGATGATCACCGAAGGCGTCATCGCGATGATCTGGGCGGCAGCCGCCATGAGTCTGTTCCACGGCGATCAGTCGCTGTCGGACGTGCTGGCGGCTGGCGGCCCGGCGGCGGTGGTCAGCGAAGTTTCCACCACCATGCTGGGCGCCATTGGCGGTACGCTGGCGGTTCTCGGCGTCATCGTGCTGCCGATCACCTCCGGCGACACGGCATTTCGTAGTGCGCGCATGATCATCGCCGACTACCTGAAGATCGATCAGCGTCCGCTGGTGAAGCGTCTGCTCATCGCTGCACCGCTGTTCGTGGTCTCCTACGGGTTGACGCACATGGACTTCACGCTGCTATGGCGCTACTTCTCCTGGGCCAACCAGACCACGGCCGTCATCGCGCTGTGGGTTGCGACCATGTACCTGGTGCTGGCGCGTAAACCGCATCTGATCACGTCGATTCCGGCGACGTTCATGACCATGGCGACCTTTACCTATCTCGCCTATGCCCCGATCGGTTTCGGCCTGTCGCTGCAGATGAGTTACGTCGTGGCTGCCATCGGTACGTTGATCTGCATCGCGCTGTTCATGAAGCGCGTACGCCGCCTGAGCGGTGGCCTCTTCGCCGTCGACGAACCGGAAGTGCCGACCTTCAAGGATGGCAAGCCGGCCGAGGCGCTGGCGGCCAACTGATTCGACAGGCCGTCTCAGCAGACCGGCTGAAGCAAACGGGCCCGTGCCATTGATTGGCACGGGCCCGTTTCTTTTTGGTCTCGTACTGCTTGGTCTCGTACTGCTTGGTCTCGTACTGCCGAAGCAGGATGAGCCGATGACCGGCTCGGCAACACCGAGCCGGTCAGTCGATCACGACGCCTGGTAGAGCTTGTTCAGCGCAGCGTTGAGCGTCTTGCTGGGACGCATGGCTTCGCTGACCAGTTCGCCGTTGGGGTGGAAGTAGCCCTTGATGTCCACCGGCTTGCCTTGCACGGCATTGAGCTCGTCGACGATCGTCTTCTCGTTGTCGCCGAGCGTCCTGGCGATCTCTTCGAACAGCGACTTCAGCTCGCTGTCCTCGGTCTGCGCCGCCAGTTCCTTCGCCCAGTAGAGCGCCAGGTAGAAGTGGCTGCCGCGGTTGTCGAGCTCGCCGACCTTGCGCTTGGGTGACTTGTCGCTGTCGAGGAATTCGCCGTTGGCGCGGTCCAGAGTGGCCGACAGGATCTTGGCGCGAGCGTTGTCGAAGGTGCTGCCGAGATGCTCGAGCGAGGCCGCCAGCGCCAGGAATTCACCCAGCGAGTCCCAGCGCAGGTGGTTCTCTTCCAGGAACTGCTGGACGTGCTTGGGCGCGGAGCCGCCGGCACCGGTCTCGAACAGGCCGCCGCCGTTCATCAGCGGCACGATGGAGAGCATCTTGGCGCTGGTGCCGAGTTCCATGATCGGGAACAGGTCGGTCAGGTAGTCGCGCAGCACGTTGCCGGTCACCGAGATGGTGTCCTCGCCCTTGCGGATACGTTCCAGCGAGACCTTCATGGCCTCGACCGGCGCCAGGATGCGGATATCCAGGCCACTGGTGTCGTGATCCTTGAGGTAGGTCTCGACCTTCTCGATCAGCTTGGCATCGTGGGCGCGGTTGGCGTCGAGCCAGAAGATCGCCGGAGCGCCGCTTTCGCGGGCACGGCTGACGGCCAGCTTGACCCAGTCCTTGATCGGCGCGTCCTTGGTCTGGCACATGCGCCAGATGTCGCCGGCTTCGACGTCATGACTGAACAGTGTCTGGCCGTTCTCGTCGGTGACGACGACGGTGCCGTCGGCCGGAATCTGGAAGGTCTTGTCGTGGGAACCGTACTCTTCGGCCTTCTGTGCCATCAGGCCGACGTTGGGTACGCTGCCCATGGTGGTCGGGTCGAAGGCGCCATTCTTCTTGCAGTCCTCGATCACCGTCTGGTAGATCGTGGCGTAGCAACGGTCAGGAATCACGGCCTTGGTGTCATGCAACTGGTCGTCGGCGCCCCACATCTTGCCGGAGTCGCGAATCATCGCCGGCATGGACGCGTCGATGATCACGTCAGACGGCACGTGCAGGTTGGTGATGCCCTTGTGGGAGTTGACCATCGCCATCGGCGGGCGCTCTTTGTAGAGGGCGTCGATGTCGCTCGTGATCGCGTCGCGCTGTTCGCTCGGCAGCGACTCGATGGCGCTGTAGAGATCGCCGATACCGCTGTTGGGGTTGAAGCCGGCCGTCTTGAGGGCGTCGGCATGCTTCTCGAGGACGTCCTTGTAGAACTCTTCGACCACGATGCCGAACATGATCGGGTCGGAGACCTTCATCATGGTTGCCTTCAGGTGCAGCGAGAACAGTACGTTGCGCTTCCTGGCGTCCTTGATTTCGCTGTCGATGAAGTTGCGCAGGCGGCGGCTGCTCATGCGTGCAGCGTCGACGACTTCGCTTTCCTTGACCGCGAGGCCTTCTTTCAGCGTGATGCGGGTGCCATCTTTCTGCTGCAGTTCGATCTTGAGCTTGCCTGCCTTGGCGATCACGGCGGACTGCTCGCTACCGTAGAAGTCGCCTTCGTTCATGTGGGCGACGTGAGACTGCGACTCGCTGCTCCACTCGCCCATGCGATGCGGATATTTGCGGGCATAGTTCTTGACCGACTTCGGCGCGCGACGGTCGGAGTTGCCTTCACGCAGCACCGGGTTGACCGCGCTGCCCTTGGCCTTGTCGTAGGCCGCCTTGATCGCTTTCTCTTCGTCGTTCTTCGGCTCGTCCGGGTAGTCCGGCAGGGGATAGCCCTGGCTCTGCAGCTCCTTGATCGTGGCCTTGAGCTGGGGGCCGGAGGCGCTGATGTTGGGCAGCTTGATGATGTTGGCTTCCGGCGTCGTGGCCAGTTGGCCGAGCTCGGCCAGATCGTCGCTGACGCGCTGCTCGTCGCTGAGCAGATCCGGGAACTGTGCCAGGACGCGCGCAGCCAGGGAAATATCGCGAGTCTCGACGGTGATGCCGGCAGTCCCGGTGAAGGCTTCGATGATCGGCAGCAGAGAGTAGGTGGCCAGGGCAGGCGCTTCGTCAGTCAGGGTATAGATGATCTTCGGCGTATTGGACATGTCTATTCGTTAACCTCTCTTTGGCAATGGCACGAAGTGTCGAGCGCTTACGGAAACGTGAATGCGCGTCGCGCTCCCTGGGTGGACCGATGGGTGGTTCGATCCGTGGAGCGCGAAGCACCGCGATGGCGGCCTTCGAGACCTTGGTGAAGGGCGCCATCGCGATCTGAACTCGGTCGCGGCATCGACGATCGAAAGTTGTCGACAACCTGCGGTCGCGCCAGAGTATACCAGCGCCACGTGACCAACGCATTCACGCGGCGCTGCGCGGCGCGTTCCGTTCAGGGGAAGGAAACGATTTCCACCCAGTTGGTCTTGTTGCCGGTCGGCGCGTCGCTGACATGAACCAGTTCGCCGCTGGTCGGCTCGATGCGGTAGAGCGCCAGGTGATCGCTCAATTCCCCGGAGGCCACCAGATAGCGGCCGGTGGGATCGATCTCGAAACCGCGAGGCTGCTTGACGGTGGGCTGGTTACCGACGAAATGCAGTTCGCCGGAATCCGGATTGGCCCGCAACGTACTCAGCGTGCTGCTGGTGCGCTCGGAAAGGTACAGATGACGGCCGTCCGGAGTGATGTGCAGGTCGGCCGCCCAGACGCGTGGCGTCTCGTCGCCGTCAGGAATCTCTTCCTGAGGCATGCCCGGCGCCAGATTCATCCCTTCGGGAAGCCCTTCGCAGATGGCGATCTGGGTCAGGGTTCCGTTTTGCGCGTCGAGTTCGAAAGTCGTGACGGTAGCGCTGAATTCCCCCAGGACATAGACGAACCGACCGTTGGGCGAGAACACGAAATGACGCGGGCCGGTGCCGTCGGCCGTGCTGGCCGCGGGAGGGTCATTGGGGACGAGGGCGCCATCGGCGAAATGGAACTGGGCCAGCCGGTCGTCGCCCAGGTTGGTGGCGAAGACATGGCGATTGTCCGGCGTGGCCTGGATCGCATGGGCGCGGCTGCCGGTCTCCAGTGTCTGCGTGGCATCGCCGGCGACGCCGTTGTCATCGATGGGGCTGACGCTGACCAGATTGCCGCCGTAGGAGGCCGCCAACAGATAACGTCCGGAGCGATCGGTCGCGATGTAGGCCATGCTGCCATAGAGCGCGCCGCTGCCGAGCGGGGTCAGTGCGCCGGTGCCCGCTTCGATGCGATAGCTCAGCACGCGCAGCGGATCGCTGCGGATGGCGGCGTAGAGCGTCTGCTTGTCGGGGCTGATGGCCAACGGCATGACGTTTTCGGCCGCCTCTGTCGTGGTCAGCGGGATCAGCCGTTCGGTCTGGCGATCCAGGCGATAGCTGCCGATGGTTCCGTCGCCTGCGTTGGCGGCGTAGACGACGGTATCGATAGCAGGTTCGGCTGGGTTCATGGCGCTTTCCTTATCTTTATGAACAGAGCTTGATAGACAAACCTTCCTTTTAGCATCGCCGGCGTGCCGGCGTCGATTGCCGATAAGTCGTGCCCGCCGTTACCATCAGCGCTTCGCCTCGAGTCGGCTCTGCAGCAGATTGAGTATCGCGCGCTCGTCCGGCCCGGTCAGCTCGTCGTCCTTTTCCAGTTCGGTTTCCACCAGCTTGCGGAAATGATCCAGCGTGCGTCCATCGAGATAGCTCTCCACGACACGCGGATCGATGTAGCTTGCTTTGGCGATGCTCGGCGTATTGCCCAGCGTCCTGGCGACCCGCTCGACGGCCTGGCGAACGTTTTTCTCGTTGATCTTGTCGTTCTCGCCCGGGCCGACCTCCTCCAGCGCCAATGCGGCGATCGAGGTGCCGGCCCAGGTACGAAAATCCTTGGCGCTGAAGCGTTCGCCCATGACCTCATGGATGTAGTCGTTGAGATCATGACTGTCGACCCGGACTTTGTGGCCGTCTGCGTCGAAGTACTTGAATATCTCGTAGCCGGGAATGTCGTCGAGCTCGGCGACGATCTTCGCCAGACGCTCGTCTTCCACCACGCGGTGCTGTTGCTGCCCGCTCTTGCCCTGGTAGTCGAAGATCAGTTCGTCACCTTCGATGGTCAGGTGTTTCGAGCGCATGGTGGTCAGGCCGTAGGAGTGGTTCTCCTCGCGATAGCGCTCGCTGCCGGGGCGAAAATAGGCGCCATCGATCAGCCTCACCATGCAGGCGAGCACTTTCTCCCGCGGCATGCCGTCGAGCGCGAGGTGCTGGCCGGTCGTTCGGCGCATGGGCGTGAGGCGCTGCGCGAATTCGATCATCCGATCGAACTTGAGTGCCTCTCGTTTCTCGCGCCATTTGGCGTTGTAGATGTACTGCTTGCGACCGGCCGCGTCGCGACCGGTGGCATGGATGTGGTGACGCTTGTCGAGCACGATCTCGACGTCACGCCAGGCCGGTGGAATTGCCAGCGAGCCGATCCAGTCGCGCCAGGCCTTGTCGGTCATCGTCTTGCCATTCTGCAGGCGATAGGTGAAACCCTTGCCGCAGCGATGACGGGTCGCCCGCCGGGGGGAGGTCGTGGTCATGGCAAGCTCCTTTTGCCGGAACCGATCGATGTCGTCCGCCGTCGGTGGCGGAACAGGTTCGAGATCAGAATAGACCAGCCTCGGCAAAAGGGTCGCCGTTGGCCCGTTTGACGTAGACTTGGCGTGATTCGATTCGTGGACAGGGGGCGAGATGACAGGGCGGTTTCAATGGATGTGGCGACGAATGCATCGTTCGCTGTGGTATCGCGCATCACTCTATTCGCTCGCGGGCGTCGTCACGGCGTTGATCGCCTGGGTCGCCACGCCTTGGCTGGGCATCCCCGCGGTGGTCAGCGTCGGGGCGAGCGCGGTGGACAGCATTCTCAATATCATCGCGTCGAGCATGCTGGCGGTGACGACCTTCTCGTTGAGCGCCATGGTCACTTCCTACGGTTCGGCGACCAGCAATGTCAGCCCGCGGGCGACGCTTTTGCTGATCGAGGATCGGGTCACGCAGAACACCCTGGCGACCTTCATCGGCGCCTTTCTGTTCAGCCTGGTCGGCATCGTCGCGCTGGCGGCCGGTATCTACGACGAAGATGGCCGTACGCTCTTGTTCGCTGCCACCCTCGTGGTCATCGTGCTGGTGGTCTACCAGCTCATCAAGTGGGCTGGCTATCTCACGCGCCTGGGGCGGGTCCGAGACACCATCGGCAAGATAGAAAACGCTGCCCGTGGCGCGTTCGAGAGGCGCATGGAAAACCCTTATCTGGGCGGCCAGGCGATGCCGGCGACCCTGCCACCGGATCTGGTGCCGGTGCGGGCGGGCAAGGTGGGTTACGTGCAGCACATCGATATGCCGCTGCTCGATTCGCTGGCGGAGGATGCGGCGGAGTCGATCTATGTCCAGGCGCTGCCGGGCACCTTCGTCGATACCCAGGCGGTGCTGGCCTTGACGCCAAAGCTGGGCGACGAGCGTGCCGAGAAGATCACGAGCGCCTTCACCGTCGGGCCGGCGCGACGCTTCGAACAGGATCCGCGCTTCGGCCTCATCGTTCTGTCGGAGGTGGCTTCCCGCGCGCTCTCACCGGGGATCAACGATCCCGGCACGGCGATCGATGTCATCGGCTGCGGGGTGAGAGTGTTCACCCCCTGGCTGCAGCACGCCGCCGGCAGCATCGAAGAGAAGCCTCGGCCAGTGCGTCATGTTTACGTCGAGGCGCTCGACAGCGCGGATCTGTTCGACGACTTTTTCACGCCCATCGCTCGCGACGGTGCCAGTACGGTCGAGATCGGCATCCGTCTGCAGAAGGCGCTGAAAGCCCTGGCCGCGGTGGGCGACGACCACATCAAGCGTATTGCCCGCGAACACATGACGCTGGTGATCAAGCGATTCGATCAGGGGCTTGTGCTCGAGGAGGATCGGCAGCGCGTCAGAGAAATCGAGGCATCGGCGGCACCGGCGCTCGGGCCCGACCGGTAAGCAGGATATATCGTCCGGCATTTCGAGGGCGCGAAGGCGTCAATCTGTTCTAAAAACGACATCGAACTGTCTAATAGCGTTGTGTCTGTCGCAGAGAGATAAAAACGCATGCGTCCCGACTTCACAGGGCTTACAGTCGAAACGAGACCGAAAAGGCTTCAGGAAAGCCGCTCGAGGTCTTCGTCATGGTCGCTCGCCAACGCGTGCCTCGCCACGTACCGAGACTGACAGGCGCCAGGGAACCGCAATAACAATAACCACCGATACATCCTTGGAGGAGACGTGAAATGGCAACCCATCCCTCTCGAGGCGCCGCCCCCAAAGGTGCTGTGCCGGAGCCCCAGACTCTTGGCTTCCTGCTGCTGGAAGATTTCACCCTGATCTCGCTGGCATCGGCCATCGAGCCGTTGCGCATGGCCAACCAGCTCGCTGGTCGCGAACTGTACCGCTGGTACGTGATGACCATGGACGGGGCACCCGTGCGGGCGAGCGACGGTATGCAGGTGACGCCGGATGCCAGCGCTCACTCACCGCTGAGGCTCGACTGGCTGGTGGTCTGCGGTGGTGTTGCGCCGCAGCGCTCGGTGACGCCGGCGCTGCTGACCTGGCTGCAGGGCCGCCAGCGCCAGCTGCGCCGGGTCGGCTCGGTGTGTACCGGCAGCTGGGCCCTGGCCCAGGCCGGTTTGTTGAACGGTTATGACGCCAGCATCCATTGGGAGTGCCTGGCCGCGATCCAGGAAGCATACCCGCGCACGACCTGGAGCACGCGGCTGTTCTCGATCGATCGCGATCGCTTCACGGCTTCCGGCGGCACTGCGCCGCTGGACATGATGCTCAACATGATCGGGCGCGACCATGGCCGGGAGCTGTCGGCGGCCATCTCCGAGATGTTCATCTACGAGCGGGTTCGTGGCGAGGAGGATCAGCAGCGGGTGCCGCTCAAGCATGTGCTGGGCACCACGCAGCCGAAGCTTCTCGAGATCGTGGCGTTGATGGAGGCCAATATCGAGGAGCCGATCGAGCTCGACGAACTGGCCAGCTATGTCGATGTCTCCCGGCGCCAGCTGGAACGCCTGTTCCAGCGCCACCTGCACTGTTCGCCCTCGCGCTATTATCTCAAGCTGCGGCTGACGCGAGCCCGGCAACTGCTCAAGCAGACGCCACTGCCGATCATCGAGATCGCCTCCGCCTGCGGCTTCGTCTCCACGCCGCATTTCTCGAAGTGCTACCGGGAATTCTTCGGTACGCCGCCGCGAGAGGATCGCGGCGAGACGTTGAAGATTCGTCGCCTCGAACCTGCCGTGATGCCGCTGATGGATAACGACCCACTGATGCAGTCCAGTAGCGCGACGGTCGCGTTAAGTCATGCCCGGGGGGAGCCGACCTACGCCAGCGTAGCGCTGGGGTGACGGGCTTCCTGCAGCTCTAGGTCACGAACGGCGAACCGCCGGGAGGATCTTGCCGGCCGTGTCGGATGCGGCCGCGCTTTCCCTCCAACGGCCTTCTGCTGACTTGCGTCACGCGATCTGTGGTGTGGCCGGTATCCTCTCGCTCCCATATTTCCGCCTGTTTCCACACCTTCTTTCTTGACCGCGACATCAGGCGCGCGTTTCGACTTCTACCCTTTCCTACCTTTCCTGGCCGGTCATGGCGCGGACATCCCAGACCGGCCAGCGACGATTCGACGCGGGCAAAAAACGTGATCCAGCGTAGTATGAAAAAAATGGTCAAGATATATTAAGGAATGTAAATTTTCCTGGTTTTGGCCGTTTCCACGAGGAAGGGATCGAGTCGACCCATGCCCCAGGATTTCGCCAAACCAGGCGTCCGGTAGCCAATTGCCGTCCGCGCATCGGCCCGATGTCGTTCCCGGTGACGGGAAGCCTGCCACTGACGTTCAACGACCGCAAAGGAGCCATTGATGAATCCCTCGACGCTGATAGGCATTTTCGCCAGCATCGTGCTGCTGATCTGCGTCCTGTTCTTCACCGCCGAATCGCCCGAAAGCTTCATCAATTTGCCGGGGCTGGCGCTGGTGATCACCGGCACTTTCGCGGCCACCTTCATCAGCTATCCGCTGAAGGAGGTCTTGCGGGTGGTGCGTCTGGTCGGCGTGGTATTCAAGCGTGAAGACACTCATGTGCGTGCCGATATCGATGAGCTCGTCAGTCTTTCCAGGCTGTGGACCCAGGGCAACGTGCGCGGGGTCGAAAACCAGCTCGAGTACGTGCGCAACCCGTTCCTCCGCTCGGGTATTCAACTGCTCATCGCCAATACCCGGGAGGATGAGATATTCGACGTGCTGCAGTGGCGTATCACCCGGCTCAAGGCGCGAGAGCAGGCGGATGCGCAGATCTTTCGCACCATGGCAACGTATGCGCCGGCGTTCGGCATGATCGGGACCCTGGTCGGGCTGGTGAACATGCTGGAAGTGGTCGACGCCGGGCAGCTCGACATCATTGGCCCGCGCATGGCCGTGGCCCTGTTGACGACCTTCTACGGCATTCTGATGGCCAACCTGGTGTTCAAGCCGATCGCGGTGAAGCTCGAACGCCGCACGGAAGAGCGGTTGATCACCATGAACATGGTACTGGAGGGGATCTCGCTGATGAGCAAGCGCCGCCTACCGTCATTCATCGAAGAGACTCTCAACTCCTTCATTGCCAACTACCACGACGAGCTGAGCGATCGCAACGTGAAGCCGCGCCCCGCCTCGGCACAGGAGGAGTAGCCTCATGCAGAACCGTGCAATGCAGCAGCTGCTGGCGCCACCGAGCACGGCCGGAGGAGAGGAAGAGGGCTGGCTGACCAGCTATCTGGACGTGCTGACGCTGCTGCTGACCCTGTTTGTCCTGCTGCTGGCGATTATTCCCAGGGGGCAGGGAGAGGACGTCACGGCAACCGAGGTTGCCGCCTCGGCGGCGAGTGCGGGCACTGGTATTCAGCCGCAACACGAGGGGTTGAACCCTCGCCTTGCCAATCTCGATATTCCCGGCGTTCACGTCATTCAGGGACAGCGGGGCGTTACCCTGCGCATCGATGACAACCTGCTCTTTCCTAGCGGGCGGGCGACGCTGATCGACCAGGGCCGAACGACGATCGCCAGCCTGATCGGCGAGCTGAAGGCGTTCGACGGCGAGATTTCCGTCGAAGGGCATACCGACGACGTGCCGATTGCGACGCCGCAATTCCCTTCCAACTGGGATCTGTCGGCAGCGCGGGCGATCGCTGTGGTGCGTTACCTGGTGGGGCAGGGCGTCGATGCCTCGCGCCTGCGTGCGATCGGTTACGGCGATACGCGTCCGGCGGCCAGTAACGCGACGGCGGCGGGGCGAGCCTCCAATCGCCGGGTCGATATTCTGCTGACCGCATCGACGTCGCCATGATCTCCGGGCATGACTCGGCCAAGGCAGCGATAGAAAAATGACGATAGGACAATATCGATAGACGGTGGCGATAGAACGATATCGATAGAACGATGGCAATGACCAGCAACAGGCGCTTCCCTCGCCTCGATGGGCGAGGTTTCCGGAGCGATTGCTCATTTGATCATTAAGCATGGTTATAGCGTGACGAGACATTCCCCAGAAGAGATGGCCCATGAACCCAGCATCGCGGAACTGGCCAGTGGCGGGCTGCTGACCTGTGACGTATCGGCAACCCTTGGCGATGCCATTCAGCGCATGCATGCCGCCAGGGCGAGCTGTGTATTGGTGACGCAGGACGATGATATCTGCGGCATCTGGAGCGAAGGCGACGTCCGCCGTCTCGACTTTTCCGATCCCGACCTGCTCGACGCGCCGATCGCGCAATCGATGAGCAGCCCGGTGGTACGTATCGCCCACGGTGCCGGCCTCGACGAAGCCGCCCTGCTGATGAAGCGACGGTGCCTTCGCCGCCTGCTGGTGGAAGATGACGAGGGGCATCCGCTGGGCATCGTCACCCAGTCGGATATCGTGCTCGGCCAGCGCGTCGAGCATTACCTGACGATGCGCGACATCGGCTCGATCGTCATCCATCCGCCGCTGGTACTGGCGGCGTCGCTGCCTCTGGATGCCGCCATCGCGCGAATGCGCGAGGCGAACGTCGACGCGACGGTGATCGACTACGGTAACGGCGCGCTGGGGATTTTCACCGAGCGTGACATGGTGACGCTGCTGGCCGAAAGACGTCTGGGCTGTTGCCTGGGCGAGGCCGGGAGTCCGACCCTGCTGACCAGACCGCGAAGCATGGCGCTGATGCATGCCGTGGAGCTTTTGCGAAAGAAGGCCTTTCGCCATCTCGGTGTGCTCGATGAACAGGGTGAGCTGTGCGGGCTGCTGTCGTTCGGCGACATCATGGCCGGTCTCGAATACGAAGTCGTGCTGCAACTCAAGGAGACACTGAAGGTGCGCGATCATGCGCTGCGTGCCTCCTCTGAGCATCTTCGCCTCGCCCAGCGGGTCATCAACGCCTCGATGGATGGCATCATGATGACCGACGCCCATGGTGTCATCCAGTCGGTCAATCCCAGTTTTACCGTACTGACCGGCTACAGCGCCGAGGAGGCTGTCGGCAATCGCCCCAGCATGCTGAGTTCCGGGCGCCAGACACCGGAATTCTACCGCAACATGTGGAGTACCCTGCTGGAGCAGGACTATTGGCAGGGCGAGATCTGGAACCGGCGCAAGAACGGCGACGTCTATCCCGAGTGGCTCACTATCACTGCGATTCGAGACGACGAGGGCCAGATCCTGCAGTTTGCTGGCATATTCAGCGATATCTCCGACCGCAAGCGCCGGGAGGCGCAGATTCACCGGCTGGCCTATTTCGACGACCTGACCGGTCTGGCCAATCGGCGGCTGTTTCTGGATCGTCTCGAGCAGGCGCGCGCCAACGCCCATCGCCACGGCCATCGCATGGCGGTGATGTTTCTCGATCTCGATCTGTTCAAGCGCATCAACGATACCCTGGGGCATCACGCGGGGGATCAGGTGCTGTCCACCATCGCCAGGCGTCTCCAGGCCACGGTCGGCGAGGGTGAGTCGGTGGCACGACTCGGCGGTGACGAATTCACCATATTGATCCATGAGGTGGAAAGTCTCGACGGGCTCGAATCGCTGTCGGCAAGGTTGATCGAGAGCATCGGTCGTCCGTTCGAAGTGCTTGGCCATCTGCTCAACGTGTCGACCAGTATCGGCATCAGCGTCTACCCCGAAGACGGCCAGAACGGCGAAATGCTGCTCAAATACGCCGATACCGCGATGTACCGCGCCAAGGAAGCGGGCCGCAACCAGTGGTGCTTCTACCAATCGCACATGGGCCAGAACGACCATCAGGCACTGACGTTGGAACAGAGCCTGCGCCGGGCGCTCGACAATGATGCGCTGGAGGTGGTCTATCAGCCCCAGGCGGCGCTGGAAGACAAGCGCCTGGTCGGCTTCGAAGCGCTGCTGCGCTGGAACGACCCTGAACTGGGCGTCGTGTCACCGCAGCAGTTCATTCCGCTGGCCGAGAAGCTCGGCATGATCGATCGTATCGGCCGCTGGGTATTGGAGCGGGTCTGCGCCCAGTTGCACGCCTGGCGGCATTTGCCGCGCGTGCCGGTAGCGGTCAACGTCTCGGCGCTGCAGCTCAGCGATCGCCGCTTCGTCGATGACGTCGAAAAGTGTCTGGAGCGTTATGCGCTGTCGCCCGAACTGATCGAGCTGGAACTGACCGAGAGCGCCTTGCTGCCGAATGCCGAGACGACACATCGGATGTTGCAGCGCCTGCGGGATCGCGGCATTCGCCTGCTGATCGATGATTTCGGCACCGGCTATTCGTCACTGTCCTATCTGCGCCGATTGCCGGTCAGTGCACTCAAGATCGATGCGAGCTTCGTCCGGGAGCTACCTGACAGCTACGAAGACGGCGAACTCATCGGCGCGATCCTCGCCATGGCCAACGCGCTGGGGCTAGATGTGATCGCCGAAGGGGCGGAAACCGACGCCCAGGCCGATTTCCTGCGCGCGCAGGGCTGCAAGATCGTTCAGGGCTACTGGCTGTCGCGGCCGCTGGATGCGGCTGCCGCCGGCGAATGGCTGGATCGCCTTCCTGCCGACGATGTCTCGCCATAGGTGTCGCATCACGATATCGGCGATCGTGGCGCGCCGTGACCACCGGCGCGTCCTTGCATGAAACGGCAACAGCCCCTGAGGCATGAAACGGCAACAGCCCCTGAGGGGGCGGTTCACATCAGTGAGCGCGCCACGATCACCACCACCCCGAAAGTCAGTACACCACCCATCACCGGCCAGCCGAGCGAGCGGGTTCGCCACCAGATCGCCAGTGTCACTCCCAAGCCGATGAGGGTCGCCAGCCAACCGGCGGCATCCGGCGTACGTGGCACCAGCGATACGCCGAGTACCGCCGCGATCATCATCGGCCCCAGGATCACCAGCCATTTGGGCAGGGCATCGACGGGGCCATTCTCACCGCTGCGCGTCAGTCGCCGCTGCATCCAGAGCAGCGGCAGCAGCCGGATCAGATAGGTACCGACTGCGGCAATGAGCATGCCGATCCAGAGTTCGAGGTTCATGATGGACGCCTTTCTTTAGTCGTTCCCTTGTCCGTTCCGAGCGTTTCCGGCAGACGGACCATGTAGAAACAGAGCGCACCGCAGGCGGCGGCCAGCGGGATGCCGATATTGGTCAACCCGACCAGCGTGCAGACGAGCGCCGCGGCGACGCTGACACTCAATGCGGCAGCCCAGCGGCGCGAGGTGAATCGCGGCACGATCAACACCAGAAACAGTGCCGGGAGCGCGAAAGGCATGACCTCGCCAAGCAGCGGCCAGCGGCTGGTCAACCACTCGCCGGCGACCGCACCCAGCAGAGAGCCGGCGATCCAACTGAGCCAGGCCAGCATGGCGGCGCCGAAGAACCAGCCGACACGCTGGGATTCCGGCAACTGCGGCAGCCGGCTATGGGCGAGGGCAAAGATCTGGTCGGTCAGTCCGTGCATCAGCCACGGCCACCAGCGGCTCTTGGGTAGCCAGGGTGCGATGTTGGGCGCGTAGACGACGTGACGCACATTGATCAGCAGCGTCATCGCCACGGTCAGCCACAGTGGAGAGCCGCTGGCAATCATGCCGACGAACAGGAACTGCGAGGCGCCGGCATAGATCAGCGCCGAGATTGCCAGCGTTTCCGCGGTGCTGAATCCGGCCTGTGCGGAAATCAGGCCAAACGAGATCGCCACCGGGATATAACCGCCCAGTAGCGGAATCGCTTCACGCACCCCTGTCAGCCAGCCATGAAGCCGACGTACTCCCCCGATATCAGACATTCGATTCTTCTTCCTTGGCAGGAACGATAACGACCAGCAGCGTTGCAGCCATGTCGCGCAGGCGACAGTCCTCAGCCTGACCGACTGTTCTATCCAACGCGCTCTCGCGCGTCAATCTCGCCTAGCGTCGCCGACACGGTCGGAACCGACCGTCGTGATGAGAACAGTCGGCGTGACGCAATCGGAACACTCGGATTCGCTTTCGGTCGGCGGAGCGGTTGGGCGGGGGGATATGCTGCGCGGAACAGTCGCCCTTGAGGCTTCACCGAGAAGTCTCTTCACAATGCCAATACCGAGGGCGCGCAACCGAGGAGGAGTACCGCATGTCGACGTCATCCCTGCACGACGATGCCATCATCATCGACGGTCTGATCATCGCCAAATGGGATCGAGCGCTGTTCGAGGATATGCGCAAGGGCGGTCTGACCGCCGCCAACTGCACGGTTTCGGTGTGGGAGGATTTCGAATCCACCGTCGATAACATCGTCAGCGTGAATCAACTGATGCGCGACAACGCCGAGCTGGTGCGCCCGGTGATGACCACACGTGACATCACGCGTGCCAAGGAGGAGGGCAAGACCGGCATCATTCTCGGCTTCCAGAATGCTTACGCCTTCGAGGACAAGCTGGGTTACATCGAGATATTCAAGAAGCTCGGTGTCGGCATTACCCAGCTCTGCTACAACACCCAGAATCTGGTCGGCACCGGCTGCTACGAACGCGACGGCGGGCTTTCCGGCTACGGCCGCGAGGTGATCGCCGAAATGAACCGGGTCGGCATGATGTGCGATCTCTCCCACGTCGGTTCCAAGACTTCGGAAGAGGTCATCCTGGAATCGAAAAAACCGGTCTGCTACTCCCACTGCCTGCCTACCGGACTCAAGGAACATCCGCGCAACAAGCGCGACGATGAACTCAAGTTCATCGCCGATCACGGCGGTTTCGTCGGCGTCACCATGTTCACCCCGTTCCTGCGCGCTGGTGTCAATGCCACGGTCGAGGACTACGTCGAAGCGATCGTCTACATCATGAACATCGTCGGCGAAGACGCGATCGGCATCGGCACCGACTTCACCCAGGGCCAGGACGAAGCCTTCTTCGAGTGGCTGACTCACGACAAGGGCTACGCCCGCCGTCTGACCCGCTTCGGCGAGATCATCAATCCCAAGGGCATCCGCACCATCGGCGAGTTCCCCAACCTGACCCAGGCGCTGCTGGATCACGGCCTTTCCGAGCCGGTGGTGCGGAAGATCATGGGGGAGAACTGGGTTCGAGTCTTGAAGGATGTCTGGGGCGAGTAGCAGCGACGAGCTTCGAGCCGCGAGCAGCGAGCAAGTTAGTGAGTTTTTGAGTTTGGTGCTCGATAACGCGAAAGCCCAAAGATCTTGCTCGCACCTTCTGTTTTAGCGTCCGAAGCCGACGATTTCTTGCTCGAAGCTCGAAGCTCGAAGCTCGAAGCTCAAAGAACAATTTCCGAGGTAAACGAGATGACTGCAATGGCCCCCGAACTGCCGATCGATGTCGATAGCGAGACCGGTGTCTGGACTACCGATGCGCTGCCGATGCTCTACGTGCCACGGCACTTCTTCATCAACAACCACACTGCCGTCGAGCAGGCACTGGGCGTCGAGGCGTACGCGAAGATTCTCTATGACGCCGGCTACAAGTCGGCCTGGTTCTGGTGCGAGAAGGAAGCGGAGCTTCACGGTATCGAGGGCGTGGCGGTGTTCGAGCACTACATGAATCGCCTGTCCCAGCGCGGCTGGGGGAAATTCGTCACCGAAGAGATCGATCTCGACGCGGGCACCGCCAAGGTACGTCTGGAGCACTCCTGTTTTGTCTACCAGCTCGGCAAGACCGGCAAGCGCGAAGAGTACATGTTCACCGGCTGGTTCGCCGGCGCCATGGACCAGATTCTCGAGGCCCGCGGCAGCGATATTCGTACCCGCGCGGAGCAGACGCAGAGCGGGGCTGAAGAAGGCCATGACGTGGGCTATTTCGAGGTCACGTCTCTCTAGAAAAGACGTGAAGGCGATAAATAGTTCAGTAAATTCGTGAGTAACGAGATCGACTTGGAAAGCCGGTGAGAAGTCCGCTTTCGAGTCGGTCCATGTGAGGTGATTGCGATGGCATACGAGGCATTGTTCAAGCCGATACAGATCGGCAAGTTGACCATTCGCAATCGCGTGGTCAGTACCGCACACGCCGAGGTCTACGCCACCGACGGCGGCATGACCACCGAGCGTTATGTCAAATACTATGAAGAGAAGTCGAAGGGCGGCGTGGGGCTCGCCATCTGCGGCGGCTCCTCGCCGGTTTCCATCGATAGCCCCCAGCAGTGGTGGAGTTCGGTCAACGTCTCGACCGATCGCATTATTCCGCATTTTCAGAATCTCGCCGATGCGGTGCACAAGCACGGCGGCAAGATCATGATCCAGATCACCCATATGGGGCGCCGCTCCCGCTGGGACGGCCACCACTGGTCGACCTTGATGTCGCCTTCCGGCATTCGCGAGCCGGTTCACCGCGCCACCTGCAAGACCATCGAGGAAGAGGAGATCTGGCGCATCATCGGCGATTTCGCCCAGGGTGCGCGTCGGGTGAAAGAGGGCGGTCTCGACGGCTGCGAACTCTCCGCTGTCCACCAGCACCTGATCGACCAGTTCTGGAGCCCGCGCGTCAACAAGCGCACCGACCAGTGGGGCGGCAGCTTCGAGAACCGCATGCGCTTTGGCATGGAAGTGCTCAAGGCGGTGCGCGCCGAGGTCGGCGACGATTTTTGCGTCGGCATGCGCATCTGCGGCGACGAGTTCCACCCGGACGGCCTCTCTCAGGACGACATGAAGCAGATCGCCGCCTACTACGACGCCACCGGCATGGTCGATTTCTTCGGCGTCGTCGGTTCCGGCTGCGACACTCACGACACGCTGGCCAACGTGATCCCCAACATGTCCTACCCGCCGGAGCCGTTCCTGCATCTGGCGGCGGGGATCAAGGAAGTGGTCTCGGTCCCGGTGATCCATGCCCAGAACATCAAGGACCCGACCCAGGCCGAACGGGTGCTCGAGGGCGGCTATGTGGATCTGGTCGGCATGACCCGCGCCCATATCGCCGACCCTCACCTGATCGCCAAGGTCAAGGCCGGCAACGTCGACCGGATTCGTCAGTGCGTCGGCGCCAACTACTGCATTGATCGTCAGTACCAGGGGCTCGATGTGCTCTGCATCCAGAATGCGGCGACCTCGCGGGAGTACATGGGGCTGCCGCATATCATCGAGAAGACCACCGGACCTCTCCGCCGTGTCGTCGTCGTCGGTGGCGGCCCCGGCGGCATGGAAGCGGCACGGGTCGCTGCCGAACGTGGTCACGACGTCACATTGTTCGAGGCCCAGCCTCAACTGGGCGGGCAGATCACGCTGGCGGCGAAGGCACCACAGCGCGACCAGATCGCCGGCATCACCCGCTGGTACGAAATGGAGCTTGCACGGCTCGGCGTCGATATCCAGTTGGAAACACGCGCCGATGATTCGATGATCCGCGATCGGCAGCCGGACGTGGTGGTTCTCGCCAACGGCGGCCACCCGTTCCTGGAGCAAGTCTCCGAATGGGGCGCGGAGGAAGGGCTGGTGGTCAGCAGCTGGGACATCCTTTCAGGCAAGATCGAGCCGGGCAAGAACGTGTTGATCTACGACACCATGTGCGAATTCAGCGGCATGTCGACGGCGGATTACTGTGCCAGTCAGGGCGCCACGGTGGAGATCGTCACCGACGACACCAAGCCCGGCGTGGCGATCGGTGGCACCACCTTCCCGACCTACTACCGCAGTCTCTACCAGAACGCCGTGGTGATGACCGGCGACCTGGCTTTGCAAAAGGTCTACCGCGAAGGCGACAAGCTGGTGGCTCTGCTGGAGAACGAATACACCGGCGAGCACGAGGAGCGGGTAGTCGACCAGGTGGTCGTCGAAAACGGCGTGCGTCCGGACGAATCGCTCTACTACGCGCTCAAGGAGCGTTCGCGCAATCGCGGCCAGATCGATCTCGAAGCGCTCTACGCCATTCAGCCACAGCCGACGCTTTCCGAAAGTGGCGAATTCGCGCTGTTCCGGCTGGGGGACTGCGTGGCGCCGAGGAATACGCACGCGGCGATCTATGATGCGTTGCGGTTACTGAAGGATCTGTGAGCCACGAGCGGAAGAGCTGTAAGAAAAATCAAAAGCGAAGCCCTTGATTTTGCAGATGAAAGCAGTTGTTCCTGGCTTACGGCTTACGGCTTCTGTAGAGGCGTCCAAACGAGGAGCAGAACATGCTGCAGACGCTACTCCCTATTCTGATCTTTGCGGCGCTGATCGTGGGTGCTATCGGTGCGTCGCATCGCATCCGCCTGTGGCGCCAGGGCCAGCGGACATCGGTCGTGTGGCGGAACATTCTGCGTGTGCCGAAGCGCTACCTGAATGATCTGCACCACATTGTCGCTCGCGACAAGGCGATGGCGCACACCCACGTGGCGACGGCCGGAGGCTTCGTCGCGGCGATGGTGCTGGCAATCGTCGTCCATGGCTTCGGCTGGCGCAATCCGATTCTCGGTGGGCTGCTGCTGGCAGCGAGCGCGGTCATGTTCGTGGGCGCGCTGGCGGTCAATCGCCGTCGAATCCATCCTCCAGCCAAACTCTCGAAAGGCCCCTGGCAACGGCTTTCCAAGAGCTTGCTCGCCTATTCGGTGGGGATGTTCCTGATCAGCCTGCCGCTGGTGGGCATCGGCCCCGCACTTTTTGCCGGCAGCCTGTTCGCCATCGTGCTGATCGCGCTGGTGGGATGGGGCGTGCTGGAGTTGGTCGTCGGCATGGGCTGGGGCGGACCGATGAAGCACGCCTTCGCCGGCTCGATGCACCTGGCGTTCCATCGTCGCCCCGAGCGCTTCGATGATCAGCATCCCGGCGCGACCTTGAAAAAGACGCACGATGTCCATCGCGGCAGCCGGTCGACGGCGCTGTTCCCGCTCGACCTGACCGCGTCGAAGCTGGGCGTGGAAAAGCCGGCGGATTTCCAGTGGAATCAACTGCTGGGCTTCGATGCCTGCGTGCAGTGCGGGCGCTGTCAGGCGGTCTGTCCGGCATTCGCGGCGGGGCAGCCGCTCAACCCCAAGAAGCTGATTCAGGACATGGTCGTCGGCATGGCCGGTGGCTCTGATGCGCACTATGCCGGATCTCCATATCCGGGGATCGAGGTGGGCAAACACCAGGGGGCGCCGGAACAGGCCATCGTGCCGCAGCTTGTCGAGGCAGAGACGCTGTGGGCCTGTACGACGTGTCGAGCCTGCGTCGAGGAGTGCCCGATGCTGATCGAGCATGTCGACGCCATTGTCGACATGCGCCGCTTCCTCACCCTGGAGCGAGGCGAAACGCCGGAAAAAGGCGCGGTGGCGATCGACAATCTGATCGCCACCGACAACCCCGGCGGACTGGACAACGCCTCGCGTCTCGACTGGGCGGCGGATCTGGAGATTCCGCGCATTCAGGATCGCCCCGAGGGCGTCGACGTGCTGCTGTGGCTGGGCGATGGCGCTTTCGACATGCGCAATCAGCGCACGCTGCGTGCATTGGTGAAGATTCTGCGCGCCGGTGACGTCGACTTCGCCGTGCTCGGCAATGAAGAGCGCGACAGCGGCGACGTCGCCCGGCGGCTGGGCGACGAGGCGACCTTCCAGCGTCTCGCCGAGCGCAATATCGCCACGCTCTCGCGCTACCGCTTTCAGCGCATCGTCACGGCGGACCCGCACAGTTTGCACGTCCTGGGTCGCGAGTATCCTGCCTTCGGCGGCGAGTATGTCGTCAAGCACCATTCCACCTTCATCGCCGAGCTGTTCGATGCCGGCCGGTTGAATGTCGCAACGCCCGAACGACGTGAAACGATCACTTACCACGATCCCTGCTATCTGGGGCGCTACAACGGCGAGTTCGCCGCGCCGCGCCAGATATTGTCGGCGCTGGGGCTCGACGTGGCCGAGATGGAACGGTCCGGGTTCCGCTCGCGCTGCTGCGGCGGCGGTGGCGGGGCGGCGCTTTCCGACGTGCCCGCCGATCTCCCAGGTCGCGCGCGCATTCCCGACATGCGCATGGAGGACGCGCGTGCCACGGGGGCCACTACGGTCGCCGTCGCCTGCCCGCAATGCACCGCGATGCTGGAAGGCGTGGTCGAGCCGCGGCCGCAAGTCAAGGATCTGGCCGAGCTGGTGGCCGATGCGCTGGTGACGCCGGCATCGGGCGAGCCCGAAGCGAGTGTCGCTGTCTCGAGCCCGAGTCGCGAGGAGGAACCGGCATGAATGTCAGACGCATCGACCCCCACGCCGAACGGATCCGGCGCAATCGGCTCCACCCGCGCCATCAGGAGTTCGTGCATCCGGCCTGGCGCTGGACCGGCCCCAATGGCGTGACACGAATCGATCCGCATTCGCTCGGCGCCGTCGGCCCCAATGGCATCAGGCGAATCGACCGCAGCGGTGCCGTCGTCGAGGCGCAGCCGCCGACATCATCGCCAATCGAGAGCGGGCCTTCGCGCCGCATGGTAGTGATCGACGATCCGGCCGGCTTCGTCATGGTGGTGCCGGAGTGCCCGGAAGGACGACTGAGCGATCACGATCGGGACCTGTTGGGTCTGGCCAGGCAGTTGGCCGATGGGCAGTCGCTCGCTGTCACGGCGGTCACATTCCAGGGCGCGGTGGCGGGGCTGGAAGACGCCGGCGCCGACCGCTGGATCGACCTGTCGGCATGCGTCGAAGGTGACTGTTACGATCCGGAATCGCGTCTCGCGGCGCTGGTGAGCGTGGAGAGGGCAATGACGCCACGGCATTGGCTGTTCGCGGATAGCTTCCCCGGTGGCGGCGATCTTGGTCGACGTCTGGCGGCGCGGCTTTCCCGCTCTTCCAGTCATGGCGCCAACGCGCGAGCGGCGACGCGGGTATGGCAGATCGCCGAGGGTCTTGGCCTGTCGCGGGCGGGAGGGAGGCAGGATATCCAGCGCGAACTCCCGCTTATTCTGCTGGCACTGCCCGAGTGCGCCGAGCCGGTCAGCGAGACACGGCACGAGGCGCGGCCAATATCGGTCGACGCGGCCGGCTCCATGAGCTCGGACATGACCGCGGTCGGAGTCGTCGATCTCGGCCGGGTCGCGGTGGATCCGCAGCAGATTCCGCTGGCCCAGGCGCCGTTCATTCTCTCCGCCGGTCGTGGTATCGGCGATTGGGCGGGCTTCCATCACGCCGCAGAGGTGCTGGGGGCCAGCGAGGGCGCCTCGCGGGTGGCCGTCGACGACGGCAACATGCCCCGCACCCGGCAGGTCGGGGCGACGGGAACGTTCGTCTCCGCCAGTTGCTACATCGCGGTGGGGATCTCCGGCGCGGTCCAGCATCTTCAGGGCATCGCCAAATGCCAGCGGGTCGTCGCGATCAACCGCGATCCGGGTTGCGATATGGTCAAGCGTGCCGATCTGGCGCTCATCGCCGATGGCGATGCCGTGCTGGCGGCCGTGTGCGCACGGTTGGGGAAGCCGATGGCCGATGTCACCACCACCGAATCTCGCGGGGAGCACTATCATGACGCCGCCTGACGCTGCCGCATGCCCGGTCGTGGCGCTGGTCTCCAGCGGACATCATCCGGTTTCCGGACGGCCGGGACGCGCCCGGGAGGATGCGCGAGCCGTCGAGATGGGCTTGACGCTGGCCGGGGCGCGCCTGCGACTCGTCCACGCAGGCAACGCCGATGAGCCTGCGCTGCGCGACTATCTGGGTATGTATCATGGACTGGACGATTCTGCCGCCCAGGGAGAGCTGGCGCTGCTACCGATGACGACCGCCGACGATGCCGTACCGTTGTTGGCGACATGGCTGGCGAACAGCGGCTGTCGGCTGGTGCTTGCCGGGCAGCGCGCCGAATGTGGCGAGGGCTCCGGGTTGCTGCCCTATCTGCTCGCCGAACGGCTGGGATGGACGATCGTATCCGGCGCCGCCACGATCGAAAGGGTCGGCGCGGATCGCGTCACTCTGCTGCAGGTGCTGCCGCAGGGGCAACGCCGCCGACTGGAGGTGTCGCTGCCTTGCTTGATCACTGTCGATGCTCTGGCACCCCCTCCGCGCCAGAGCGCTTTCGGCCCGGCAAGACGGGGCCGCATTCATGTGGTCGACGGGCTGACCGCCGAAGAGGATTCGGCCAGCGGCGAATGGCAATGGCAGCCGGCACGAGCCCGCCCCAAGCGGCTCAAGGTCGTCAAGTCTGGCAATGCGCGGGATCGCTTCCGGGCCGCGGCGGCCAAGTCATCGGCCGCCGGTGGCCAGGTGCTGACCGATCTGACCCCCGAACAGGCGGCCAATAGGCTAATTGCCTATCTGCGTGAAGAGAAGATACTGAACGATGAGATGTCGTAATCGAGCAGCTTCGGCATTCTCGAGGAGGGCAGCTGGCCAGTGGACGACATGATCGCTCCTTTGCCAGCGCGAGAGGTGAATCAACGACCGAACGGGAGACGAGACATGATGATCGTCGATCTTATCGATGGGGAAGATTTTCGTCAGCGGCTGACCTCGCTGGGCGTGCGTATCCCTGAAGAGGCATGCCCCGAGACCTGTGCCCGGCTGGCGGCGGGTTGCCATCGTGCCAGGGGTGTCGAAGGGCTGGAGCCGGCCATTCGCGACCTGATGCAGCACACCGACGTGATGTTGCCGTCGGTCCGGGAGGCGATAGAGCGCCATCTCTTGCCCGCGTTCAACGGCGCCTGAGCGCGCACCGCGATAGCCGCCGATTTTCCGGTATCGCCGACCCTTGCCTATGCTGAAAGATCGAGCAACGCGATAGAGGATAGAACGCATGGCAATTGGTATCTGCACTTGGACGCTAGGTATCGACGATCTGGATCTGCTGCTGGACAAGGTGGTCGAACTGGGCTTCGACGGTGTCCAGATCAACGAACTGTGGGAGCGCGATACGCCGGCTGCGATCCGAGAAGCGCTCGATCGGCGTGGAGTGGCCCTGTTGGCGGTGGACGCTCAGCGAATCGGGCCGCAGGCGGGCGAGGCGCCAGATGTCGCGCAGGGCATCGATGCCTATCGTCAGGTGATCGACCGCGCCGCCGAACTGGGAGCGCCCATTGTCACGTTACCGATCCTCTCGTTTTGGGTCCAGGGGCATCCGACGCCCTTCGATGCGCTGGTCGAAGCGTGTCGGGAACTGGCTGGCTACGCTAGCGAGCGGCAGATCCAGCTCGTCTACGAAGTCGCCAACCGCCAGGAGGTACCAATGATTCACACGGCGGAAGAGGGCAATCGTCTGGTGCGGGCCATCGATCGTCCCGAACTGGGGCTGATTCTCGATAGTTATCATATGAATCTGGAGGAGTCCGATCCCGTCGCCGCGATCGAATCGAGCCGTGATACGTTATCGATCTATCACGTCTCGGACTCGACGCGCGGCGGCATCGGTAGCGGGATGGTGAACTTTTCGGCGCAATTCGAGGCGCTGGAGCGGATCGGGTTCGAGGGGCCGGTAATCATGGAGTGCTTGCCGCCGATGCATGATCCGGGTTCGCCAGTGGCAAGCGATGGCAATCGCCGTATTTTGGAAGATGAACTCTCCCGCTCGCTGGAGATCTGGCGCAGCTACGCGGCCTAGTCCGTACCTCTTGCGTCGGTGACAAAGGCTCGCGGCCGACGCTGCCCTTCCAAAGCGTTCCCCGTGAACAGCTCTCAGAGCCTCCGCAAACCCCACATGAAGTAGACGCCGCCGATCAGCGCGGCGATCAATCCCGCCGGCAATTGGTAGGGGAAGAACAGGTTCCTGCCCAGCCAGTCGGCGGTCACCATTACCAGCATCCCCAGTAGTCCGGCACCGAGCAGTTGGTGGCGGGCGCCATGGAAGCCCATCAGGCGTGCCATGTGCGGGGCCATGAGCCCGATGAACGAGAGCGGGCCGATCACCAGCGTCGCCGCGACCGTCAGCAAGGCCACCAGCGCGAGCAGCACCAGGCGGCTCCGGTCCACGTCCATGCCCAGCGCCTTGGCGGTGGGGGCGCCCAGCGGCAGCAACGTGAGCCAGCGCTGCAACGGCAGCGCCAGCGCGAACAGCATGATCGCGATGACCAAGATCCAGGCGCTGGAGGTAAGGCTGGCGTAGTAGGTCGAGCCGCCCAGCCAGGAGAGCAGCTGCTGCGCACGCGGATCTTCACTGGCCAGCACGATGGCGCGCATGGCATCCAGCAGTGACGAAATGGCGATCCCGGTCAGCAGCAGCCTTTCCGGCGCGAAGCCACTGCGACGGTTGCAGACGATCAGGACCAGCAGGGCCACGGTCGCGCCGCTGAATCCCATCACGGACCCGCTGAGCGGGGCGATGCCCAGAGGCAGCAGCATCAGCGCGATGACGCCGATCGCCACGCCGGCGCTGATGCCCAGCACTTCCGGGCTGGCCATGGGGTTGCCGGTCATCCGCTGCAGCAGCGTGCCGGCGACGGCCAGCATCAGCCCGGCCGCTGCGGCGGTGGCGACGCGAGGCAACCGCCAGTCGACGATCAGCGCCAGGTCGTCGATACCGGCCAGGCTGAGATATTTCGAGTGGCTGTCAAGCATGAAGCCGACGACGAGGGCCAGTGCGCAGGCGACGAGTGTCATTGCGCCCAGCACCCACAGGCGATGGCGAGGATGCGCAAGGCGCGGCAGCGTCAGGCCCGTGCTGGGTGTCGGCCGGGACCCGCCGACTTTGAGGCGTGGCAGAAGCCAGAGCAGCAGCGGAGCGCCGAGGGCCGCAGTCATTGCGCCCGTCGGCAGCAGGGAGGCGGTGAACGGCGCGAGCTGCTGCACGGCGAGATCCGTCACCGCGAGCAGGAGAGCGCCCAGGATCATCGACCAGACGAGTCGCTGGGGCAGCGTGCGGGCGCCGGACAATCGCGCGATAGCCGGCGAGGCCAGACCGATGAAGCCAATCAGCCCGATCGCGCTGACCACGCAGGCCGTGATGAAGATGCCCAGCCCCAGGCCGGCGAAGCGTAGCTTGCGTAGCGAGATGCCCAGGCTTCGAGCGCCATCCTCTTCCAGATCGAGCAGCGACAGTGGGCGCAGCAGCAGAAGTGCCAGCAGCACCACGATACACAGACGCAGAAGCAAAAACTGCGTGTCGTGCCAGTTGTCCTGAGCGAGCGCCCCCGCTCCCCAGATGAACAGCCCCGACAGGCTCTCCTGATGGAAAAGCAGCAGCGCACTGTTGATGGCGCTGAAGTAGAGGCTGACCACCATGCCGGACAGCACCACCACCATCGGCGCCAGCCGTCGCTTCCAGGAGAGCGCGAAGACCAGCAGCGTTGCCGCGATGCCGCCCAGTAGCGCGATCCATTCGCGTCCGGCCAGCATCCAGCTCGGCGCCCATAGCGTGGCGATGACCAGCGCCAACTGCGCGCCGCTGGTGACCCCCAGGGTCGCCGGGGAAGCCAGCGGGTTGCGCAGTACCTGCTGCATCAGGCAGCCCGCCAGCGCCAGGGCGGCGCCGCCCAGCAGCGCGACCAGCAGCCTCGGGGCGAAGGTGTAGTGCATCACCATCTGCCGGATCTGGTCATCGTCAGGAGAGAGGATCGCCTGCCACCAGTGTCCCGAGAGGTCGGCAAACTGAGTCTGCAACGTGGCGGCCCCCAGGCACACCGCCAACAGCAACAGGGCCAAGGCGAACCAGGCCGGCGAGCGGGCACGAAGCGTCATGGCGCGCCTTCCTCGGTTGCCGGGTCCGCGGGCGGGATCCTGTCGCTGACGGCGACCAGCGAGCGGGCGAGCCGCTGCAGGGAGGTCAACCCGCCGTAGGGCCAGATGGGCTCGATGAAGCTCACGCGACCTTCACGCACCGCCGGCAGGTGCTGCCAGATCCGATTGTCTTTCAGTGCCTCGCCGACACCGCGTGGATACGGTTCGATGACGACGATCCGTGCATCGGGTCGCTCGGCCAGGCGGTCGATCGGGATGCTGGCATAACCCCAGGCATTGGTGGGGCCCGTCCAGGCGTTGGTCAGATCGGTGCGGGAGAAGAGCGTGCCCACCATGTTGCCGTGGCCGAAGACACGCACGTGCTGCGCGTCGCTGAACTGGACGATGTAGAGCGGCGCCTTGAAGCCCTGCAATGCCCGGGCCGTCTCTTCCAGCACCTGATCGGTTTCGGCGATCAACGCCTCCGCCTGCGGCTCGCGATCGGTCAGCTGCGCGATTTTGCGGGTCATGGCCAGCGTCGCTTCGTAAAACGGCGCGTCGGTATAGAAGTTGTCGATCATCCTGACCGGCATCAGCCGTTCGAGACGGGCATTGTCGCGGGAGAACAGCGCGCTGGTCAGCAGCAGATCGGGCGGATTCTGGGCCAGCAGTTCGAGATTGGGCTCGTTGCGCAGGCCGATATCCAACGTCGAATCAGGAATCGGGGGTGCCTTGACCCAGGCGTTGTAATTGGGGATATCGGAAACGGCATAGGGCACGACGCCAAGCGCAATCAGCGTTTCCGCGACCGTCCAGTTGGCGGCGGCGATCCGCAATGGCGGCGAACCGGCATTCGCTGGCGTGCTCGCAAGCGCGGTAGCCAACCCCAGCAGCACGGTCATGGCGAGTGCAAGGAGAGCAGGGATAGGACGGGCACGCGACAAGATGACGGGTTCCTGGCAACGGGAAACGATGACGCAGACGCCCGCTGACTCGAGAGGGCGCTGGAAGCGGCGTTGGGCGGTGATGGTAGATCGAATGACAATCGTTATCAATCGAGGAAAGTGAGCGAAAGCGAATTGCTGATACACATAGTAATGATTGTTATTTACAATGATATGCGAGAATAATCGCCGGTCGGACGCCGCCGGCTTCCACCACGTCATGAACGGGCACTCGATCCGATGAAATCAGGGAACACCTTTGCCGCCGTCGGCGGTTCGTTGCTGTTGATCTACGCCGGAAATGCTCTCGCGCAGGAGTCGACAGTCAACAACGATACGGTGGTCGTTACCGGGACAGCGCTCAAGGTCGATACGCCGCTGCTGGAAACGCCACGCGCGACCTCCGTCGTCAGCGACTCGGAACTGGAGAAACGATCGGTCAACAGATATGACCAGGTGCTGCGTTATCGTTCCGGCGCACTGTCTTCGCCCTATGGTAACGACGCCAAGGCGGACTGGTTCTTTTTTCGGGGGTTCTCGGGCGAGGATTCGACCTATCAGGATGGCTTGCGTCTGTTCCGCGAGGCTGGCTACCTGTGGTGGAAGACCGAGCCGTTCGGCCTCGAACGGGTCGATTTTCTGAAGGGGCCGGCCTCGATTCTCTATGGTGAGGCGCCTCCCGGCGGTATCGTCAACGCCGTCAGCAAGCGGCCGACGGAAGAGACGCAAGGGTTGTTCGAGATCCAGGGCGGTAACAAAGGGCATCGCCAGGTCGGCATCGATACGTCCGGTCCGGTCACCGACAGCGGTGATGTGCGCTACCGTTTTGTCGGTCTGTTTCGAGATCAGGACGGTGAACTCGATGGCACCGATAACGAGCGGGTCTATTTTGCTCCGAGCCTGGCGGTGGATCTCTCCGATGACACCACGCTGACGCTGCTGGCCAGCTATCAGCGCGATCACGGCACGCCCGCCAACGTATTCTATCTGCCTTACGGCTCCGTCAATGATACGCCTTT
Source organism: Salinicola sp. MIT1003 (assembly GCF_001858555.1). NCBI lineage: Bacteria > Pseudomonadati > Pseudomonadota > Gammaproteobacteria > Oceanospirillales > Halomonadaceae > Salinicola > Salinicola sp. MIT1003. The sequence goes on from NZ_MCAP01000005.1 coordinate 77,297, forward strand.
TGGCAAGGTGGATCGGGATACGGACCTCGGTGACAACGACAACGATCGTCTCGAGCATGAGCAGATCGCGGTTGGCTATGAGCTCGAGCACACTTTCAACGATACCTGGGAATTCCAGCAGAACGCACGTCTCGCTTCCCTGGACCTGTTTCTGCGAACCGCTTACCCCTCGTATATGCTCGATGATCGTACCGCGCAGCGTGGCCTGACCTATCGCGACGGTAGCTACGACGCCTTTACCATCGACAACCGCATGATCGGTAGCTGGTATACGGATAACACCGAAAACACGTTGTTGGTGGGCTTGGATTATCAGCATCTGGATGCCGACTATCTCAGTCGCGACAACTTCGCCTACGACACCATCGATATCTTCGATCCTCACAATAGCGGTGTCGGTGAACCCGGCGATCCGACCTACTACGATCAGGGCAAGGAGCAGATCGGCGTCTATGTGCAGGATCAGTTGCGCCTCTACGATCGCTGGATTCTGCTCGCCGGGGCACGGCACGATAGCGTCGACGTGACCAACAAGCAGGACGGCGGCGAAGACCAGAGTTATGACGATACCCAGATGTCCTACACCGGCGGGGTCATGTATCTGGGCGACTACGGGCTGTCGCCGTATCTAAGCTACAGCGAGTCATTCACGCCCAATATCGGCAATGACCTGAACGGTGATGCCTACCAGCCTAGCGAGGGTAAACAGTGGGAGCTAGGGCTCAAGTACGCGCCCAATTGGCTGGACGGCTATGTCACCGCGGCCGTGTTCGATCTCAAGGAGAGCGACACGCTCTATCCCAGTGGAGGGGCTTCCAGCAACCAGGGCGGGGAACGTCACTCGCGCGGTTTCGAACTGGAGGGCGTGGGCTACGTCACCGACAATCTTCAGGTTACTGCGGCCTATACTTATACCGATGTGACGTTGGATGTCAGCGATACCCAGAAAGAGCTTCGTGCCGGACTGATTCCGCGCCATCAGGCATCGCTATGGCTGGATTACGACTTTGCACAGGGTGCGTTGAAGGGGGTGGATCTGGGTGCTGGGGTGCGTTATATCGGCACCAGCGTGGACTCGCCTCAATACAGTGACACGAAAGTGGCGGCCTACACGCTGTATGACGCGATGGCGAGCTACGATATCGATTCCCACTGGACCGCTCAGGTCAACGTGACCAATCTGACGGATGAAGATTATGTCAGCGGCTGTGACTACTGGTGCTACTACGGTGAGTCCCGCAGCGTTATCGGCAGTCTGAAATATCGTTGGTAATACAGTTTCCGCACCGAACGAGAGCCCGGCCCAACGCCGGCTTTGTCGCCAATCTCAGGCGCCCCGGACGGGGCGCCTTTTTCGTTGGTGAGTCCGTCGGTGGGTCCCGGACTGGACGAGATAGAACTATTGCGAAGCGACCTGCAAGTGGCTCGATGTCTCGATGCCGAGATTGGCCCTCAACGTTTCGCTGTACCAGTCGATGAAGTCGATCACGCCGAATTCGTAGGTCTTCGAATAAGGTCCCGGCTGATACGCCAGCGAATTGATGCCGAGCTGGTTTTCCTCGGCAAGACGCCGGTCCTGGTCGTTGGTGGCATCCCAGACCTGGCGCAGGCGCTCCGGGTCATAGTCGACCCCTTCGACGGCATCCTTGTGAACCAGCCATTTGGTGGTGACCAGTGTCTCCTGCGGGCCCAACGGCAATACGCGGAAGACCACGGCGTGATCGCCCATGAAATGGTTCCACGAATTGGGCAGATGCAGGATGCGCAGCGAACCCATGTCCGCGTTGGGAATACGCCCCATCAGTTTGTTGCAGCCGGGTTTGCCATCCAGGGTCATCGAGACGACGCCGTCGATCAATGGCGTGCGGGTGAGGCGGTTGCGCTTGCCGAATCGCGCCAGTTGCCAAGGTACTTCGCAGGCGGTCCAGTCGGCCTGCTTGCGGGCGACCAGATCGCGATATTCGCCGGTGGAGCGCGGATCGTCGGTGTCGTCGAATTCGATCAATGAGTTGAGCAGTTCCGGGTGCGCGCCATTGCAGTGGTAGCACTCGCGGTTGTTCTCGATCACCAGCTTCCAGTTGGCGCGCTCGACGATGTTGGACTCCACCGCGACCTTGACGTTATCCATCTCGTAGGGCGAGAGGTAGTGTTCCAGCGAGACGAGAAAATCGTCGATCGGTTCCGGGTCGTCGCTCAGGTTGATGAACACGAATCCGCCCGCGCTCCTCACCGCCACCGGTTTGAGACCGTAGGCGCTCATGTCGAAATCGGTGCCCATGTCGCTGCCGGCGAACAGCAGCCGGCCGTCGAGTTCGTAGGTCCACTGGTGGTAGGGACAGACCAGCTTGGCGACCTTGCCCTTGTCCTTCAGGCAGAGTCGCGAGCCGCGATGGCGGCAGACATTGTGAAAAGCGTGGATGCGATTCTCGGCGCCGCGCACCACGATGACGGAGTTGCTGCCGATCTCCACCTTGAAGAAGTTGCCCTTGGCGGGAATCTCGCAGCTCATGCCGGCGAACAGCCACTGTTTCTCGAACACGTTCTGCATGTCCAGTGCGAACAGGCGCGGGTCGTTGTAGAACGGCTGCGGCAGCGAGAAGGCAGGGGCACGCTGGTCCAGCATGTCGGCCACGGCCTGACGGGTACTGGCGAGAGAATCCTCCAGGCTATCGCGTGGAAGTGGTGACATGGTCGCATCCTCATCAATGACAGATATGGGTCGTTTCCGTATGTCGCGGCGGGAACGACATGAATGGCAGGTGGCGGCGATGATTCATCCTTTGGGCGAAGTGTCGCTTAGGTGTCGGCCATGAGATTGTCCACCCGCGACATTCGTCGATGTCAGGCCGACCGGCAGGTACAAATGCTCACTGCGGCATCACCGGTCGATACCGGAGTGCCGATGGCACTGCGTGGGCGTCACGATAGGTAAGTTTTCGTTTCTGCATCGAGGTTTTGGTGGCGGCTGGGGTTGGTTGGCATGCCTGTGTCGCTGATGGGCAAGTCGGCCGGCCTCGGCGTGCGCAGAATCCGCTCATGAGGATAATTCACCGGAAGCGGCGGTGCGGGCCGATGTCGTCTCGCCAGCGCCATCTTCCTCCGATCGAGCGCGGTGACGATGCAATTCTTCAATCCGGTCAATACGCAAACCTGGACCAACGGCCGCCATCAGGTGCGGTGCGTCAAGGTCATTCAGGAAACCTGGAACGTGCGGACGTTCTGTTTCATGGCCGACCAGCCGGTGATGTTCTTCTTCAAGCCGGGGCAGTTCGTCACGCTGGAACTGGAGATCGCCGGGCAGCCGGTGATGCGCTCCTACACGATTTCCAGTTCACCCTCGATACCCTACAGCTTCTCGATCACGGTCAAGCGCCTGCCGGGTGGCCAGGTTTCGAACTGGCTCCATGACAATCTCAAGGTCGGCGACCCGATGGTCGTTCACGGGCCAGTCGGTGATTTCAACGTCATCGATCACCCGGCGGAGAAAGTGTTGATGCTATCGGGAGGGGTCGGGATCACGCCGTTGATGTCGATGACGCGCTGGTTCTTCGATACCAATGCCGCCGTCGACCTGGAGTTCATCCATTGCGCTCAGGCGCCCAACGACATCATCTATCACCGTGAACTGGTGCACATGTTCTCGCGCCTGCCGGAGTTCCGCCTGCATATCGTCTGCGAGCGCAGCGACGAGCTCAGCCAGGCCTGGTCCGGATTCCGGGGCTACCTGACGCGGCAGATGCTGACGTTGATGGCGCCGGACTATCTCGAGCGGGAGGTATTCTGCTGCGGACCGACACCTTTCATGAAGGCGGTGCGTCAGGTGCTGCTGGAAGACGGCTTCGACATGTCGCGCTACCACCAGGAGTCCTTCGGCGCGACGCCGCTGAGCGTCCAGGAGGACGTGCTGGAACTGGCTGAGCAGGCCGAAGCCGACGCCGAAGAGGTCGATACGGCGACGCTGATGCCGGTGGAGTTCACCGGCAGCGGCAAGAGTATCCGCGTCAGCGAGAACGACACGATCCACTCGGCGGCGGCCAAGCTCGGCCTGCATATTCCCAAGGCCTGCGGCATGGGCATCTGCGGCACCTGCCGCGTGATGAAGCTGGAAGGCGAGGTCGAGATGGAGCACAACGGCGGCATCACCGAGGAAGACGAAGCCGAAGGTTTCATTCTCTCCTGTTGCTCGAAGCCGAGAGGCAAGGTCGTGATCGATTTTTGACCCGTTGTGCCGGCGCGGTAAGCCATAAGCTCCAAGCTGAAAGAAGAGCAAATCGTTGGCTACGGGCTACGGGCTACGGGCTGCGGTCTACGGGCTACGGGCTACGGGCTACGGGCTAGAAGAAATTGCGAGCTTTCCGCGGGGGCAATGCGGTTTTTTCCGCTCGCGATTTCGACTATTGGATGCTGGCACTGTCGTCGTTGCGTCACCCGATGGCGCAACGAGAAAGCCTCGGAGCGACGAGCGCTCTTACGCTGGCTACGGCATGCCTTCCTCGAAAGACCGTGATGAGAGAGACCATGATTCGAGCGGCCATCGAGAGGGCATCCAAAGATCAGTCACAGGAGTTTACGCCATGTCTTCACCCGCCAATCGCGGCGTCGTCTTTCGCGGCGCCGGCAAGGTCGCCGTCGAAAGTATTCCCTTCCCCGAGCTGGCCCTCGGTAGCCGCCAATGCCATCACGGCGTCATCCTCAAGGTCGTGACGACCAACATCTGCGGCAGCGACCAGCACATGGTGCGTGGTCGAACCACGGCGCCCGAGGGCATGGTGCTGGGTCACGAAATCACTGGCGAGGTGATCGAATGCGGTCGCGACGTCGAATTCATCAAGGTCGGCGACATCGTTTCGGTCCCGTTCAACGTCGCCTGCGGCCGCTGCCGCAACTGCAAGCGTGGCGATACTCATATCTGTCTCAACGTCAACGGTGACCGTGCTGGCGGTGCCTATGGGTACGTCGACATGGGCGGCTGGGTCGGCGGCCAGGCCGAATACGTGATGGTGCCTTATGCCGATTTCCAACTGCTGGTCTTCCCCGACCGGGAGCAGGCGATGGAGAAGATCCTCGATCTCACCATGCTCTCGGATATCTTCCCCACCGGTTTCCATGGTTGCGTGACGGCTGGCGTCCAGCCGGGATCGACAGTCTATATCGCCGGTGCAGGTCCGGTCGGGCTGGCTGCCGCGGTTTCCGCGCAACTGCTGGGTGCCGCCTGCGTGATCGTCGGCGACATGAACGACAAGCGTCTGGAGCAGGCGCGAAGCTTCGGTTGTGTCGGGCTCGATCTCAAGCAGGACGCCAGCATGTCCGAGCTGATCGAGTCCGTGCTGGGCGTTCCCGAAGTCGACGCCGCGGTGGATGCGGTGGGCTTCGAGGCCAACTGCCACGGCCATAACCATGCGCATGAACAGCCGGCGACGGTGCTCAATGCCGCCATGGAGATTACCCAGGCCGGTGGCCGGGTCGGGATTCCGGGGCTCTACGTGACCGAGGATCCCGGCGCGGAGAGCGAGGACGCGAAGCAAGGCAATCTTTCGATGAAGTTCGGCCTCGGCTGGGCCAAGGCGATGTCGTTTCACACCGGGCAGACACCGGCAATGCGCTACCAGCGCCAATTGATGCAGGCGATCCTTCACGACAAGGTGCAGATCGGCCGTGCCGTGAACGTCCAGACCATTTCGTTGGACGAAGCGCCGCAAGGCTATGCCGCCTTCGATGGGGGCGCGGCCAAGAAATTCGTGATCGATCCGCACGGGACGCTCAAATAGCCACGAGCCACGACCAGCACCGATTTCGGTGCGCGATGAAAAGCAGCCGGCACCGTTTTTGAGCGGTGTCGGCTCATCGGTATTTGGCGAGCCAGTTCGAACGGGTCACAATCGGACACGATTCCAAGAGACCCACGAGAGCCGACGATGAATGAGCCGATCCCCCATCTCGAACGATGTGCCTGGGCGCAGACCCATCCGCTGAATGCCGAGTACCACGACGAGGAGTGGGGCGTTCCCGAGTACGACAGCCGCGCGCTGTGGGAAAAGCTGATACTCGACGGCTTTCAGGCCGGCCTTTCCTGGCTGACCATTCTCAAGAAGCGCGATGCCTTCCGGGAAGCTTTCGAGGGCTTCGACCCCGAGCGGGTCGCCCGCTTCGACGACAACGATGTCGAGCGACTGATGGGCAACGCCGGCATCATTCGTTCGCGTGCCAAGATCGAAGCGACCATCGGCAATGCCCGTGCCTATCTCGCCATGCACGACAACGGCGAAGACTTCTCCGAATTTCTCTGGGGCATGGTCGGCGGCAAGCCCATCCAGCGCTCTTTTGAAAGCGACGGCCCCGTTCCCACCCAGACGCCGCTTTCCCTGGAGATGTCCAAGGCGCTCAAGAAGCGCGGTTTCAAGTTCGTCGGGCCGGTGATCGTCTATGCCTGGATGCAGGCCGTCGGCATGGTCAACGATCACGCCGATGGGTGCCATCGGCGCGAGCTTGTGGAGGCGATGGCATGACCAAGTGACTGAATCGAAAAAGAGGGATATCCGCGGGTGAACATCGGGCCTTTCCGGCAGGTTAAAGCCTGCCGATCAATGTGTTTGCCGTGCGAAGTAATGGCTTCTATACCAGCTAGGTGTCAGGAAGCCGGGGCTTTCCGGCGCTGCCGATGGCAGCGACGTTGCCCTGGAAGGCAGACCACACCTGGAAGGAGTCATATCATGCGCGTTTCCCAGTTCGTTTCTCTTGTTGCCATTGCGCTTCTCTCCACCGGCGCCATGGCACAGTCGGATGACAAGGACAGCCAGAGCGCCGAGGGCCAAGATCCCGACATGCAGGCGGACACGATCGAGGGTCAGAATCAGGGAGCGACGTCGCAATACGAAATGAGCAGCGAAGATGATCAGACCAGCGATGATGTCGATGCTGGCGATTCCGGTTCGCCCTCCGCCCGGGAACAACTCATGAAGGGCACTCGGCAGGAAGAGAAAGCAACCCCACCAGCGGAGAGCACTGGCGAGCAGCATTGACCGCCCGTCGTCTGACTTGTCGGCAGGTCTTGTGCCATTGCCGGCTTCAAGACACAATGCGCTCAGCACGGAAGGGGAGTATCCCACGGGCAGGATCGTCGATCCTCCCCGACGATAGCGTCGTCAGCACGGGCCACATGCCCCGGCGCTATTGGTCGCTCTGTCAGCCATGTCCTGACTCGGACAGGGGCAATCAGAGTGACGGGAGAGACTTTCGGTGACGTTCACCGTCTACCGGAGGTTTCTCTATGCACGTACCCGTCTGGGTCTGGCTGGCGACTGTCGCCGGCATTGCCGCACTATTCATCTTCGATTTCTACGCCCATGTGCGTAAGCCCCACGATCCCTCCTTCAAGGAAGCGGCCTGGTGGTCGGTCTTCTTTATCGCCTTGGCAGCGGTTTTTGGTGGCGGTCTGTGGTGGGTCTGGGGCGCGCAGCACGGCGCCGAGTATTTCGCGGGTTTCATCACCGAGAAGAGCCTGTCGGTCGATAATCTCTTCGTTTTCCTGATCATCATGGCCAAGTTCGCGGTGCCGCGCGCCTACCAGCAGAAGGCGCTGCTGATAGGCATCGTGATTGCGCTGGTCCTGCGTGGCATCTTCATCGCCGTCGGCGCTGCGGCCATCGCGCAGTTCAGTTGGGTGTTCTATCTGTTCGGACTGTTTCTGCTCTACACCGCGATCCAGCTGGTGCGCGAGGGCACGGGCGGCCATGACGAGAACGAGGAGTACGAACCCAATGCCATCGTGCGCTGGATTCAGAAACGTCTGCCGGCTACCGATGAGTTCGACAGCGATCGCCTGCTGACGGTCAAGAACGGCAAGCGTCTGGTGACGCCACTGTTCATGGTGGTGGTGGCACTGGGAATGACCGACGTACTGTTCGCGCTGGATTCGATTCCCGCGATCTACGGGCTGACCAAGGAGCCCTATATCGTCTTCACGACCAACGCCTTCGCCTTGCTGGGGCTGCTTCAGCTGTACTTCCTGCTCGGCGGTCTGTTGACGCGTCTGGTCTATCTCAGCCTGGGACTGTCGTTCATTCTGGCCTTCATCGGCGTCAAGCTGATCATTGAGGCGATGCACACCAACAGCCTGCCGTTCATCAACGGTGGTCAGCCGCTGCACCTGGTGCCGGAGATCCCGATCTGGCTGTCGATGACGATCATCCTCGGCACCCTGGTCATCACCACCGTGGCCAGTCTGATCAAGAGCCGTAACCTGAAGTCGGCGCCGTCTCATCAGGAGTAAGGTTGCCGTAGAGCCGGTGCAGCAGGCCGCGCATCCCCTCCATGGGAATCGCGGCATCCGGCCCGGGCGGGAACATGCCGGGCCGGAAACCGTTGTCGATGAACCCTCGGAGCAACGTCGGATCGTCGCTGATGACATGCAGCGGCACGTCCCGGCCGGGGTTGTCGCCAATGATCGCCGGTGCAGCCTGGTGATCGCCGAGCACCATTAGCAGCGTCCGGTTCCTGCTGCTGTCCTGGCCCAGGTAGCGGCGGGCAAAGCCGCTGGCGGCCTGTAGCGCATAGTCGATCGCCGGGGCGTAGTTTCGGCGCATTGCCGCCGTGTCCTGCCACAGCGTGGCGTAATCCTCGCCCGCACCTTCCCAACGATCGAAAACCCGGCCGTCGCCGATCGACGTCCAGTCATCGATCACATCGATCACCGGCGACCACGGGGCGTGGCTCGAGAGCGTGGCCAACTCGGTGAAGGTCGGATCGTCATGGCGTGACAGGACGTAGTCCTCGACCCGTTGCCAGGTGAACTGGTCCGGCATGCTTGCCCAGCCCATCGCAGGCCCGCGATAGCCCATGCTTTCCGAGGTGTGGATGTCGTCGTAACCGTAGAGATCGCCTTCCGGCCACTCCCGGATGATGCCCGGCATGAGGGCGATGGTGTCGTGCCCGGTAGCCTTGAAATCGTCGATCAGAGTCGAATGCGGGCTGTTGATCATCAGCTCGAAGCGCAACTGGGACGTGACCGGCAGGCCGCTGGTGAAGGTGGCGTGATTGAGCCAGGACTGCCCGCCCAGCGTGGCGGCGGTGACGCGCCCGGTGACGACCGAGAGGCCGGCGTCGGCGAGCTGGCTTTCGACCTTGCCGAGGCGTGGCTGAATCTCGGCCTCGAACGGTGCGCGCTCGATGGCGGCGACGCCGTAGGATTCGATGAAGCTCAGGATGACGTCGGTATCGGCCAGTCCCGGCAGTGGCTGTCCTTCGGGCCCGGCGTAGGCGAGGTCGTCTTCGTACAGCTGGCGGCCGAATGCCGCCATTGCCTGGCGAGTCTCCCGTGCACGCTGCCATTCGAAGGCCACGAAGCTCACTGCGGGATGGCCGATCCTGGCTGTCAGTCCCGTCGTCTCGTCGCGGTGCATGGCGTCGATGCGGGCCAGTCCCGCACCTCCCAGCAGAATCAGCAACAGCGCGAACCCGCGCGACGTGTTGCGGCCATGAAAGCCCTGCAGCAGTTTCGCCAACACGAGGCCAAGGGCGAGCAGAGCCAGGCCAATGACCAGCAGGCCGGCGATTGCCAGCGGCAGGCCAAGATTGGTCACGACCAGCTCGATCAGAATGGGGATCAGCTTGATGTCGGTATAGACGTTCAGCGACCGCCCCTGCATGGTCTGAGTCAGGGCATCGCCGGCAGCACCGAGCACGATCGCCAGCGCTGCAAAGGCCACCAGGCCGGCGATCCAGCGTCGCCAGGGAGTGGGCGGCAACAGCGCCAGCAGCCCGACGACCAGCGGTGCTTCGAGTGCGATCCAGTGCCGTGGCGGGAACCCGGCCCAGAGCAGTTCCGGCGTCAGCAGCAAGACATTGAGCGACAGCAGGGCCAGCACCAGGCACCAGCGAGGCGCCCGGTCGAGAAAAGACATCATGGCTCGTCCTTGAGTCGGGTCCGGCGATTCAGCATAGCATCGGTCCGTCAGGGTGGGATGAGGCGCTGTGCCAGTTCATCGAACTTGCCCATCGAACTTACTCATCGAACTTACTCATCGAACTACGCAGCGGACAAGCTTTCGGATGGCACGTTAAACTGGGCGGTGAGAATCTTGAATCCAAACCGGGGCGACGAGGACGATCCAATATGGCATCTGCGCAAGAATTGATCATTGAGCCGGCGAATGGGCGACAAGCCGATGCCTGCGTCATTCTGCTTCATGGGTTGGGGGCGGACGGTCATGATTTCGAGCCGCTGATACCGGCGCTGGGGTTACCCGATTCCCTGGCCGTTCGCTTCGTGCTGCCCCACGCGCCGCAACTGCCGGTCACCGTCAACGGCGGCATGACGATGCCGGCGTGGTACGACATTCTCGAGATGAATCTGGGGCGGCGGGTCGATGTCGAGCAGCTGCGGACATCGGCCAGGCGGGTCCACGGGTTGATCGACGAACAGATCGCCGCCGGCATCGACAGCCGTCGCATCGTGATCGCCGGCTTTTCCCAGGGCGGGGCGGTGGCTTACGAGGCGGCGCTCTCCTATCCGAAGCCACTGGCAGGCCTGCTGGCGCTGTCGACCTACTTCGCCACGGCCGACAGCATCGAACTGGCAGAGGCCAATCGTCGCCTTCCCATCGAAGTCCATCATGGCTCGGCCGATCCGGTCGTCCCGGAATCGCTGGGTCGGGAAGGCGCGGAAAAGGTCGAGGCGCTGGGGTATCCGGTCAATTACCGGACCTACGAAATGGGGCATAGCCTCTGCCCGGAGCAGGCACAGGACATCGCGGCCTGGTTGACCGCGACGCTGGGATGATCGGAGTTCGCCATGAACAGCATGGATAGCCTCGAGCGCGAGGGAGCCGATCGGCGCCTGTCCAGCCCCTCGGCCCGGCGCAATCGGGAGCCGATCCTGGCCGTGTTGCGATCAGCGTTGCCTCAGACGGGGCGGGTGCTGGAAATCGCCAGCGGCAGCGGCGAGCACGCGGTCCACTTTGCCCGCCATCTGGCGCCACTCTGCTGGCAGCCTTCGGACCCCAGCGAGACGGCGCTGGCATCGATCGCGGCCTGGCGCGAAGCCGAGGCGCTGGGCAATCTGGCGGCGCCTGTCTGTCTCGATGTCACCGAGCAGTGGCCGGTGCTGCCGGATCTTGTCGCGATCGTCTGCATCAATCTGTTGCACATTTCGCCCTGGGATGCGAGCGAAGCGCTGTTTGCCGAGGCTGGCCGGCGACTTCCGGCGGGTGGCGTGCTGGTGGTTTACGGGCCTTTCCGGCGCCATGGCAAGCACACTGCGCCCAGCAATGCCGCGTTCGATGCAGACCTGCGCTCGCGAGATTCACGGTGGGGCGTTCGCGATCTCGAAGCGGTCGAGGCCTTGGCCGGCGACAATGGGCTGAGGTGCGAGGCGACCCATGAATTGCCGGCCAACAATCTTTGTATCGTCTGGCGGCGCTGATGCGTCGTCTGCGGTGCTGAGCTCGCTTCGATTTCCTGACGCGTCAGGAAGATATCGCCGCAGGCACCCGCAACTCGACTACACTCAGCACAGACATTTTCAACACGACATTCAGTGGCCGACAAGGAGTGACGCCATGTCAGATTTTTCCGAAGAGTTTCGTATGCCCAAGGGGTGCCCCAATTGTGGCAATCACATGATGAAGGTTTCCCAGGCCAAATCCGCGGACGACCATGTCTATTGCACCTCCTGCAACGCGGAGGTCTGCTCCTGGGAAGAGGCCGAGCGGATCATGGCAGAGACGCCGCGCAGCGAATCCGAGCAGTTGATCGAAGACGTCATGAACAACAAGAAGCCTTCCGAAGACGACTATTGAAGCGCGATGCGGTGAGTGTCGAACACAAATGCCCCGGCTTGGCCGGGGCGTTTGCGTCTGGGTTTCAAAAGGAATGGATCTAGAGCAGTTCTTCCGCCGCCAGGGCAAGCCTCGAGCGCTCGACGCTCTTCAGGGTGATGTGACCGGCATGGGGCCAGTCGCGAAAGCGTTCCACCACTGCGGCCATACCGCAGGTATTGGCCGTGAGATAGGGCGTATCGATCTGGCCGACGTTACCCAGGCAGACGATCTTGGTATTGCGCCCGGCACGCGTGATCAGGGATTTGAGTTGCTTGGGCGTGAAGTTCTGAGCCTCGTCGATGATCAGGAAAGTGTCGTTCAGCGTGCGTCCGCGCATGAACGTGGGTGAGCGGATCTGCACGCGCGAGCCGATCAGCTGGCGGGTCGCGCCATCGTTCCAGCTGGACGAGCCCTCACGCTCGTCACGTAGCAGGTTGTCCATGTTGTCGTGGAAGGCGCCCATCCACGGCGACATCTTCTCTTCCTCGGTGCCCGGCAGGAAGCCGATATCCTCTCCCATCGGAATGGGCGCCCGCGTGAAGACGATACGTTCGAACTGCTTGCCATCCAGCGTCTGCTGCAGCGCAGCCGCCAGCGTCATGAAGGTCTTTCCGGTGCCCGCGCTACCCGCGAGGGTGAGGAAGTCGATGGTGGGGTCCATCAACAGGTTGAGGGCGAAGTTCTGACGGCTGTCGTGGGCATGCACGCCCCAGACGCCGCCGTGATGCCGGTAGTTGGTCAGCAATTGCAGCGTCGCCTTGCTGGGTCCGTGGCTGCGCACGATGGCTTCGAATTCCGCGCCGTTGTCGCTGTCGGAAACGAGCATTCCCACATGCCAGTCCTCGGGAATGCGGCCTTCCAGGTGGTAGAAGGTGTGACCGTCGGCGCGTTCGACCATGACTTCGACGTCCAGCGACTCCCACAGACTGCGACCGTCGCGGCCTGCGTCGGCGTAGACCTTTGCGCCTTCGATCATCGCGTCGAGGTCATCGAACGCCTTGTCATTGAGATAGTCTTCGACCGGCACGTTGAGTGCCGTGGCCTTGACTCGCAGGTTGATGTCCTTGGTCACCAGGATGACCGAGGCATCCGGCCGTTCATCGCGGAGCCGGCAGGTTTCGGCGAGGATGCGGTTGTCCGGCGAGTTTTCCAGTGTCTCCAGCGGCGCCAGGTCTCGGTAGCAGAGGAAACGCAGGCGGCCGGCAGAGCCGCCGGTCACGCGAGGAATGGGGATGCCTTGCTGGATCTCCTGGGGGGTAACGTGAGCGGTGAGGTCGGATAGGGTACGGCTGATTTGTCGGGCCGTGCGCGCGATCTCGCGCATGCCGTTCTTGTGTTTGTCGAGCTCCTCGAGCACCGTCATCGGAATGACGACGTCATGCTCTTCGAAGTGGTAGAGGGCTGTTGGGTCGTGGATCAGGACATTGGTGTCCAGTACGTAGAGCCTGTTCGCTTTCTTGTCGATTCGCACCATCGGCAAAAGCACTCCTGTGAGTTCAAGGCTTCTCGACCCTGACAGAGTGCGGTGACAGCTCGATGTCGCCCGACTCACTCCGTCAGTGCCACTATCGTTGGAACGTAAAGACTGTCTCGGCTTTACCTCTCTGACGGATGAAGTCGTTATCAGAATGGCCCCACGACGCCGAAAGCGCTACTCCCTTTTCTCACATCCGCAACAAAAACCGGTCGCGTGATCTCCTGGCGGCCGGCACCTATCCCTGCGCTGGCGAGGGAGAGCCAGACGGCAGCAACGAAAAAGCCCTGCCGAAGCAGGGCTCGATGAACGGGAGACCCGTAATCTCAGGTGTTGTCGTCGGCGTCGTCGCCTTTCTTGACTTCCACCTGCGCGATAGCCGGTTCGTTTTCACTCCGCCGATCCAGCTTGGCCAGCAGATTTTCCGATTCGCGCTTGAAGGCGGCGAGGGCATCGCCACGCAGGCTCTGGGATTCCGGCAGTTTCACGCGCATGGCATCGACCTGGTGATTGTTGACCAGTACCTCGTAGTGCAGGTGAGGGCCGGTAACGCGACCGGTGCTGCCCGAGAGCGCGATCTTCTCGCCCATCTTGACGTGTTCGCCGGGTTTGACCAGGGCCTTGCTCAAGTGAAGGAAGCGAGTCACATAACCGTTATTGTGCCGAATGGTAATGTAACGACCGGCAATGGGGTGGTTGACCACGCGTTCGACGACACCATCGGCCGGCGCGTCGACGGGCGTGCCGCTGCGCATCGCGAAGTCGGTGCCTTTATGCGGGCTGATGCGCCCGGTGACCGGGTGATGCCGACGCAGGTTGAACGAGGAGCTGATGCGGTAATGACCCTGGAAAGGGTAACGGTTGAAAGCCGGGTCGAGGCTGTTGCCATCCGGGGTGTAGAAATGGTCGTCGGCGCTGTTGCGAAGCACCGTCAGATTCATGCGCTCGCCCTCGTATTCCGCAGCTAGCACCTTGGAATCCAGAGGGTGCCCGTCGATCATGTCGGACTCTACCAGTACCCGGAACCGATCGCCGGCCCGTGCGTCGCGACGGAAATCGAGCTTCTTGGACAGCACATTGGTGAGCTCGGAGACCTCCGCGTTGGAGAGCCCCGTCGATTGAGCCGATAGTGCGAACGAGCCATTGACCGTGCCGCTGAACATGCGCTGAGCGGCTTCACCGGCTTTCTCGATCGGTGAATAGGCAAAGTCGGCCGATTCATCGTCGCGCTGGATCAGGTAACCCTCACGAGGATCCTTCATCACGCGCAGTGCCAACAGCTGGCCGTTCTCGTCGAGCTTGTAGTCGAAGCTATTGCCGACACGCCAACGGGTCAGAACCTTCTGATCCGGTACGGTGTTGAGGATCTGCATCACGTCGCTGTACGCGAGACCCAGCGTTCTTTCGGCAGTCAAAGCGAAGGAGTCGCCGCTTTGAATGGTATAACTCTGCCATTCCGGAACGTAGGTTTCCCTGGAAGCGATCTCGTCACCCAGCTCGGTATCGCCGGAGGGGTCCATCGTATTGTCGAACGACCAGTCTTCGTAAGACGTGCCCCCGATGTCGCTGTCATCGTCGTCGGATGCGGTTTGTACGTCTTTCGCAGGCAGCTGCATTGCTACCTGTTTGACGTCGGGCTCGATCGCCGGCTTGATGATGGGGGAGATCGTCTGCGCCTGCGAAGGCGTCGTCGAGCCTTCGTCAGCCTGCGCTTCGGAGATGAAATCGACCTGCATTACCTCCAGCGGCTTGAGTTGAGCCAGGGGAATGTCTTTCGTTAAATCGCCGAAGGAATAGGCGGGTTCTGCCGCCTCTTTCCGGGTGGCCGAATTGACGATCGATTGAGAAATGGTCGTCGTCGCGAGTGGAGTTTGCTGTTGTACGTCGTCGGCATCGCCGAAAACGCCCATGATTTTTTGCGTACCCAGCACGGTGACCATGGTGGCGACCGGAAGCAATAACACTTTGTGCGTGCGGGGTAGCGAATGAAATATTCGCAGCATGAAAATGGGGGCCCGGATAAAAAAGGATGACAAATTTAAATAAAGGCCGGGGAACCATACCCTAAGCTGGTGTTAATTGCCTAGTCTGTATTTAAGTACAGTGCCTGAGGCCGCGGCTCACGGGGCCTTGGCGAGATTGAGGCATCAGCTGAAAGTGTGGGGACGAGAGTTGCCGAGCGTAAGGTTATGTAAGGTAGTGGTGCATAGCTTTGCACCATCATGGTGCATGATAAAGCGCTGTTTTCCAGCCGAATCTTCATCTGTAAAAGGTTTGTAGGGATTTTATTGATCCAGAAGATTGCCAGGAGTAGAGCGATTTTTCGGCAACGTAACCACAGGTCAGTCACGATCATGGCGCTGACGCTTAATCTGGCGGCAAAATACCGAATCGAAGAAAAGCTGGGCTTTCAGGCATTTCTTCTGCGCATGAAGGTTCGAGGCTAACGGGAGAGTGTTGTGCCGAAAGTGACGTTGCTGCAGTGGCAAATGCTGGCGGCGGTAGCCGATAACGGTGGATTTGCCAAGGCCGCAGAAGTGATTCATCGAAGCCCGTCGACGCTCAATCACGCGATCCACAAGATCGAGGAGCAGCTGGGGGTGGCGCTTTTCGAGCCCAAGGGACGCCAGGTCGTGCTTACCGAGGCAGGAACCCTCCTGCTGCGCCGAGCGCGGCAATTGATCGAGAACGCTGCTTCGCTGGAAGACGTGGCCGAGCGTCTCGCCGGCGGGCTCGAGGCGGAAGTCACCTTGGCCGTGGATCAGGTCTTTCCGGCAGATGCGCTGGCCGAGGCGTTGACACGGTTCTCGGACGCGTTCCCGCACGTGCGCGTTCAGTTGCAGGAGACCGTCCTCAATGGTGCTGTCGAAATGTTGTATGAGGGGCATGCCGACCTCGTCATTTCGGGGGTCAGCGCCCAGGGCTTCCTGGGGCAATCCATCGTCGACGTGCCTTTCATCGCGGTGGCGCATCCCCGGCATCCCTTGCATCAGCTTGAGCGCGAGCTGGATTTGCGCGATCTGGAACGGCACCGGCAACTGGTCATTCGCGATTCTGCAGTGCGTCACCGGCTCGATGCAGGCTGGCTGAAGGCCGAGCAGCGCTGGACGCTGGGGCACCTATCGACATCGATCGACATGCTGGAGCGGGGGCTGGGCTTTGCCTGGGTGCCGGAAACGCGGATTCGCGCGGCGCTGGACCAGGGGCGACTGAAGGCGCTGCCGTTGCGCGCAGGTGGCGTGCGCCGGGTATCGCTGCAGCTCGTGCATCGTGACATCGATGGCGCCGGCCCGGCGACGCGTGCCCTGGCCGAGGCGCTGATGGCCAGCGTAGTCGCTACCTGCCCACAGGATGCCCGGCCGCAGAACTCGAATGCATCGATGCAGCCGAACGAATGAGCCGAGTTATTACGCTCGATCTCTGACCGAAGAGGTCTATCCTGTCAGCCATTCGGCATCTAACGGCACGCGTCACCGAACGGCGCGCACTGGCATTGACAGGAGAGACTCATGGGATTGCTTGTCGACGGAGAATGGCGAGACCAGTGGTATGACACCAAGAGCCACGGCGGCGAATTCGTGCGCGAGTCCGCCAAGCTGCGTGACTGGATCACGCCTGCCGGCGAGCCGGGGCCGCAAGGGCAGCCAGGGCTTGCGGTGGAAAGAGGACGTTATCATCTCTACGTATCGCTGGCCTGTCCGTGGGCGCACCGCACGCTGATCATGCGCAAGCTCAAGGGGTTGGAGGCGGAGATCGGCGTCTCCCATACCAGTCCGTTGATGCTCGACCAGGGCTGGAGCTATCGGGTGGACGAGGGATCGAGCGGCGATGAGGTCAACCATGTCGACTACCATCACCAGCTCTATACCTTGACCGACCCTCGCTACACCGGCCGGGTGACGGTGCCTGCGTTATGGGACCGGCAACAGCGGCGCATCGTCAACAACGAATCGGCAGAGATCCTGCGGATGCTCAACTCGGCATTCGATGAATTGACCGGCAACCGTCTGGATTTCTATCCCGACGACCTGCGTGACGTCATCGACGAGGTCAATGCGGACGTCTACGACAACGTCAACAACGGCGTCTACAAGACCGGCTTCGCAACCGAGCAGGCGGTATACGAGAAGCATTTCGTGGCGCTGTTCGACTGTCTCGACCGTCTGGAAGCGCGGCTCGAGAGCCAGCGGTATCTGGCGGGTGAGTGGTTGACCGAGGCCGATATCCGGCTGTTCACGACGCTGGTACGCTTCGATGCGGTCTACCATGGGCACTTCAAGTGCAATCGCCAGCGCATCGCCGACTTTCCGAACCTGTCGAATTATCTGCGCGAGCTATATCAGTGGCCGGGCATCGCGGAGACGGTGGACTTCGACCACATCAAGCGCCACTACTATTATAGTCACCCGACGATCAATCCGACCCGGATCGTTCCGTTGGGGCCGTCGCTGGCGCTGGATGCGCCGCATGACCGTGGGCAACTGTCCGGGCAGGGGATTCGCGGCGCCGAATGAGAGCCGGTTCACGACCTACTACGCGCTGGCAGTGGCCGTGTCAGCCACGGGCATGGCGTTGCAGCCAGCGATCCAGCGCGTTGGCGAACTCCCGGCGATCACCATCGGTATAGGCGTTGGGCCCCTGGGTATGTTCGCCGCTGGCGCGCAGCGTCTCCATGAAGTCCCGCATCTGCACTCGCGCCTTGATATTGTCGATACTCAGGCTTTCGCCGCGGGTGGTCATGACCTCGGCGCCACGTTCGATCACTTCCTGCGCCAGCGGCAGATCGCTGGTGATGACCAGGTCGCCGGTCGCGACAGCCTCGACGATCGCGTTGTCCGCGGCATCGAGTCCATGGGCCACCATTCGCGATTTGACCCAGGCCGATGGCGGTAACGGTAGCGCATGATTGGCGACCATCCAGGTCTGGGTGCGGGTGCGTTCGGCGGCCCGAATGATGATGTCGCGAGCGACGCGGGGGCAGGCGTCGGCATCGATCCACAGGGTGGGCTTGGGTGTCGGCATGGCGGGAAGGCTCGGCGTGTTCGTGTTGAAGATAGAAAACATCAAAGGGCGTTCAGTCTACGGCGTTCGGCTCAGAGCTTCATTCGGGGTTCCGTTGGCGACCCTTTCTGTAGGATTTTTACGTTCGGGTGGCGAAACGCCTACGCCGATGGTATAGTAGCGCTTCCTCGCATGTGTTGACCCCACCATCCTGCCGATATGTCTGTAATCGACGCCATCGACTTGTGAATCGATGCCCAGCACCGGACGTATCTCGTACATGACGCGCGGCCAAGCCGTTTTTCGCGTCCGGATGCAACGATGGAGCGCCTAGATCGGTTGATGTTTCAAGCAACCGGGCGCATCAAGGTCGCCACATATGCTATCGCTCCCGTCATCCGCGGGGCGACAAGCGCAATGCCAGGTGCGACCGGCATTCCGTGGTGATCACGCCACCGATGCCATGACATTTTCGCCGGTGCCTACCGGCCACTCCAAGGTGTGAAATGACCTCGACTGTTACTGTTTCGCCTAGCTTTGGCGATCTGGCGCTATTGCCGGAAGTACTGACTGCCCTCGAAACCCTGGGCTATGAAACTCCTTCACCGATCCAGACGCAGACGATCCCTGCGCTGCTGGAAGGTCGCGACATGCTGGGCCAGGCGCAAACCGGCACCGGCAAGACTGCGGCGTTCGCGCTGCCGTTGCTGAGCCGGCTCGACCTCGGTCGGCGTGAACCGCAAGTCCTGGTGCTGGCTCCGACGCGGGAACTGGCGCAGCAGGTCGCCGTGTCTTTCTCCAAGTATGGCCAGAATCTGAAAGGGCTGGAAATCGCCACCCTTTGTGGCGGTCAGGATTATCGTGAGCAGTTGACCGCGCTGAAGCGGGGGGCGCAGGTCGTCGTGGGAACGCCCGGTCGAATCATCGATCACCTGGATCGTGGCAGTCTCAAGCTCGATGGTCTTTCGGCGCTGGTTCTCGACGAAGCCGACGAAATGCTGCGCATGGGCTTCATCGACGACGTCAAGCGTGTGGTATCGGACACGCCGAAAGATGCCCAGCGGGTGTTCTTCTCGGCTACGCTGCCGAGCGAGATCGAGCGTATCGTCAACCGCTACCTGGTCGATCCGGTCAAGGTGACCATCGAATCCAAGGTCAGCACCGGCGAGAACATCGAACAGCGCGTGGTGCGTGTCGAAGGCCCCAGCAAGCTGGAAGCACTGGCGCGTATCCTCGAAGTCGAAACGGTCGACGCGGCTATCGTGTTCGTGCGTACGCGTGCTGCCTGTACCACGCTGGTGGAGCAGCTCACCGCTCGTGGCGTCAACGCCGCCGGTCTCTCGGGCGATCTCGACCAGAGCCTGCGTGAGCGCACCGTGACCCGTCTCAAGCGTGGCAAGGTCGACGTGCTGGTCGCGACCGACGTCGCGGCTCGTGGTCTCGACGTGCCGCGTATCACGCACGTGGTCAACTATGACCTCCCGCAGGACTCCGAAGCCTATATTCACCGCATCGGTCGTACCGGCCGTGCCGGTCGTGACGGTGTCGCCATCACCTTTGCCGGCGGTCGTGAAACCCGCAAGGTGCGCTGGGTCGAGCAGGCGACCGGCCAGGCCATGACCGAGATGCCGCTGCCCGACGAAGCGGCCATTCGTGCCCACCGCGACGACCGTTTCAGTGCGCGACTGCGCGAGATGCTCGAAGCCGGTGCCGATCATCAGCGTGCGCTGATCGAGAAGCTGGTCGAGGAAGGTCATGACCCGATCGATCTGGCGGCGGCATTGGCCACGCTGGCGCGAGCCGGTGAAGCGCCGATCGGACGTATCACCAGCTCGCCGTCGCGCCGCGACAATGGCCGTGATGGCGGTCGCGATAGCGGTCGTGAACGCGCGCCGCGCCGCCGCGAGAGCACGCCGCGTGAAGGCATGACTCGCTACCGCGTCTCGGTAGGCCACAAGGATGGCGTCAAGCCGGGCCAACTGGTCGGTGCTCTGGCCAATGAAGGTGGCATCGAAGGGGGCCGCATCGGTCGTATCGATATCCGTAACGCCTTCTCCGTGGTCGAGCTGCCGAGTGGTCTGCCGCCCTCGATTCTGGCCAAGATGTCACGGGCCCGCGTCGGCGGCCGTCCGCTGGAGATCTCTGAAGATCAGGGCGCGCCCGAGCGTGCACCGCGTCGTCGCAGCGATGGCGATGCGCCGGTTCGACGCTCTCGCGCTTGAACTGCCGACGACTGATCCGTTAGCGGGGCCCAGCCCCCTGGTAGTATCGAGACGCCGCCCACATAAAGTGGGCGGCGTTTTATTTTGCCTGTCGCTCGCACATCGCTGATCGGTCGCCCTGCAGGTAAAACAAGCCAGGTAAACGAACCAAGTAAACAAGCCAGGCGAGGACATAGTCCCTATGTCGGGCAGTCAGTGACGAACTTTGTATGCAATACTCGTTATCGCTGAATCGTGGCATGTCCCGATTCGATCCTGTTACGTCGCGGAAATGAGTCGATGGCCAAGACACTCAAGGACCAGTTATACGATGCGCTGCTGCGCAGCATGGCGAGCGGACACCTGGAGCCGGGGTTGGTACTGCTCGAAGGCAACATCGCTGAAATCTTCGGCATGAGCCGCTCCCCGGTGCGCCAGACTCTGGGGCGTTTACATCAGGAGGGTACCATCAGCCGCTTCGAGGGGCGGGGGTTTCTGGTGGGACGCGATCCGCACACGATCGTGCGCCGCTCGCTGACCGCCGCCGATTTTCGTGCGGCAGGCGGGCGGGCTTCGGTCAAGCGCACGGACTCCTGGCGCGCTCTGGCGGAAAAGGTCGAACACGATATCGTGCTCTGCTCGATGAAAGGGCGTCTCGAGCTCAACGAGCTGCAACTGGCCAAGTCGCTGGACGTGAGCCGTGCCACGACGTATCGCATCCTGCTGCAACTGCAGTCGCTGGGGGTAGTCGAGAAGATCAAGTACAGCAGCTGGAACGTGGTGCCGCTGGACGACGCACGGCTGCATCAGCTCTACGATGCCCGACGACAGCTGGAGCCGTTCATGATCGCGCGCGCCTGCGACCGGATTCCCGACGCCGCGATCCGCCGCTATCTCGACAGGTTGGATCAGGCGCAGACCCGATATCCCGAGGTTCAGGCCAGTCAGCTCGATGCGTTGGAAAACGACCTGCATCACGAGGCCCTGGAGCATGGCGGCAATGCCGAGATCCTGATCATGCTGCAGCGCACGCGGCCAATCCTGCTGATCAGCAAGCACTTGCTGGGCGGAGAGATCGAATTGCCACCGGGCGATCCATTCTTTGACGCGCATCGACAGGTATTCGAAGCCATGCAGTCACGCCGCCCCGCGCTGGCCGGCTCGGCATTGCATCAACATCTCGAGGCCTCGGAGTCGCTGGTCCAGGAGCGCCTGGCCAACTTCCGCCATTCCGGCGAGCTGGAGGCACCGGGCTATCTGCGCTGGCTCAGCCAGCGCTGAGCCGAAGCCCACAAGCGGGCGGGCGCCCGCCAATGTCAGTCGACGGCCATGCCATTACGACGGCGGAGTTCCCGGATCAGCGCGCTGTGGTCCAGTTCGCCATCGCCGTGGCCCAGCATGTCGCCGAACAGCGCATCGGCCTGGATGCTGACCGGAAGGTCCAGTCCCAGGCGGGTCATCTCTGCCATCGCCGTCTGGGTATCCTTGTATTGCCACTTGGCAGGACCGCCGGGGGCAAAATCTCGTTCGAGCATGCGCTGGCCGTGCATCTTGAGGATCGTCGAATCCGCGAAGCCGCCCATCAGCGCCTCACGCACCTGTGCGGGATCGGCGCCGCCACGTTCCACCAGCAGCAGCGCTTCCGCCACCGTGGCGATCGTGTTCGCGACGATCATCTGATTGGCGAGCTTGGCAAGCTGGCCGCTCCCGGCAGGGCCGACATGGGTCGGGCGGCCGAGGTTCGCCAGCAAGGCCCGGCAGCGTTCGAACGCGTCCGCCTCGCCGCCGGCCATGATCGCCAGCGTGCCATCGATGGCGCCGCGCTCGCCGCCGGAGACCGGGGCGTCCAGGTAGCCGACGCCGTGGCGGTTCGCGATCTCCGCCTGGTGCCGGGCGGTATCCACGGGAATCGAGCTCATCACGATCAGGCTGCTGTCGGGCGACATCTTGGCGATGACGCCATCCTCGCCCAGCAGAATCTCGTCACAGACCGGCCCGGCGCTCAGCATGACGATGACGACATCGGCGTCGCGGGCGGCGGCCACCGGAGAACCGGACGCTTCCACGCCGGCGCGCTGCAACGGAACCAGTTTGTCCGGCGAGCGATTCCAGGCGCGTACGCGATGGCCCGCCGCCGCCAGACGGCTGGCCATGGGCGCGCCCATGATGCCGGTGCCGATGACGGCAACGCTCCGGCTATCGGGGTGGGCGTGACGGTCCGAACGTGTGTGGGAATGGGGCATGACAAAGCTTCCTGAACGGGATCGAGCGCCGGATCCGAACCCGGCGCGTCATTCGGCGGGGCGGGGAAGAATGCGACCGGGCGACATCAGGCCGCGGGGGTCCAGCAGATGCTTGAGTCCCCGCATGATGTCGTATTCCGGCTCCGACAGCATCTCCATGAAGGCGCTCTGCTTGAAGCGGCCAATACCGTGCTCGGCGCTGATGCTGCCGTCGAAGTCGTCGACGATCTCGAATAGCCGCTCCTCCAGCTCGTGCAGCAGCGTCGAACGCTCGTCGGCCCCCAGCCCGGGCGGCGGCAGAATGTTGAAATGCAGGTTGCCATCGCCGATATGGCCGTAGGCGATGATCGTCGCCTGCGGACATAGCGCCTGGATCTCCTCGGAAGCGCACTGATGGAAGGCGCTCAGCGAGGAGATGGGTATCGAGACATCCGTGCGCAGGTGCTCGCCGCGATTGCGCTGCCCCTCCAGCATCGCCTCGCGAATGTGCCAGAGATTCCGGGCCTGGGCTTCACTGGCGGCGAGCACGCCATCGGTGAGGGCGCCCGCTTCGAATCCGCGTTCGAAGAGCGTCTCGATCATGGCGTCGAGGTCCAGCGGCCCGCTGGCGGCGACCTCCATCAGCACATAGACCGGTGCCGGGGCATCGAGCGGATCGCGCAGATCGGGGGCTGCCTCCATCGCCAGTTCGAGACAGGTGCGCGGCACCAGTTCGAACGCGGTCAGCAGATCGCAGCAACTGCGTCTCGCCAGCGCGTAGAGCTCCAGCACCGCGTCCACGTTCGGACACGCCAGTAGCGCCGTGCGGCTGACCTGAGGGCGGGGAAACAGCTTGAGGACTGCACCGGTAACGATGCCGAGCGTGCCCTCGGCGCCGATGAACAGCTGCTTCAGATCGTAGCCGGTATTGTTCTTGTGCAGCGCCTTCATGCCGTTGTAGATACGCCCGTCCGGCAGCACGACCTCCAGCCCCAGCACCAGTTGCCGCATCATGCCGTAGCGCAGCACATTGAGGCCGCCGGCGTTGGTCGAGACATTGCCGCCGATCTGGCAACTGCCCTGAGCTCCCAGCGAGAGCGGAAAGTCACAGTCGGCCGCCTCGGCGGCATCCTTGACCGATTGCAGAATGCAGCCGCCATCGACGCTCATGGTGAAGTTGATGGGATCGACATGGCGAATCGCTGCCATGCGCTCGAGGCTGACGACCAGCTCCGGATGATCCGCATCCGGCAGTGCGCCGCCGACCAGCCCACTGTGGCCGCCCTGTGGCACCAGCGGGATGTCGTGGCGATGGCAGTAGCCGACCACATCGGCCACCTGGCGCGTCGTCGAGGGGCGGGCGACGGCCAGCGGCTCGGCGCCATGATGGCCTGGCCAGTCGACGCGATAGCGCTCCATGTCGTCGGCCTCGGTCAGCAGCCCGCCCTTGCCCAGTAGGGTAGCCAGATCGTCGAGCAGTGCAGCCTGCGGGGTCATGAACCACCTCTCCAGAGATCATCGAAGGGGACATCGTCGAAATCATTCAGCATCATCGAAATCACCTGGCCTCAGCGATACCACAGCACGATCTGGGGGAAGAGCAGGAACAGCGCCAGCAGCGCGATCAGCGTGAAATAGAAGGGCAGCAGGCTCTTCACCAGGCTCTCCATGCCGACCTTGCCCACGCCGCAGCCGACATAGAGCACCGTTCCCACCGGTGGCGTGATCAGGCCGATCCCCAGCACGAACGACATCAGCACGCCGAAATAGACCGGATCGACCCCCAGCTTGACCACCACCGGCGTCATTAGCGGGGCCAGAATGACCATCGCCGGGGTCAGGTCCATGAAGAAGCCGACCACCAGCAGGAATCCGGTCAGAATCAGCAGCAGCAGGAACTGGTTCTCGGTGATGGCCGACAGGCTGACCACCAGTTGCTGCGGAATCATGTTGGCGGTCAGCAGCCAGGCCAGCACGCTGGCGAACGCCAGCAGCAGCATCACGACGCCGGTGAGCTTGCCGGTAGCGATGCAAAGCTCGAAGAAGCGCTTCAATGTCAGGCTGCGATAGATGAAGAACGACACCACGAAGGCGTAGACCAGGGCGATCGCCGCGCTCTCGGTCGGTGTGAACACGCCGGAGAGAATGCCCCCGACGATGATGACCGGCAACAGCAGCGCCAGCAAGGCCTCCTTCAATGCCGCGAACAGCTCAGGCACCGAGAACGGCTGGCCGCGCCCGTTCTTGCGCGATTGTACGTAGGTAGTGGCCGCCAGCCCCAGCGTGATCAGGATGCCGGGCACGATCCCCGCCATGAACAGCTGTGAAATCGAGGTGTTGGTGACCACGCCAAACAGGATCATCGGGATCGACGGCGGAATGATGATGCCCACTACCGAAGCGGCAACCACGATGGCCGTTGCCATTGGCGCACTGTAGCGATGCTGCTTCATCGGCTCGATCATCATGCTGCCGACGGCGGAGGCATCGGCCACGGCGGAGCCGCTGATGCCGCCGAAGAACATTGACGTGAGCACTGCCACCTGGCCGAGGCCACCGGCGACGAAACCGACCAGGGCGCTGGCGAGACGGACCAGTCGAGTGGCGATACCGCCCGCGCTCATCACTTCCCCGACCAGAATGAACAAGGGAATCGCCAGAAGAGGAAAGGAGTCCAGCCCGTTGACGGCCTGCGACACGATCGGCGACAGCGCATAGCCGGATTCGAAGAAGATGAACAGGCTGATGGCCGCGAGACCGAACGAGATCGGCATGCCGATGACGATACAGATGGCAAGCCCTATCAGAATGCTCCATAGAATCATGATGTCTTGCTCCGGAACGGGGCGCCTCTGATCAATTCGACCAAGGCAATGGTGTTGGCGATCATCGTCAGGATCGCCATCACTGGCATGGCGCTATAAAGGAAGGTCTGGGGAATGCCCAGCATCGGCGTGGCGCTGGTGTAGCCCGAGATCACTTCCTTGAACCCCAGCAGAATGCAGATGCAGACGATGTAGACGATGGCAATGCTCAACAGAGCGGCAGCCTTGCGTAGTCCGCCAGGCGCCTTGTCGCGGAAGAAGGTGACCGCCACATGCTCGTTGCCGAGACTGCCTACGCCTGCGCCCAGCAGCACCAGCCAGATGAACAGCACCCGGGAGAGTTCCTCGGCCCAGGTGTAGGAATAGTTGAGGACGAAGCGTCCAAAGACGTTGGCCGTGACGCAGAAGACCACACCGAGCACGAGCAGCCCGGCAGCGATTTCCAGCGTTTGGCGGAGCCAGCCCAGGAGACCCCGGGTGGCGGGGGAGTCGGCATTCATCATGACCTCCATGATCACGCAGGGCTAGCCGCAGGCGTCCGTGACGCCTGCGGCGAATCGGCACTTACTTCGACTGAGCCTGGGACTCGGCGCGGATACGGTCGATCAGATCGCCGCCAATCTTGTCCCGCCACTCGTCGTAGACCGGCGCCAGATCCTCCTGGAAGGTCGCGATCTGTTCCGGCGTCAGCTCGGTGATCTGCATGCCTTCGTCTTTCAGTTCCTGCTTGATCTGGTCATTCATGACGCGGCTGACATGACGCTCGTAGTCGCCCATCTGCTTGGCGGCCTCACGCAGCAGTTGCTGATAGCTCTCCGGCAGACGGTCCCAGAAACGCTCGGAAACCAGCGTGATGAAAGGCGTGTAGACGTGATTCGTTTCGGTGGCGTACGGCTGTACCTCATTGAATTTCGACGATTCGATGGTGATCCACGGGTTTTCCTGACCGTCGACGACACCCTGCTCCAGTGCAGTGAACAGCTCGGCGAAAGACATCGGTGTCGGATTGGCACCCAGCGTGCGCCAGATGTCCAGGTGGATCGGGTTCTGCATGGTGCGAACCTTGAGGCCATCCAGATCCGAGGGGGAGGCCACCGGCTGCTTGCTGTTGGTCAACTGGCGATAGCCATTCTCGGCCCAGCCGATGGCCACGAGGCCTTTGGTCGAGGCGTCCTCCAGCATCTGCTGGCCGATCTCGCCGTCGAGCACCTTGTCGGCGATTTCCGGCGTCGGGAACAGGAACGGCAGGTCGAATACGGCAAACTGCGGGAACATGCTCACCATCGGCGAGGTGGAAGGCGCCGTCATTTCCAGCGTGCCGGCCTGAAGCGCGCTGACCGACTGGAGATCGTCGCCGAGCTGGGCGCTGTGGAAGGTCTGCACCTCGATATGGCCGTCACTACGCTGCTCGACGATCTTCTTGAAGTATTCCAGACCGCGATACTGGGCACTGGACTGGGTCAGGCCGATATTGAACTTGAGGCTGTAGTCGTTGCCGTCCCCTTTGACGACATCGCCCTTGACCTCCGGAATCGGGGGCATTTCGGTGGCGGCGACGGCCGACAGGCTGGTCAGGCTCAGAACGGTTGCCACCATCAGCGAGGTCAACGGAGAACGGGCGCGACGGGATCGCGTGGCGGAAGGCGATGATGTGATTGTTGTCATCTTCAGCTCCAGAACGTTAGTGAAGTGAATAGCGCAATTGGCGTGCATGGCGTGAGTGACGTGCAGTCCGGCGCCGCGGGTTTCGGCGGCGTCCGAATGCTCGGGTCGGCGGCGCCGTCATTGCCAGGCGCTGCCATCGGGATATCGATGAGCGGCGAGGGAGTCCGCCTTCATGGTGACGCCGTAGCCGGGGGCATCCGGCACCAGGTAATGCCCGCGGCGGATTTGTACCGGGTCGACGAAATGTTCGTGGAGATGGTCGACGTATTCGAGCAAACGGCCTTCCAGCGAGCCGGAAACCGCGATGTAGTCGAACATCGAGATGTGCTGGGTGTATTCGCACAGGCCCACGCCGCCGCCATGGGGACAGACGGGAATGTCGTACTTTGCGGCCATCAGCAGCACCACGATCACTTCGTTGAGGCCACCCAGCCGGGCAGCGTCGAGCTGGCAGAAATCGATCGCATCGGCCTGGAACAGCTGCTTGAACATCACCCGGTTGTGGCAATGCTCGCCGGTGGCGACGCCGATCGGCGCCAGGCGGTGGCGGATTTCGGCATGACCCAGCACGTCGTCGGGGCTGGTCGGCTCCTCGATCCAGTGAGGACGAAACTCCGCCAACCGGCGCATGTTGGCGATCGCCTCGTCGACGTCCCACATCTGGTTGGCATCCATCATCAGCAGACGCGCTTCGCCGATCTCTTCGCGCAGGATGCGGGCGCGTCTTCGATCCTCCTCGATGTCGCCGCCGACCTTCTGCTTGAAGTGGTCCCAGCCATCGGCGATGGCATCGCGGCAGAGCTGGCGCATCTTCTCTTCCGAGTAGCCGAGCCAGCCAGCCGAGGTGGTATAGCCCGGATAGCCATGCTCGCGCAGTGCGGCTTCGCGTTCGGCCTTGCCGGCCTCGCGACGCTTGAGCAGGCCGATCGCCTCTTCCGGGGTCAGTGCATCGGTAACGAAGCGAAAGTCGAGACACCGCACCAGCGCTTCCGGGGTCATGTCGGCGAGCAGCTTCCACACCGGCTTGCCTTCATGCTTCGCCCACAGATCCCAGATCGCGTTGATCATCGCCGAGCAGGCCAGATGAATGACGCCCTTTTCCGGCCCCAGCCAGCGCAGCTGACTGTCGCCGCTGGTCAGCTCGCGCCAGTAGGCGCCCATGTCGGCGGTGATATCCGAAAGCGAGCGCCCCTCCAGGCGGGAGGCGAGAGATTCCACTGCCCTGACGCAGATCTCGTTGCCCCGGCCGATGGTGAAGGTCAGGCCATGGCCGGTAATGCCGTCGTCGGCGTCGGTATGCAGGATGACATAGGTGGCCGAGTAATCCGGCGCGGCATTCATGGCATCCGACCCGTCCAGCTCGCGGGAGGTCGGGAAGCGAATGTCCTGAACTTCGACCCGTTGAATCGTGGGCATGCTGACGAGATTCCTTGCCTTATGGATGAAGGTTGTCACGGTTTCCATGAAATACTTCGAAAAATACTGGACGCCAATTCGATATCTTTAGTCGTAGGATTGCCCGTGATTGGCGCGGTTATTTCAGGAAGTTAATCATGAAATCTGGCTGTCTTTTTGGAATGTATCGTCAGACTAATTGGCGCTCGCTGGCGCTGACCAATCTTTTTTTTTGCAACCTCGATAACCGGGGGTTATTGTCTTTGACCAAAGGCTTATCCGGATCGGAATGATGTCCAACGATAGTCGTAATCACGTCAAGGGTTGGCTGCGTATCAAGCATCTCGCGCTGCTTGTCACGCTGGACGAAAGTCGCAATCTTCACGCCACGTCTCGCCATATGAACATGAGCCAACCGGCCGCCAGCAAGATGCTCAAGGACATCGAGACGTTTTTCGGCATGACGCTGTTCTATCGCCAGCCTCGCAGCATGGAAATCACCGATGCCGGGCGGCTACTGGTGCGTTACGCCCGGACGATCCTCAACGACACCGATCGTCTGATAGACGATCTGGTATCGCTGCGTGAAGGGGGGCACGGCAAGCTGGTCATTGGCTCGGTACCCGGCGCGGCACCACTGCTGTTGCCCAAGGCGATCACCACGATCAAGTCTCGACGACCGCAGCTGGCGGTCAGCCTTTTCGAGAATTCCAGCGATCGGTTGCTGGCGGACCTGGAGTACAAACAGCTGGATGTCGTCATCGGACGCGTGACGGAACACGCCCAGCACCACCTGTTCGACTTCCTGCCGCTACAGGCTGAGCCGGTTTCGATCGTGGTGAGGGCGGGGCATCCGCTGTGCGAGCGTCCGCCCGGCCTGGGCGAGGTCGTGCGCTGGCCCTGGGTGCTGCATCCCATGAGCAGCCCGATGCGAGGACTGTTCGAGGTGGCGCTGGCCGAAGCCGGAGTCGCGACGCCGCGCAATGTGGTGGAAACCACCTCGACGCAGACCACGCTGCAACTGGTCAGCTCGTCGGATGCCATCGCCCTGTTGCCGACATCGGTGCTCAAGACGGCCGTTTCGGCGGGCAAGTTCACCGCGCTGCCGCTGGTGATCGGTGAACCGCTGGGCTACTACGGCGTGTTGACCCGCAAGGGAGAGGAGATATCCGATGTGGTCGGCGAGTTCATCGATACGCTGTTGATGCGCGACGAACCCTGAATTTCCACTGCCGACGCCAGGGCGGCGTCGGCAGCAGAAGCAGAAGCGATGGCTTCGGACTCACGCCGAACCGGCGTCAGCGTTGACCGAGGTGAGCCAGCAGCGCGCGGATACCGAAAGTCCACGGCGGCAGGCGGTCGCTGCGATCGACGACGTTGCTCAGCGTGCCCAGCCTTGGTGTCGAGATGGTCACCCGGTCGCCGATATGATGGGTGAAGCCCTGGCCTTCGCCGTCACGGTCCTGAATCGGCGAGAACATGGTACCGAGAAACAGCATGAAGCCATCCGGGTACTGGTGATGAGCGCCGTAGGTCTGCGCCACCAGATCCAGCGGATCGCGGCTGATCTCGCGCATGTCGCTCTGTCCTTCCAGCAGGAAGTCGTCGTCCGCCCCCTCGATGCGCAGCGATACCTGGGCATTGCGCACGTCATCGATGCCGAAGTGGTCGTCGAACAGCCGGATGAACGGCCCGATCGAACAGGAGGCGTTGTTGTCCTTGGCCTTGCCCAGCAGCAGGGCGCTGCGACCCTCGACATCGCGCAGATTGACGTCGTTGCCCAACGTGGCGCCACGCACTTTCCCCTGGGCGTCCACGGCCAGCACGATCTCCGGCTCCGGATTGTTCCACTCGGAGGCGGGATGCAGCCCGACGCGGGCGCCGTGGCCGACCGCAGACAGCGGCTGCGCCTTGGAGAACACCTCGGCGTCGGGGCCGATACCCACTTCCATGTACTGCGACCAGCCGCCACGCGCCTGGAGTTCCGCCTTGAGCGCCATCGCCTCTTCCGAGCCCGGCTTGATCCGCGACAGATCGCCACCGATCAGGGATTGAATCTCCTGACGCAGTTCGGCAGCGCGCTTGAGATCGCCGCCCGCCTGCTCCTCGATCACCCGCTCCAGCAGGCTGACCGCAAAGGTCACGCCGCACGCCTTGATCGCCTGCACGTCACAGGGGGCCAGCAGGTAGGGCGCACGCGGCGCGTCCCCGTGGCTGTTGGCGAGCACGTCCGTCAGCGTGCCGACGCTGTTGCCCGGCGCCTCGCGAGCGAGCCAGGCGGCATCGTCGCGCTCCAGCAGGTCGGCCATGGTCGAGACATGCTCGGAAAGATCGACCAGCACGTCGCCGCGCAGGGCCACCAGCGCCGGGCCGGCGCGGCCATCATCGCTGGTCAGCCAGACGCGTCCTACCAGCAGTGCCTGATCGGCATCTTCGGGAAGACAGTTGTCTTGAAGGCGGCCGGGATCATTGGGTTGGGTCATGAAAAACAGAGCTCCTGTCGAGTCGAAAGGGATGTGTGCTTGTTAGCCGAAGGCTGTCTTGCCGGCCAGGGATGAGTCTGCCACGGCGTTGCGCATGGCATCGACGACATCCGTCGGCAACGGGATGCCGTTGTCGAGATAGTCCCGGCGCCGGGCCAGGCCAGACTGGCCGGGCAGACGCACCGGCCTGGCGGGGTCGCGCGGTCGGCTGTCGAGGCAGCGTCTGGCGACATGGTCGGTCTCGTCGAGAAACGACTCGGTGCCGCCGAAGCGGGCCGGATCGATCACCATCACCATCACCGAAGCGCCCCAGCCCTCGGGGGCATCCTTGCGGCCGTAGCCGGAAAGGGCGGAGGTCAGCGCCTCGACCATCAGCCCCAGTGCGAAGCCCTTGTGACCGAAGGCGAGTTCGCCCAGCGGCAGAATGCTTCCTGCGGGCGAGGCGAAGTAGTCCTCCGGGTCGTCGCTGATCTCGCCGTGGCCGGTCAGAATCGCCGGATGATCGAGCTTGCCGCCGGCAGCGTGCGTCTTGCCTACGGTGCCGTTGGTGATGGTCGACATGCTGACGTCGATCAGCATCGGCTGTTCGCGCCCCGGGATGCCGATTGCCAGCGGATTGGGTGTGTAGACCCGATCCAGCCCGCCATAAGGGGCGACGGAGGCGACCGCCGGGTCCGAAGTCAGGATCAGCGGCACCAGGTTGGCCTCGACCAGCGGCTCCAGATACGCCGCCAGGCAGGCGATGTGATGCGAGCGCTTGAGGCTGACCATGCCGATGCCGAACGTTTTTGCAGCCTCGCGACAGTGGTCCAGCGCACGCTGGACGAGGTACGGCCCCAGCAGGTAGTGGCCGTCGAACAGCGCCGCGACCGGGCTGTTCTGCTGGATCTCGAGCCGCTCGTGATCGCCGCAGGCATGGCCCGCCTTGAGATCCTTGAGATAGCCGTTGGCCAGCTTCACCCCGTGGGTGTGGTGGCCGAGCAGGTCCCCCTCGACCAGAATGCATGCGGTGGTTTGCGCCACCTCCGGGCTCGCGCCATTTTCCTCGAACAGGGTAACCAGCGTCGAATGCAGGGCGGCAGCATCATATCGGGTCATGAGGACCTCGGCTTGTGACTGGGTTGTGGCGTGCTACGCCAGCGGCGGAACAGGCGGATCAGTGAAGGCAACAGCCAGATCAGGATGACCATCGCGCCCAGCGCGGCGCTGATCGGCCGCTCGAAGAAGGCCAGCAGATCGCCGTTGGATTTCAGCATCGAGCTCATGAAGCTGTTCTCCAGGGTACTGCCGAGCACCAGTCCGAGAATGGCGGGGGCCATCGGGAAGTCGTTGCGGGCGAGCACGAAGGCCACCAGCCCAATGATCAGCATGATCCAGATATCGGTGATCGAGTTGTTGATGGCGAAGGCGCCGACGATGCAGAAGCTCAGGATCACCGGCATCAGGATCTTGCGCGGTGTCAAAATGAACACCTTCGACGCGCGGATGGCGAGATAGCCGATCGGCAGCATGATCAGGTTGGCGACGAAGAACACCGTGAACAGGGCATAGACCTGGCCGCCGCCATTCATGAAGATCGTCGGGCCGGGGTTCATGCCCTTCATGTAGAGCACGCCGATGACGATGGCGGTAATGGTATCGCCGGGGATACCGAATACCAGCGCCGGGACCCAGGCGCCGCTGATGCCGGAGTTGTTGGCGGAACTGGCGTCGACGATGCCCTCGATATGGCCCGTGCCGTATTTCTCCTTTTCCCTGGAGCGGCTCTTGCCGAGGGCGTAGGCGATCCAGGCGGCGATGTCCGCTCCGGCACCGGGGAGCGCGCCGATCAGCGTGCCCAGGGAGCTGCCACGCAGCACGTTACGCCAGTAGGTCTTGATGTGCCCCGGCGCCTTGAGAAACACGCTGTCCTTCGCTGTCACCGGGACATGGCGTTCCTCGACCCGCGAGCCGTAGAACATCATGATCTCGTTCAGCGCGAACATGCCGATCATCACCGGGATGAAGTTGATCCCGGCCATCAGGTCGGGAACGCCGAAGGTGAAGCGGGGCGCACCGCTCATCATGTCCAGCCCCACGGTCGACAGCAGCAGGCCCACCGTCAGCGACAGGAAGGCTTTGACCCGGGATCCGATGGCGATGAAGATCGAGCTGCTCAGCCCCAGCAGCGCCAGCCAGAAGTATTCGAAGGAACTGAAATTGAGCGCCATTTCGGCCAGCGAGGGTGACACGAACACCAGCACCATCGTGCCGAACAGCCCGCCAATGACCGAACAGACCAGGTTGGTGCCCAGCGTTTCGCGGGCGCGTCCCTTCTGCGCGAGTCGATAGGATTCACCGACGTAGGCCGCCGATGCCGGCGTGCCGGGAATGTTGAGATAGGTGCCGGGAATATCGCCGGCGAAGATCGCCATCGCCGAGGTCGCCACGATCGCGGCGATGGCCGGGGTGGCATCCATGTAGAACGTGATCGGCACCAGCAGCGCCACCGCCATGGTGGCGGTCAAGCCGGGTATGGCCCCGACGAAGAGCCCGAAAACGGCCGCCGCGACGATGACCAGCATCGTCTGCAGGTTGAATACCATTGCCAGGCCTTGCAGGAAATCGTCCATGGGCAGTCACCAGGCGAATGTGAGGGTTTGGGAAAACAGCGTACCTTCCGGTAGCGGGATCAACAGGTAGCGCGAGAACAGCACATAGATTGCCGCGGCAACGATGATCGACACGAGCAGCGATAGCCACAGCCTGGCGCCCCGTATCAGCATCAGCACCAGCATGCTCGCCGCCATGCACAGCGCCGCGCCCAGAAATTCGCTGGCCAGGATGTAGAACACGACCAGCGCGCAGGGCAGCAGCGAGATCAGCAGGCCGCGGTAATCGTAGCTCGCCACTTGGGAGTGGGGACCGGCGAACGCGTTTTTGAGCTGGCCCACCCGAGTCAGTGCCAGCACCAGTCCGCCGATCACCATTCCCCCGCCGATCAGCGAGGGGAACAGCGACGGGCCGAACTGCAGCGCCGGCATGGTCGGATAGGTCTGGGCGACGGCAATGACCACGCCGCCGCCGATCATGAACGCCAGTCCGAGCAGGAAATCTCTCATGAGGTCGTCTCCCGTTCGGGTCGTCGGATCACTTGGCCAGGCCTACCTGTTCGACGATTTTGCCGAAGCGCTCGTCCTGTTCGGCCATGAGCTTGCCGAAATCGTCCGCGCCCCGCCATTCGGTGCCGAAGCCCTGCTTGGCCATGAAGTTCTGGTAGGTGTCGCTGTTGTAGGCGGCTTCGACCGCTTTCTCGAGGGTCTCGACGACGGCCGGATCCATCCCCTTGGGACCAGCGATACCGCGCCATTCACCGATGGCGTAGTCGCTGCCGATCGCTTCCTTCAGGGTCGGGACGTCGGGAAAGCTGTCGAGCCGTTCCGGCGCCATGATCGCCAGGCTTTTGGCCTTGCCGGCGTCGATCATCGAGCGCCCCTCGGGCACCGAACTCGGGACGATATCGATGCTGCCGGCCGCCATCTCGGTCATCGCCGGGGCCGAGCCCTGGCTGGGTATCCACGAGACGCGATCGGCCTCCATTCCCTGATCCAGCAGGAAGCCGGCGAAGGCCAGGTGCCAGACGCCACCCTGCCCGGTACCGGAAGCGGTATAGGTTCGAGCGGGCTCGCTCTTGACCTGCTCGACCAGCGATTCGACCGAGTCGAACGGGCCATCGGCGGCCACCTGGATGCCGGCGTAGTCGTAGTTGATCTGGGCGATCGGCGTGTAGTCCTGGTAGGTGAGCTGCGTCAGCCCCTGCCAGTGCATCATGTTGATCTCGCCGGTGATCAGGCCGAGCGTATAGCCATCCGGCTTGGCCATGGCCATGGCGGTGTGTCCGACCACGCCACTCCCGCCGGTCCGATTGACCACGTTGACTGTCTGGCCAAGCTCCTCTTCCAGCGCGGCGGCGATGGTTCGAGCGGTCGCGTCGGTGCCCCCGCCGGCCGCCCAGGGAACGATCAACGTAATCGGCTTCTCGGGATAGTCGGCCATTGCCGGCAGCGGCAGCAACAATGACAATCCCAGCAATCCTGCGAGATGACTTCTGGTTATTGACGTCTTCATGGCGTGTTCCTTGGCGGGGGATTTTTTGTGCGGTTATGAGCCTGCATTTCGCTCAATGAAGCTATGGTTTATGACCATTGAGTGCAATATGCGTATTGACTAGACATTGGTATAACGGCGAAACCCTGACCATGCCTTTCTGGTGATGCGACATGCTGAAAACGGATCGGATGAAGGCGGTTTTATTCTGGCCAATCAATGTTGTCAGGCCGATCGTTGAGAAAGCCTTCGTGTCGAACGATGACTCTCGCCGCCAGATTACGCCGGTTCGCTTCGGAGGTATTTGCTCCGAAAGTCTATGTTGTACTTATTTTTCATATGTTCAACATAGGCGTCAGGTGATAAACGGTGGTCGTTGTGTCGCGAGGCGTCGCGTCAGGTCGGGTGGCGGAATCCGTTTGCCCAGCGGAGGCACCCGGCACGCTTTGTCGCATTGCGCAAAGGTCGTGGACGTTTGTGATCGAGCCGGACAGGATGATGAACTCGAGACGTCCCGCCAGGGTGGTCGAGACGTCGTGGTGGCAATGACCGATTAGCGATGGAGAGGAGAGTACGATGCGCCTGATACAGTGCCTGAACGACGATCAACTGACCGTGGCGATGGTCGTCGATGAACGGGAGGTCCAGGTCGTCGACGCCGACGAGGGCGTCTATGGTCTGGCCAGACGCGCCATCGACGAGGGCAAGACGCTGACCTCGGTAGTCGAATCGGCGCTGATCGAGCAGCGTCTCGACTACGCGCAGATCGTTGCCGAGCGACGGCTGCTGCCGCCTTTGACGCATCCGGATCCGGCGCATTGCCTGGTCACGGGGACGGGGCTGACGCATCTCGGCAGCGCCGATACCCGTTCGGCGATGCACGCTGCCGCTATGTCCTCGTCTGAAGGCGGGGTCGACGAAAGTGAGCTCACCGACTCCATGCGCATGTTCCGCATGGGCATCGAGGCCGGCAAGCCGAAGGCGGGAGAAGTCGGGCCGCAGCCGGAATGGTTCTACAAGGGGGATGGCGACTGCGTGGTGGCGCCGGAAACCGACATTCCGTCCCCGGCGTTCGCCCAGGATGCCGGCGAGGAGCCGGAGCTGGCCGGGCTTTATGTCGTCGGCCAGGACGGCACGCCCTGGCGCGTCGGTTACGCCATCGGCAACGAATTCTCGGATCACGTCACCGAGCGCTTCAACTACCTGTGGCTGGCGCACTCCAAGCTGCGCGCCTGCAGCTTCGGCCCGGAGCTCTTCATCGGCGAACTGCCGGAAAACCTGGAAGGCACCAGCCGCATCGTGCGTGACGGTCGCACGCTATGGGAAAAGCCGTTTCTGACCGGCGAGGGCAACATGGCCCACAGTCTGGCGAACCTCGAGCACCATCACTTCAAGTATCGCAACTTCCGCCGTCCCGGCGA
Source organism: Salinicola sp. MIT1003 (assembly GCF_001858555.1). NCBI lineage: Bacteria > Pseudomonadati > Pseudomonadota > Gammaproteobacteria > Oceanospirillales > Halomonadaceae > Salinicola > Salinicola sp. MIT1003. The sequence goes on from NZ_MCAP01000005.1 coordinate 113,886, forward strand.
CGTGCATGTCCATTTCTTCGGCACGGCGACGCTGAGCTTCGCCGACAAGATCGTGGTCGAACCTGGCGATCGCTACGAGATCGACCTGCCGGCCCTGGGGCGCCCGCTGCGCAACACGCTCGGGAGCGAGCAAGATTTCGGCTATGCAGCCGCGAAAGCGCTCTGAGCGTCCGCCAACCCAACGCACCGATGCTTCAGTACCGACCGGGCCAGCGATCGTTTACGCCGCTGGCCCGTCGGCCAAGTCAGTGACAAGTTTGTGAGAGCCTCGATCATGACCGAACGTCCCCGCCGTACCCCCGATCAACTCCGTTCGCGCTGGTGGTTCGATAACCCTGACCACGCCGGCACCACGGCGCTGTGTCTCGAGCGTTACATGAACTACGGCATCACCCTGGAAGAGCTCTCTTCCGGCAAGCCGATCATCGGTATCGCCCAGTCCGGCTCCGACCTCACGCCGTGCAACCGCCATCACATCCAGCTGGTGGAGCGGGTCAAGGCAGGCATCCGCGCGGCGGGCGGCGTCCCGTTCGAGTTTCCGCTGCATCCGATTCACGAGAACGTACGCCGGCCCACCGCCGCGCTGGATCGCAATCTCGCCTATCTCGGCCTGGTCGAGGTGCTTCACGGCTATCCGCTCGACGGCGTGCTGCTGACCACCGGCTGCGACAAGACCACGCCGGCCTGTCTGATGGCCGCCGCCACGGCGGATATCCCGGCGATCGTGCTCTCCGGCGGGCCGATGCTCAACGGCTGGCGCGGCAAGGATCGTGTCGGTTCCGGCACCATCGTGTGGGAGCTGCGCAAGCGTCTCGCCACTGGCGAGATCGACTACCCAGAATTTCTGGCCCGAATCGCCGATTCCGCACCCTCGGTGGGTCACTGCAACACCATGGGCACGGCATCGACCATGAATTCGATGGCCGAGGCGCTGGGCATGAGCCTGCCCGGCTCGGCGATGATCCCCGCCCCCTACAAGGAGCGGCCGATGGTGGCTTACGCTACCGGGTCGCGCATCGTCGAGATGGTGTGGGAAGATCTGCGCCCGAGCGACATCCTGACGCGTGAAGCGTTCGAGAACGCTATCGTCGTCTGTTCGGCGCTGGGCGGCTCGAGCAACGCGCCGGTCCATATCAACGCGATCGCCCGTCATGCGGGGATCGAGCTGACCAACGACGACTGGCAGCGGCTGGGCCACGACGTGCCACTGCTGGCCAACGTGATGCCGGCCGGCGCCTATCTCGGCGAGGAGTTCTATCGGGCGGGCGGTGTGCCGGCGGTGGTGCATGAACTGCTGGCGGCAGGACGGCTTCACGGCGACGCGCTGACCGTCAATGGCCAGACGCTGCATGCCAACTGCTTCGGCCAGGAAACGCAGGATGAAGACGTCATCCTGCGCTACGCCAAGCCGCTGGTCGAATCGGCAGGTTTCCTCAACCTCAAGGGCAATCTGTTCGATTCCGCACTGATGAAGACCAGCGTCATCTCGGAAGATTTCCGGCGCCGCTATCTCTCCAATCCGGAGGATCCGGAAGCGTTCGAAGGCAAGGTCGCGGTCTTCGACGGTTCGGAGGATTACCACGCGCGCATCGACGACCCGGCACTCGGGATCGACGAGAACACCATCCTGGTGATGCGCGGCGCCGGTCCGGTGGGGCATCCCGGTGGCGCCGAGGTCGTCAACATGCAGCCGCCGGAAGCGCTGATCAAGCAGGGCATCGAATCGCTCCCGTGCTTGGGCGACGGACGCCAGTCGGGAACCTCCGGCTCGCCCTCGATTCTCAACGCCTCGCCGGAAGCGGCGACGAACGGCGGCCTGGCGCTGCTGGAGACCGGCGACCGAATCCGCATCGATCTCAACCGCGGCGAAGCCAATCTGCTGATCGACGCCGAGGAGCTGGCAGCGCGACGCGCCAGGCTCGAAGCCAGCGGCGGCTATCCCTATCGCGACCACCAGACCCCATGGCAGGAGATTCAGCGCTCGATGGTCGAACAGCTCGACCGCGGCATGACGCTCGCGCCGGCGACCAAATATCGGGCGATTGCCTGGGATCTGCCGAGGGACAACCACTGACGAGCTACGAGCTACGAGCTACGAGCTACGAGCTACGAGCCACGAGCCACGAGCCACGAGCCACGAGCGAAGGTGAGCATCGGGCTCTCTAGAGAGCGGCGCTGACTTTGGAGCGCTAAAGACAGAGGCGCGGCTACGGGCGCCTAGACCAAGAGAGAGGCGCGTCTCGGAGCGCCTCGACCAAGATAAAGCCGCGGCTTCGGACGCCTTGGACGATGGCGCGTCTTGGGGCGTCTAGGAAGATGGCGCGGCTTCGGGCGCCTTGGAGGATGGCGCGTCTTGGGGCGCCTAGGAAGATGGCGCGGCTTCGGGCGCCTTAAAAAGTCCCCGGATAGGCGCCGCCGTCGAGCAGGATGTTCTGGCCGGTCATGTAGGCGGCCTGGCGGCTGCAGAGAAAGGCGCAGACTTCGCCGAACTCTTCGGGGTTGCCGAAGCGGCCGGCGGGTATGGCTTCCAGACGCGCCTGGGCGACCTCGTCATGCGTGCGGCCGCTCTTGCTGGCGGCCTTGTCGATGCCACCCCTCAGCCGCTGGGTGTCGAAGGCGCCCGGCAGCAGGTTGTTGATGGTGACGTTGCGACTGGCCAGGCTCGATTGGCGAGCGGTGCCTGCGACGAATCCGGTCAGGCCGCTGCGGGCGCCGTTGGAGAGTCCGAGCACGTCGATCGGGGCTTTCACCGCCGACGAGGTGATATTGACGATCCGGCCGAAGCCGCGCTCGGCCATGCCATCGACGCAGGCCTGAATCAACGCAATGGGCGCAAGCATGTTGGCGTCCAGCGCCGCGATCCAGTCGTCCCGCTCCCAGTCTCGGAAATCGCCGGGAGGCGGGCCACCGTTGTTGTTGACCAGGATATCGACCTGGGGCGGCGCGCTTAGCACCGCTTCTCGGATGGCCGGATCGCCGATGTCACCGGCAACTGTACGCACTTCGATCGCCGGATCGAGTGCGCGCAGCTCCTCGGCGACGGCGTCCAGCGTCTCCTGCCGGCGCGAGTTGATGACCAGATTGACCCCTTCCCTTGCCAGGGCAACGGCGCAACCCTTGCCCAGTCCCTGGCTGGCGGCGCAGACGATGGCCCAGCGGCCGTTGATACCGAAATCCATGTTGGTTCTCCTCTGACGAGATCGAGGCGGGCATCGCAGGCATGCGAGTTTCCGCGCTCCTTGGGTATCGCGCTGCCGGCACGCGCGGCGCGGCGCTCAGCGCTCGACGGCTGCCGGCACTTCGCCCAGCAAGGTCTCCGGCATCTCCATGCCCAACGCGTCGGCCGTTCCCTGCAAAACCGCCACCGAGGCGAAGAAGGCCTCGCGGGGCTGCCGGGTTCGAATGCACTCCATCAGGTGCCGATGGCGCTCCAGGCTCTGCTCGGGATCGCTGGCGCTGACGTTGGAGGTCTCCACCAGTAGATGAATCGAGGGCTTCAGGATGTGCGATAGCTGCTTCCAGACGATGTTGTGGGTCGCCTTGAAGATGGCTACGTGGAAGGCGACGTCGTGGTCGCTGTGAAGCCTCCCGCGGTTGGCCGATTCGGGGTTGTGGAAGTCACGGCCCATGCCTTCGAAGGCTTCTTCGATCGCCACGAGATCCCGCGCCGTGGCGCGCTTGGCCGCCGTCATCGCCACGTAGGGCTCGACGTCGAGCCGGAACGTCAGAATCTCGCGCTGGATACCCGGATTGGGCGTAGCGAAACGCACCATCCACTCGGTGACCTGCGGGTCGAGAATGTTCCACTCGGCATAATCCCGAACGCGGGAGCCGTAACCGGAGATACGCTCGATGATGCCGGCGTCGACCAGCTGGCGCAGATCGCTGCGCACCGCCGAGCGGTTGAGCGCGAACTGCTCGCAGAGGTCGATCTCCTTGGGCACGAATTCGCCGGGCTGGTAGTGCCCGGCGAATATCTCCCTGACCAGCGCTTCAGCGACGCTGGGCCGGCGTGGGGAACGCGTTGTCGAGGTGTCCTTCACGTCAGTCGAATCCCGGCCTTCGAAGTGGGTTGAGCCGTATGGTCAACATTGGCTGTTTCGACTTCATCTTACCTGTCCGGCCGCCGAACGCGCGACCGGGAAAGGCCGACATACGGCCATGGTCGTACTCGGCGGATTGCGTTCAGGGCACGCTCCCGGATCAGAACACCCAGTTGGGCAACGTCAGCGAGATCGCCGGCACGAAGGTCACCACCAGCAACAGGGCGACCAGCAATAGCCAGTAGGGCGTGATCGCGCGAATGAAGGCGCCGATCGAGACGCCGGTGATGCTGCAGGTCGTGAACATCACCGTGCCCAGGGGTGGCGTGATGGTGCCGATCGAGGCGTTGAGGATGAAGACGATACCGAAGTGCACCGGGTCGATGCCGAACTGGACCGCCACGGGAGCCAGCAATGGCGAAAGCACGATCAGAATCGCGTTGCCTTCCAGGAACATGCCGAGGATCAGCAGC